>CALWJU010000031.1 GCA_944381105.1 uncultured Clostridia bacterium | reverse complement strand
ATGGTGTAAATGTCATTGAAGGAGTTGTTGGCTCAACATTGCTTTGGGATACAACCAATGTGGAACTCTACCGAATCTCAAATACAGAAGGAACAACAGTCTATATTTTGTCAGATGAAGATATAATCGCTAGTTCTGATATGTCCTATGCCTTTTCAAACCTTACAGCATGTCAAGAGATTGTCTTTAACAACTTTAATCTTACCGAATCAACAACAAATTTAAATCACTTTTTCTACGCTTGCAGTTCTCTTACAAGTGTCGATATAAGCGAATTTGACACCTCAAATGTTACCGATATGAGTTACATGTTTGCGTCAAGTTGCACCGTCAACCAAAACAGTAATTATGTTATAGTTGGTCAGACAATGAGTTTTACTGAACTTGACCTTACAAACTTAAACACTTCAAAGGTTGAGAATATGGCTCGCATGTTCTACGGATGCAGTAGCCTTGTAGAACTTGATTTTTCTATACTTCCTAACTTTACTACCTCAAACGTAACTAATATGTCTGCAATGTTTGCTCTATGTCAAAGTTTAGAAAATCTTGACGTTTCTACTTTTGACACCTCAAATGTAACTAATATGGGAGATACAGATAGGCGGACATGGCTAGGCACTTTTGGATACTGCTCATCTTTAACAAATATTGATCTATCTAATTGGGATACAAGTAGTGTAGAAAGCATGTCATATATGTTTTCTTTCTGTTCAGGCTTGACTAGTCTAGATTTTACTCAATTTACAAATTTTGATACATCGAGTGTTACCGATATGGAGGGCATGTTCTTCTACTGCTCTGGTCTTACAGACTTAAACGTTTCCTCTTTTAATACTAGCAATGTAATATCTATGGGTTACAATGACCATGGAAATTATAACTATGGAAGTACTTACTATTGGGGCTATGCAAGATTTGGTATTTTTGCAGGTTGTACCTCTTTAACTGAAATAGACTTGTCATCTTGGAATACATCAAATGTTAAAAATATGGCAGGAATGTTCTGCTATGACTCCGCTCTTAAAACTATTATCTTTGGAGATAATTGGAATACCAGCAATGTTATGTTTTTTGTAGGTATGTTTAACAACTGCTCTTCCCTCACCGAGATTGACCTTTCAAACTTTGACACCTCCTCTGCTGAATATATAGGCGGTGCATTGTCTTACGATCGCATTGGTATGTTTAGTGGTTGTTCCTCTCTTACAGAACTTGACCTCTCCACTTTTACATTTGAGCATATCACTCGCATGGAATACCTTTTCGATGGATGCACAAACCTTGAAAGTATAACTTTTGGAGAGGGCTGGAATACATCAAATGTAACAGATATGCAATATGTATTTAACAACTGCCAATCTCTTCAATCAATAGACCTTTCTGGTTTTCACACTTCAAATGTAAGAAATATGCAACAGATGTTTTCTAATTGCAGAAGCATAGCTGAACTTGACCTCTCTTCATTTGATACTCACAATGTAACAAATATGTTACAGATGTTTTATAATTGTTATAGTTTAGAAACTCTTGACTTTTCTATCTATCCTAATTTTACAACCGAATGTGTAACAAATATGCAACAGATGTTTGCTGGTTGTTCTAGTTTAACTATACTAAATGTTGCCACTTTTAACACAAACAACGTTACTAATATGATGAGTTTATTCAGCGGATGCACAAACATAACCGAACTTAATCTCTCTTCTTTTAATACACAACTTGTTACTACTATGATCAATATGTTTGCTAGCTGTTCAAGTTTAGTCGAACTTAACCTTACTAGTTTTGACACTTCAAATGTTACTAATATGCAATCTATGTTTTATGGTTGTTCTAACCTTACATCGCTCAATGTCTCAACTTTTAATACAAGTTTAGTTACTACTATGTCTAGTATGTTTCAAAATTGCAGTAGCTTAACCAGCCTTAATGTCTCTAATTTTGATACGAGCAATGTAACCAATTTTAATGCAATGTTTTATAATTGTAGCAAATTGACTGAACTTGATATTTCGAATTTTAATACTTACAATGTTACTAATACAGTTAATATGTTCTCTCAATGTCTTGCTCTTCAAACAATATATGTCTCACTATATGACTCGCAGTCTAGGACAGGCTGGACAATGGAGAATGTTACTAATTCAAATTCAATGTTTTATAGATGCACTTCTCTTGAACATTTCAACGGCACAACTGATGGGACTTACGCCTTTGCTGGATATAGTGAACAGCTTGGCGCTTATGGATACTTAACAATAAAATAAATAATCAAAAATCTATGTCAAGATAAACATACTTTGACATATCATAGGCAAGATTTTTATCAATCATTCTTTTGGCTATCATACAAATATCATAAATCCTCTTGTTTTTAACAAGGGGATTTATATATCTCACTTTTGCCTTTACTTGAACAAAATAAACTCCCTTTGGTGCGACTTGCGATGTTTTAATTTTCTTTGCGTTTTGCCATACGTCAAATATTTTACTATATTTAGAACTTTTGATTAATTCTATTACATCTTTTTCTTTTAACGTATATAAATCGCTAAGACTTAGCAATCTATCATTATATAATCTTTTCACTATATCAGCAAGCAGTTGCATAGAATAGCGAGTTCGATCTTCTCTATAAATAATAGACATTTTGCTTGTAACTTTAACGAACTCTCTTGCTATTTTCTTAGTGCTAAAAGCAAGTTCTTTTTCGTTCTGTTCGTTTTTCTCAATTTCTATATCTTGATAAATTCGTTTTACATCATCAAGATTTAATAAGCCATATCTAAACAAGCCATCAGAGAGGGAGTATTCAAGTCTATCTGCTGATAATTTTGGCTTTTCATTATCTGCGATAGGATATATTTTATAGTCGCAAACCTCATCAACAGTTATTAAATCGCTTTCTAGTAACTGCATTATTTCTTTTGAGTTTTCTATTATTCCTCTTGTCTCATTTTCGGTTGACTCTTGCAGAAGATAATCCCCTCTTAAAAAATCAATACAATGTTTGAACACAGGCGTTGCAATGTCATGAAAAAGCCCTGCTAGTGTCTGTTTCTTATCAAAAGTAAAATGCCAAATTATAAGAGCAACCGCCACCGAGTGATCGAGAGTTGAATAAAACACTCTATCATTATAAAGTTTAGAGTATATTGTACCACAAGAGGTGCTAATATATTTCAATCTTTGCATTTCTTTTGTCTTTATATACTTGTTTAACCAATCTGGGAACACAGGCTCTAAAATGCTAAAATAATCTTTTATTAATTGTTTATCTTCTCTTATTGTCATTCTCCCTCCTCGTGCAATCTTAAATTTTCATCCTTTGTTTCTTTTTTATCTTTGATATTGTTTATTATCAAACACTCTGGATACAAATCTTTTAATTTATCAATATTTAAATCGTTTTCTTCAAAAATTTGTCTTGTAACAAGCATTGTTGCATGAGCATCCTCACTACTTTTATGATAAAGAAAACTCTTTTCTATTTCAAGTTCTTCCACAATCTTTTCAAGAGACTCTATATGTTGTGTTCTATATAGGATATGATGAAGTTTTTGCATATCGTAACCTTGTAATGTGATAATAGGAAGATTGTATCTTTTGCAGGCAATATTTAAATAACTAAAATCACTTTGCAGAGCATGACCGAAGATTATATACTTTTTATTTGTTAAAAGAGAGACTATTTTGGGATAATAAAAACTGAAAGGATTTTGTTTATTAAAATATTCTTGACTATATGCAAGTTGCATTTTTGCTGGTTGTCCCTTTTTAGACAAAATAATTTTACTCTCTGGATTGATTACAACATCTTCTTTTTTTAGTAATTTAAATTTTTGATCAGTTAAACAGTAGCCAAAAGAACAAATATCATGGCCATTTGAACATTCAATATCAAAAAATAAAAATTTCATCTTCTTCCTCTACTTTTTTAATTTAAGTTTTGAATTATTCAAAATAATTTATAACTTTGTTTTTTCGTGTCTTTCATTATGTAAATTTAATTCTCTATCATATTTAATTAATCTCCCATCTCCAAGAGATAACAGATAAATATTGTCAAGTTTTATATCATATGCCTCTTCTATTGCTTTTGCATAAAGGTCAAGTTGTTTTTTATAATGATTTAAAAGCATTATGTCATTTTTTATTGATGTATATTTATAATCTATTAGAATATTTTCTTCGCCTAACGAAAATAAATCTATAATACCTTGAATAATTATTTCCTTCTCGCTTTTAATTTCGAGAACTTCGCTTAATTTTGCTTTCATAATAAACTCATGTTCTTTTTGTATAAGTCCTTTTGCTACACTTTTTATAAGCATGACATCTTTATAAAGAATATCTTCATCTAACAATTCAAAATATCCTTCTTCTAAAATATCTTTGATTACATTTAGATTTATATGTAAAGAATCTTTATCCTTTATTTTTTCAAATTCTAATAGTTTGAGTGCTTGATGGTATGCATTACCTCTTTTTATGGCTTGCTCTCGTGTTGTTTTACTTTTATTCTCAAAATTTGGAGCAATGTCATTTTCTAAATTTAACATTCCCGAAACTGAATTCTTATAGTTTATTGTACAAATATTAGAATTTGGATAGGCAAAATCTATGTATTTTTTTATATCTTCTATCTTACTTGAAATTGTTGAATTAAAATCTGCTTGCTCTTTTATATTTTGCTCTTCAACCTCTTCCACTTCATCTATAATGGAATATCTATAATTTTCTGTCAAAATCTGCTGTTGAGTCATTAATTGTTCTATAAAATTATTGCCTAGTGAATAAGAGATAAAATCTAGATAACTTTCACAACTTACAAGTTCTTTATCTTTTGAAATGTTTTCCTTTGATGTCGTTCCTATAATATATAAATGATTTTGTGCACGTGTCATTGCCACATATAAAATCATAAGTTCATCAACAAATTCTTGCTTTTTTTTATAATATTTACCTGCCAGAAATGGAGGCGAAACAAGTCTTAAATTATCTTGATAATTGAATAAATAACATCCTAGTCCAAATTTTGACGTTACAATATAAGGTCTCCTATACACCTTGCTAATTTTTTCACCACATCCTGCAAGTATAACAATTGGATATTCAAGCCCTTTTGTTGCATGAATTGTTGTTATAGTAATAGTATTTGTAGATGTGGAAAGTACCGCACTTGACGAATCAATGTTTTCTAAATAACTTACAAGTCCTGGCAAATTATATTCAAAATTGTTTTGTGCGATTAATTTAAACAATTCTTGCAAATGAAATATCTTAGTGTTTTTATCACTAAGGCTGTTAAGATACATGTTATAATTTGTTTTATTAAATAACTTATTTAACGCCTTGGTTAAACCTAATATTTGGCTGTCAAACTTAAAATCTTCTAGTTGTTCCTTAAATTTTAAAAGTTTTTCGTCATTATTTTCTTCTATTATTTCCCAAAACGATTTACTAGGATTTGTAACTCTTAATTGTGATAATTCTTCATAAGTGTATCCACCAAACCAAGAAGAAAGAACGCTTGTTAAAGAAATATCGTCCTTAAAGTTTAAAGATATTTTAATAAGGCTTAAAATAATTAGCACTTGACTATCTTCTGTCAAATCTTGCTTTAAATCTGCAAAAACAGGAAACCCTTTCTCTTGTAAATACCTAACACTTTCTTTCATTACATTATCTCGTGATCTAAAAAGCACAGCAATATCGTTTGGTTTGACCTTCCTAAAATTCTCTTGCTTTGCATCATAGATTTCATTTTGTAGTAATTCTTCTATCCTATGAGCAAGAGTAATCACCTCTTTTTTATATTTGTAACTATTATCTATATTATCATCTTTAACACTATACACTTTCTTAGGCACAAAATTTTCTGAGTCTTCTTTTAATATTACATCTAAACTTATTGAAGGAAGGGACGACTTTTTAAATTCAACAAGTCCTTTTAACTCATGATTTTTTTTGTAATCTATTCCTACACTTTCACTTGTCATAATCTTATTGAATACGGTATTAACAAAACTTAATACCCTGTTATCAGATCTAAAATTACCTGTTAAAAATAGCGCCTGTCCATCTTTGCTTAATGTGAAATCATCTATGTCCTTTTGCATAATTTCCATGCTGGCATTTCTAAAACCATAAATTCCCTGTTTAATATCTCCAACTGCAATAAAATTTCCGTCCTCTGCAATAGGTTTTATGATTGTCTCTTGCAAAGCATTGGTATCCTGGTATTCATCAATAAATATATAGTCATAATTTTTTTGCAAACTTTCCAAAACCTCTTTATCATAAAGTAGTTTTTTAGTTAATTTTTCTAGATCTGAAAAATCTAAGCCATCAACTCCGAGTTTTATTTCGTTATACTTTTTCATAAAATCTTTTGTTAATAGCAAAATTCCTTTTGCAAGTTTTCCCTCGTATAGACTTTCAATGTCTTCGCTGTCTATGTCCTTAAAGTCGCCTGTAACATTTATCATTTCCTTTAATATATCTCTTGCCTCTACGAGTTTCTTTTTCTCTTCTACCATTTCAGTTTTATTTCTAGGCACAATAGGAAAACTGATACAATTTATCACTTTACAATTTTCATAAAAATTAGTATACAAATTTATAGAGCAAATATTTCTCAATTGTTCATAAAATTTTTGATATGGCTCACTTAACTCTTCTCTCCTAATTTCATTTAATTTTGTCTGTGCTCTATATATAATACTTTTGAGTACCGAATTTAAGTAAATCAGGCTATTTTCGAAATAGTTTGTAAAATTATCCAAATATTCGTTTATTAAATTTTCTCCATCACTTTGGCTATCAAAATAGTTTTGCAAATAGTCTACACAATCAAATATGTCGTTTTTATTGTGTTTAAACGAAAAATAAATCTCATTAAAAATATCTTTTTGAGAGTATTCTTCAAAAACTCTATTGAACGCCAAATATTTTAGGCTTTTACTCTCTTTTTCGTCTAAAACTCTAAAATTTTCATCTACGTCCAATTTATTTATATATCGTTTTATGATTTTTTCGCAAAATGCGTCTATTGTGCAAATATCACTAATTGAAATCTCGTCGAGTTGTTCAAGTAAAAAAGGGATACTTTTTTCTTTAAGTATTGCCTTGAAAAGACGGTTTTTCATCTCGTTTGCTGCTGCCTTTGTGAAAGTCAAGACAAGAAGGCGAGAAACAGGAATTTTTTGTTTTACAATTAGATTTATAATATACTCTACGACAATAAAAGTCTTTCCGCTTCCAGCAGAGGCAGAAACAATTAAACGTTTCTTATCATTGTCAAGAATTTTTTGTTGTTCTTTTGTTGGATTACTCATCTTCTTTTATTTCCTTAAAACTATCGACTTTTGTTAATTTTCGCCTGCCCATAGTGTTTTCAAATCCACAAATTGAATTATATTTACAATACTGGCAGGATCTTTCATGTGGTTTAGGCGAAATATAACCACTTTCAATCTCATCAACCGCTTTATTTGCAATTGCGAAAGCATAATTTTCGTATACACTTAATCTTTCTTTTGCCACTGCGCTTCCCTTTATAATTCCATCTTTGTTCTTATAAAGTGAAATAATAGAACTAGAAGCACTTAAATCATTATCATATAATGATAATATCTCTTCGTCATTTTCAGCCAGGCCTAATAAAAGGTGTTTGTCTTGTTCAGCCTTATCATAATCATATTTCGCATTAAAATAAAAAACACCAGCAGGATCTTTATTCAACATTTTCTTGACGACCCTTTGATATAAAAACAACTGTAATTTTTCTCCATAATAAAGTTCTTTTACAATGCTTCCTGTTTTTCCTGTTTTGTAATCAATTATTCTAAAATAATTATCATACTCATCTATTCTATCCGCCTTTCCAGACATCTCGACTTTAAACTTATTGCCTAATGTTATACTATCTAATTGTTTTTCTAGTAATTTTGGTCTAAAACTAGAATATTTAATTTCTTTTAATATGTCGTTCAACAGAACATTGAGTTGATGTTTAAAAAAGGCTATCAGACTGTTTCTCTCACTGACAACATTTAGTTTCTCTTCTATATTTTCTTGTCTGATAATTGTATAAAAGTTTTGTTCTATAAATTCGTCAATGTTGATACTATCCAAATTGTTAAAATCTTTACTTATAAGTTCTTTAACAAATAATTCTGCTCCTGCATGACATATATTTCCTGTATCTCTTGCGTCAAACTCTTCTGTTTCTTTTTCTTTCAATTTTAATCCATAGGTAATAAAATGTTTAAAAGGACAAGAAAAATATTGTTCTAATTGAGTAACAAAAATTTTATTTTTATTAAAATATAAACTTTGGGCACAGTTTATATTCTCCTGTTTTTCTTTCCCTGTTAAACGTTTTATATCTCTTATGTCAAGCACCAAGGCACTTTCATCCGTCAAATTATGAAAATTTTCATTGATAAAGACTTTACGACATCCCAACTTGATAAGAAAACCGTTTCCGATTGCTTGATCATTATAAGTAAATACATCCTCTGCTCTAATGGTATTTTGACTAAAAATTTTATTTAAACTATCCACAAATGCAGGTTGTTCAACTTTCTTACCTTCGTCATCAAATGCCCTTGTAAAGCAAACCAATCTTTCTGTTGGTAGAGATAATAAATTAAAAATTTTAAATCTATTACGTCTATTTATCATGCGAATAGTAGGCTCAATTTTTTTATTTATATAATTTAATGAGATATCATAATCATTAAGAATACCACTATCACCACTAACCTTAGGAAGACCTTGACAACCAAGTATTATTAAAATTTTACAATCACCAAAATAAGAATCTGTTGCATCACCTACCATTACTGAATCAACATAAGTAGGCACACTTGACACTTCTTTAAATGACAACAACAATTTAAAGGTTTTAATAAATTCACTTAAATTTATGTCGTTTACAGAATATTTTTCAATTAAATTTAGAATTTCTTTTATAATGTCCTTAATTTGTTCGTTTATTGATTTTTCTTTCAAGTAGGCTCTTTCTTCCATTTTGCATAAAACAATATCTAGTCTTTCACTTAATAAATCTACCATGTTATCTATAATAAATTTAAATTCATTTACGCATGTGCAATTTTCGAGTTTTTCAAGAATATTATCAAATTCAAAATTCTTCGCAATATATTTTTTATATTTAAATTTATTGTCAATATTGTAGTGTTGAATAATTTCAATAAGTTCACTTTTATTAATTAAAATATTTGAGCATAGATTTTGTAAGTCTTGATATTGATAGCCATGACTAACATATTGCAAAATATCAATGATTGTTCTAGCAAGCAAGGTTTGCTCTGCTGTAATCGATGTATCAATGAAATTTGGAATGTTATAATTATCAAATTCTCTCTCAATTTTGTCATGATAACGACCTAAATCGTTTACAGCGACCAAAATATCACTGTAATTATATCCCTTCGTTGTATAATAGTATACAAGTTTAGCAAGCCCTTCTACTTCACTATTTATATTTTGTGCCGAAATATTGCTATAAAACCCATTATTTTCAACTAATACAGGTTGATAACTATATACCCCCCTTATTATTCCATCTTTATGAGCGTCAAATTGTGAATTTTTCACTATGCTGTCAATTTCTATTCCTAAATTTTTAGATATTTCTGTCAATTTATATAATATGTCTTTTTCGTAAATATAGTCATTACCTATGCTAATAGAATTAGCAAATGACACATTGACTTCTTTTGCACACTCTATCAGAGTTTTTATAAGACTGTACCCCTCTTTTGTAAAACTATCAAATTGAGCAAAATAAAATTTTGTGTTTTTAAAAATATTGTTTTCTTTTATTTCATTTATCATTAATGATAGTCTTTCATTTGCGTCAAGTCTATTTCCTAATAACTTTTGATACTCATCGTATATAAGCATGATGTCATGATATTTAGCTCCACTAATTCCATCAGCCTTATCATTTAAATCTAATGGTTTAAGTTGACAACTTTTTATTTGTGAAATCAGTTTATTTATCTCATAACAAAAGTTGATACCACATTTTCTAAAAGTTTTAAAATCTTTTTTAACATTTTCAATTGCTCTTTGCGTCAAGAGAAGGCTCTCTGCCGAAGAAAGAACCTCAACCTTTCTATGTAATCTCAAAAAAACTTCATTTGCAAGTGATGTAAGTCCCATAACTTTAACATTAAAAAGAGATTTTTTTATTAAATTTAAAGTGATTTTTTCCATTTGCAAAGAAAATCTGTCAGGGACAATAATGATATGTTCAATGTGAATATCACTATTGTCAATGGCAGAAACCATATCTTTTGTAGCGTCATAAATAGTAGAATTTATATATGTTCTAAGTTTCATACTTATATTTTACCACATATAGGATTAAAAAAAAAGAAAAAATGGACATAAAGTCCATTCTTTCTAATTTTCACTCATGTTGCTTTTATTAAATTTTTCACGTAATTTGCCTGCCTTATCACATTTTAGTTTAAAAATATCTTTTACGAGTTTTGAGTTTTCCTCTTTTATTTTGATAAAAGCATCTTTTAGTTCTTTGTATTCCTTTTCTTTTGAATTTAATGCAACTATGGTTTTTCTTAGTTCTTGATTTGCTCTTTCCATGGTGTTTTTTACTTGTTCGTTTACCTCGTCTGTTGCACTTCTTTTAACAAGCCTTACAAGCCCCATAAAGAGTGCTTGCAACTCTGCATCACTTATCTTATCTTTCTTCTTCGAAAATTTTATTATATTATCAGTTTTAATTGGCTTTTGTTTAGATTTAAAATTTCTATATTTGTTTTGGAAGCGTAACATTTGATTGACATCTCCATTTGATAATGTCAAACACGCCTTTCTCACCGAATACCCTTCATTGACTAATTTGTCTATTTTTAACATCAGTTTTTCCTCTTCTTCCTTTGAAAAGTACTGAATTGAGTTTTTCTTATGTTTATCAAGGTCTATTCCAAGATTTTTTAGTCTTACTTTATCTTCTTCTAAATTGTCTATTTCGTGATAATAGTAATTACGAACACTGTTAGGTTGTCTGCTATATTTTCTTGCATGTTCCATAAATGCTTTTCTGAGTGGCTGTCCCTCTCTTTTTATTCTTTCAATAGAATCAAAAAGGTCTTTAACCTCTTTATTTTCCCATAATCCATTTTTCATATTTTCATCTCCTTGATAATTTTTTTTGACAATGAATAATGATTTTATACAATAATTTTTCATATTAAAAAAGAAATTTAAAAATTAGTGTTATTTAAAAGACCATTTACATAATTTATTCTATGAAAAGTTTAGTAATATATTCTCCATATGATTGTATAGTAAAATACAATAACCAAGAAGATTTCCTTGATCAAAACCAACATTTGATTATAAATGGTGTAGATGTAATTTATGTGTATCCCATCGGCAAAACAAAGCGTTATTCATTTGCAATTGACATGAAAAATAATGAAAATCAATTTTATACAATTCTAGAAAGAAATGACAAGTATCTTGTATTTTTGTTAGATGGACTATACAGTCAAAATATTGATATATATAATTTCAAAAACAATAATACTTCTAGCACAATTGAAATTTCTTCGCAATCTGTTACCTTTTCAACTGGTAAACATAAAAAAATAATATCCCTTACTGCTACTCCAAAAAAAATAACATGTGGGAATTTTTCTTTTATTGATTATTGTTTAATTGAAAATTTAGACAATAGCACATTGATTGCTTACAATGTAAAAACAAATAAAGCAAAGCAATTTAAGGGTAAAGACATTAAATTACTTGACAAAGGATTTATGGTATCACGAGTTTCATCATTTTATGAAAAAATAGATGAAGAATATTATGTTGATAATGACGGTCTAAAAATAAAAAATAAATCACATATCTTATCTGAACAGTCTTATCCTAACGAACTTTTACCTTATAGATTTATGAGTGCAGTAAAATGTGGAGATACAAGTCAATTTAATAAATTGCTAAGCCCAAAATTGCTTGAAAAAATCAGTGAAGAGGATATAAAAAATTATTTTGGCAATATTGAGTATTTTTATATGATAGATTATAAGACATGCTTTGCTATTTCTGAAAAAGAGCAAGTTTTGTATGAGTTTATTGTAGATAATGATAAAATTGCAGAGATAATAGATAACAAAAATTAAAATTTTTGTACCGTACTTAGAATAAATATTTACCCAACAAAAAAAAGACCTTTAAGTGTGGTAATATTCAAAAAATAATTTTCACATAAAGGTCTTTTAAATTAGTTTTTAATTGTCAAATATCCATAAGCACCAAGTTCCTCACTGTATCCAGCAAAAGCATATGTTCCATCATTTGTACCATTGTAATTAGAAAGTTGCGAGCAATTTCTAAACATGTCCGTAGAAATTGTTACATTTTCCATTGTCCAACCTGTACCTACAATTTCATCATATTCTGAAATGTATATTGTAGTAAGTGAAGAACAACGCCAAAACATATGATAAGTGTTTGTAAGATTTATAGTATTAAAACTAGAAAGGTCAAGTTCAGTCAATGCAGAGCAGTCTGCAAACATATCATACATTGTAGTTACATTTTGTGTATTAAAATTTGAAATATCAAGTTGTACTAAATTATCACAACTAGAAAACATATTTTGCATTGTTGTTACATTTGAAGTGTCAAAAGTGCTTAGATTTAAGTTTGTTAAAGAAGAGCAACCTCCAAACATATACAGCATAGTGGTAACACGTGAGGTATTAAAAGGTACTATTAATCTTTCAATACTAGAACAATTTTGAAACATATAGGACATGTTAGTAACATTGCTTGTATTAAAACAAGACAAATCAAGTTCAGTAAGACTAATGCATCCCTCAAACATTCTCCGCATATCTGTTACAAGAGAGGTGTCAAAATTAACAAGTTGAGTAAAGTCAAGTTCAATTAGTCCACTGCAATTTTGAAACATTCCAGCCATATTTGTTACACGAGAGGTGTTAAGTGGAGTCAAATCTAAACTAGAAAGTCCACTGCAACCTGAGAACATATAACTCATATTTGTTACAAGATCGGTGTCGAGTGGACTAAGGTTAAGGCTTGTC
>CALWJU010000030.1 GCA_944381105.1 uncultured Clostridia bacterium | reverse complement strand
CTAGTCCTAAGCCAAGACCGAGTGCAAGTAGAACAAGTATAGAAGCAATTACAATGAAAGTTATTTTTAATGCTTTACTCATTTTTATTTCTCCTTTTGTTTAATATCTGCAATAAAGTAAAAATTTATTATTTTTATTACATTCTATATTTAATATCTGCAATAAAATAAAAAATTATTAATTTTATTACAACTTGATTTTATCCCCCCCCGATGAATTTGTCAAGCAAACAGAATATTTTTTTTAAAAAATAAAAAATTAATTTTTGTAATTTAAAATGAATAAAAAAAGGTAGTATAATAAGAGACGCCACTATTTTGGCAAATCACAAAACTACTATCTTCATTTTTGTTTTCAAAAATTCGCAAATTATATATTAGTCAACCCATAACACCTTACCGGTTACTAAAATTGTAATTATATCGACAAGCCATAGAAAAGGTATACCTATGATTACAAAGATTATCCCGAGCACAATGCCAAAGGTTGAATCTTTTGTTGCCGATTTAATTATTCTATAAACCACCCATATTATGTCTATCATAGGCAGTGCCAAAATGATTTTAACAATTATAGGTAAATCATCCATAAATTTAACGAATTTTTCCATATTTTCTCCTTGGAATAATTTATGATCTATATATTTTAATTATTTCTATACACCCTATATATCTATATCTTTTACAATATTTACATGTAAGCGATAATTTTCAATAATTCGCTTGGTTCGAGGCAGGCTTGACCGACTAAAAAACCATCCAAGTCCTTGCAATTTTTAAACTGTCTTATATTTTTACTATCCACGCTTCCGCCATAAACCACACATATATTTTTTGACGAAATTTCAGAAAAATCATCAGATATAACTTTTCTTATTTCTTTTACTGCGTCCTCAATCTCTTTTGGTTGTGGCGTCTGTCCTGTTCCAACTGCCCAAATAGGTTCATATGCAACTATGATTTTTTCTAGTTCGTTTTCGTATAGTCCCTTCAACGCACTTTTCAATTGTTCTTTTAAAACCTCATAAGTTTTTAAGGTGTTTCGCTCAATCAAACTTTCGCCGACACATAAAACAACGCCCAGTCGGTTTTTTAAAGCTATTTTAATCTTTTTATTTATCGATTTACCATCTTCTTTAAACTTTTTTCGTCTCTCGTTGTGCCCAACAATGACATACTCCACTCCGCTATCTTTAAGCATTTTCCCACTAATTTCGCCTGTGTTATGGCCATCCTCTTCATCAGCAATGTTTTGAGCCCCAACTTTCACCCCTCTATTTACACAAAGAAATTTTTCTATATACAATGAAGTATAAGGCATGCACAGTGTAAGATCAACCTTTCCACTTTCATAACGTGAAAGAAAGTTGATTAGATAATCTTTTGATTGACTGGGAGTCATATTCATTTTGAAATTTGCAATTAATATTTTCATTCTAACCTCACTTTTAGCAATCTTAATAAATTTTTTCTTGTATTACTTCGATTGCAGGCAGACTGCCCTCTTCAAGATATTCAAGTGTAGCACCGCCACCTGTTGAAAGATAATCAAATTTTTTACCTAAATTAAATAGATTTATCATTGCGATTGTATCTCCGCCACCAGCCGACTTATGTGCCTTCGACTCGGCTATTATTTCGGCTATGCTTCTTGTTCCTATTCTAAAATTAGCATTTTCATACATGCCGAGTGGACCATTCCAGAAAATTTCTCCTGCTTTATCAAGTTCTCGTGCAAAGTATCGTATAGTTCTTGAACCAATATCATATCCTACCAAATCTCCTTTAAGAGTGGTAACCTCAACAGGATGAGGATCTCTTCCTTTTAAGCATACATGATCGATTGGCAATAATATTTTTTTGCCGAGTTCTTTCGCTTTTTCAAGTATATTTTGTGCAACCTCTAAATAGTCGTCTTGAACTTTTGATAATCCTACATCTCGCCCTAATGCTTTTAAAAAAGTGTACGCCATTGCTCCGCCAATCAAAATTGTATCCGCTTTTTCAACAAAACGTTCTAAAATCTTTATCTTTGTTTCTACTTTTGCACCGCCCAGAACTACCACAAAAGGTCTTTTTGGCTCTTCTAATATTTTATTTAAATTATTAAGCTCTTTTTCCATCAAAAAACCAATGGCGTTTGGCATTAATCTACCTAAACCATAGGTGGTAGCATGTTTTCTATGTGCAGTACCAAAAGCGTCATTGACAAATATATCGCCCATTGAGGCAATCTCTCTTGCGAATTTCATATCACACTCTTCTTCCTGCTTGTAAAAACGTACATTTTCGAGCAAAAGCACATTGCCATCTTTTAACATTTTTATTCTCTCACGAGTTTCCTCTCCTAGTACCGTGCTAGAAAAAGACACGCTACAAGGTAGCACTCTTGAAAGGTAAATTGAAATAGGCCACAAACTTTTTCTTACATCATAACCATCAGGCCTTCCTAGATGTGATAGAATAACAACCTTTGCTCCTTTACTAATTAGATAACGTATTGTCGGTAGTTCATTTTTTATCCTTGTCGCATCAAGTATCTTTCCACCTTCATCAAGTGGAACGTTAAAATCTACACGCAAAAGAACAACTTTTCCTTTAAGGTTTACTAATTCTCTTATTGTTCGTTTCATAGACACCTCTTTTTTTTATTTTACACCTTTTGAAAAAGAAATCAAAACAAATGACTAAAATTATTTTTATTGAAAATAAGGGATTCATTTGCAATATTTTTAACATATATTATTTTTTAAATAATTCTTTTAGTAAATCTAAACTTCTTTCAATTGATGGACTAGTCGCAAGTTCAAGTCTATATTTTGAAGAGTTTTCTGTTCCTGAACTATACCACAAGAAATGTTTTCTTAAATATAGCGTCAACCATTTTTCATCATAATATTTACGTAAAACATCCACATGACGATGAATAATATCATATTTATTGCCTGTAAACTCCTTTCCTAACACCTCTTTAAAAATCCAAGGTCTACCCTGTGCACCACGTCCTATCATAACAGCATCTACACCCGTTTGTTTCATCTTTGAATAACTTATCTCGTCAACCACATCTCCATTTCCAACGACAGGTATTTTAAGATTTGCTTTTAATTTGGCTATTGCCTCATAATCCGCCTTACCACTATATCCTTGAACGCTAGTTCTAGCATGGAGAGTTACAAAACTTGCTCCTGCATCCTCACACATTCTACCAAAATCTAAACTTATATCTTTATCAAAACCCAATCTAAACTTGACTGATACAGGGACACTTGCATTTTTAACACATTCGCTTATTATTTGACTTGCAAGTTTAATATCTTTCATAAGCGCACTGCCCTCTCCGTTTTTTACAATCTTAGGAGCAGGACATCCCATATTGATATCTAATATATCGTACTTTGCAAGGATTGGATTTTTAACCGCTTTTGCGAGGACTTCGCTTTCATGTCCAAAAATTTGTCCAATTTTAATTTTTTCATGAGGAGAGATAATAGTCATTAGTTCGGTTTTCTTAGAATTATAAAGCATTGCCCGTGCAGAAAGCATCTCGCTATAAGTAGCATCCGCCCCTAGCATAGAGCACACTTCTCTAAAACCCACATCACTCACACCTGCCATAGGTGCTAGCAACAATCCATTGCCAAAATCTATATTGCATATAATCATAGTATTAGTTTAACAATTATTGCTTGATTTTGCAAATTAATTTAATAACATTAATACTAAATTTCCATATTGCTTAAAATTAATAGAAAAATTTTAAAAATTTAAGTTTTAAAAAAAAATCTTTTTATTTAGTTGATTTTTACACACATGTGTGTTATATTAAAGTATATCTAGGAGGGATTATGAAAAAATTTTTACTTTTTTCTTTGCTTCTTGTTTGCTGTGGCGCACCATTAATATTTATTGGGTGTAATGAAGAGACTGCCAACGTTACAATGAGTCAGGTAGGCGAAGAACAAAAAATTGAAATTGACTTTTCAAATGAGCCAAACGTAAAAGAGATTGAAATTGTTGTATATCATGGCAATGATGAAATCTCAAATACAATAATAACCGATGAGGAAGAATTGAATCAAAAAACTACTCAAATAGATGCTTTTTATGGACGACAAACTATTACTGTCAATATTTTAAATAATGATGGAAGTAGATCGACTAAAACAAGTGAAATTTGCGTTTCTGCTAGCGAGTACAATATTGCGCCACTCTCTGGTTCTATGCCTGTTTTACTTTTCACATTGCAAATTTTACAAGGCGATGATATAAATCAATATCCAACATTTGTATGGCTTGACAGAAGCGGTGCTTGGAATTGGGATAATCTCCCTGAAAATGTTTATCCTTTGCCGACAGCAACAGAAGAGGAGATAACAACGCCTAACGTTAATAGAAATCTTATGTATAATAAGACAAATGAATACATAAAAGAACTTGCGTCTATAAATAAAGAATCAAGATTTAATCTTTATTTAAATGATTATGATACAGACCAATTTATGCACATGGTAGTTGCAAACAATATCTTAGATAGAGCCACATGCACGTATCTCTCTGACGGAGCATTCTCCTATGCTCAAATTAATAATGTATTCAACGTTGAAAATGCAACAGAGAAATATCAGCAAATGGCAGAAGACTATCGTGAGACAAAATCACAAGTAGAAGATAGAGGATATTATAGTTGGGATTCTGGCTTTAATATTAATGGTCAAGACCTTAGACCATATCTACTTGTAATCGCTCACGAAGAGGACAATGTAAATTGGGTATTTCCACGACTTAGAACCGAACACATTTTAATCGATAATGATACCACAGATTTTGTTAAAAATTATGTTATTGACACAACAAATGGAACGCAATATGGCAAAGGACTCAAAGAGGTAGGCATAAATACACTTTTAACGTCTATTCAAGATGATGAAAACAAAGTATCTCAATTAAAATTACTCTATAAATTTAATGACGATATGTTTAAAGAAGCAATGTCTAACGACAAAAAGGTTATGATGTTGTTAGGAACATGGCTGTCTATTGAACAAGACTTTGAAACATATACAGAAATCACTAAACTTCTTTATGGAGATGAGTTTGTTTATTACTATAAAGGACATCCAAATTCTCCAACAGAAATGTACCCTGAGAAAGCAGAGCAACTCGAAGAACTTGGACTTATTGATATTGAATCTACGATAAATGCAGAATTAATTTTATTCTTCTTCCCAGACATATACATGAGTGGATATACTTCCTCAACATTTAACAGTATACAAAATCCTGAAATGGCTTGTATATTTTGGGGTGCAACAAAAGAACAAGCACTCTCAACCTCCGACCAAAACGGCGACATGTTTGACTATTACGCTTCAAAACTTTCAAACGAAGATGCAACATATGGACATCTTTTAGAAAATCAAGACCACACCTATTTCTTGATTGAAACAAACGACTCACTTGAAATAGAATATGAATTTGCTATATATGATAGTACTGATAATTCAATTAAATATTACAATGATTCTCAAATAGAATTATAAAGCATCCAAAACCCCAGACAAAACATCTGGGGTTTTCTTATATTCGATTAAGCATTTGTAGTTACGCTTAGTTATCTCAAAATCATACCCTTTAAGGTGAAAATAATGGTATAAGCGGGTTGTTTTTCCTTAATAATATATCTTTTATCACATCTACCCCTGCCATCGCATTTATTATGCCATTTGCTCCACAACTAATAAATAGCAATATATCATCATCTATCTTACTCTCGCCAATAAGCCCTAAATTGTTTGGAGTACTCCCAAAACATCCACAAAATTTATACTCAATTTTAGTCTCCCCTTCAATCTCAGGAAAAAGTCTGAACAAGTCTTTTTCTAGTTTATCATACTTTTTATTGGATACATTTTCATTAATAGGTTTTTCTTTAAAAATCGTATCCTCTCCACCATAAATAATGCGTCCGTCTGGCAGAGTCCTTAAATAGTGATAAGGAGACTCTACATCATGGATAAGTGCTTTGTTGAACCATGTGAAGTCCTTTAAAGGACTTGTTACAATGGAATAAGTTATAAACCTTTCACAAAGGTCATCTATGCCAAGAACTTCCCAGTTAAATCCAGTAGCAATTATTACCTTTTCACAATATATTTTCTCGCCAAAATTTGCAACCGCAATATAGCCATGGTCATTTTTAATTAGTTGCACTATGTTTGTATTTTCAAAAATACTATTTTGATTTTTTGAATTTTCTATCATTTGTTTAGTAAATAAATAAGGGTTAAATTCACCGCCACCATTTTCAGCATATATTCCACACTTTAAAGGAAATGTAAACGGACTATTGTTGCTGTCAAAAATTTTGCAGTTAAAACCATTTTTTATTCTAAATTCATATTCTTTTTTGATACTTTTAATTGAAAAGAAAGAATTTGTATATAAAAATGTTGGTCGCAAAGCGAAATTGCAGTAATTTCCTTGTGTTTTTATAAAATTATTTATTTTTCCTTTTGCGTCTATTCCCATTTTATAGGCTAAAACAATTTCACCCTCTGTCATATGCTTTAATAAATCTTCCGCAAAGTCATCCAGTTGATATTCAAGCAAGGCAGTCGCACACGCTGTGCATGACATGCCAAGTCTACCTTTATCCACAAGAACAACATTAAAATCTTTTGAGAGATAATAATTGGCAATTGCCCCATCAATACCTCCACCTATTATCAAAATTTCACATTTAATATCCTTATCTAAATATCTGTACTGTTTAATTTTCCCATCACAATAACAGAAATAAGGTTTCCCTTTAACATATTCCATAAAACTATTCTTTTCATATTATCAATTATTATGCCTGTAATCATTGTTATCCATCCAAACTTTTACCTAAATGTCCTATTTGTAATAGCCCTATGGAAATGAATTTGCGTTCAGATGACAGTTTTGTACAAGATGATGGCTGGTACGAACACGCAAGGCTTTATAAAGAGTTCCTTAAAAAAGCAAAAGATAAAAATCTTGTTTTACTTGAAATCGGCGTAGGTTATAACACTCCTGCAATAATTAGATACCCTTTTGAGCAGATGACTTATCTTAACAATAACACGACATTAATACGCATAAAAAAAGATTACGCAACCTGCCCCACAGCAATAAAAGAAAAAACTATGCTATTCGATGAAGATATTGACAATATTTTATCAAAATTAAATAATTAATTAAAAATTATATCCACAGAAAGCGACAAAACAAATTTTTAAAATGTTAAATTTATGTTACAAACGAAAAATTCTTTTATAAGACTGTAAATTTTCTATAATTTCGGCCTTTTTTTATTATTTGATTATTATCAATTTTCACTATTGTACATATTAACTAACAGCGTTTTTCTATCTACATTGCTTGAAAGAACCAAGTTTAATTATGCTTTGCCTCTAATTTAATTTTCATTGTGGCATCATATATAAGCACAGTCGCAGCAACTCCAACATTTAATGAATCACACTTGCCAAGCATTGGTATGGAGATTAATCCACAATCATAATTGTACCATTCACGAGAAATACCATATCTCTCACTGCCCATAACGAAAGCCGTTCTGTCCGGATATACCTCTTCAAAATAATTTTTCTCCGCTCTCGTATCTGCAAGATATGTTTTAAATTTATTTTTATAGAGAAATTCATAGCATTCTTTTACATCTTCAAATTCAATCATAGGTACTGTTAGTACTGCGCCCAAACTTCCTTTTATTAATTTAGGGTGAGTTAGTCTTGCTTTACGATTGCAAATAAATACTCCATCAACTCCTGCTCCGTCGCAAACTCTTAACATTGTACCAATATTACCCGGAATTTCAATACCATCTAATATCAAAACAATACTTTTTTTATTTATTTTAAAATTATCAATATTGTATCTAGGAAGATAAGCAACAGAAAGGATGCCGTCTGGCTTATCTCTTTCTGAAATTTTATCAAAAGTTTTTGCGGAAACAATAAAAAGGTTGTCAGTAAGTGTTGATAATTTTTCAACAATCATGACCGCCTCATTAGTATAGATATATTCAGGACATATGACAAGACTTTGTATTTTTGTTCCTGTTTCTAATATTTTCTGCGACGCCCATATCCCTTCGGCTATAAATAATTTTTCTGGATTCGGTTTAGTGTTTGATATTATTCCTTTTATTTGCTTTATGATAGAATTATGTTCGCCAATTGCTTGAAATCTTTGAGAATTTATAATTTCATTCAACAATTTTAAATTTTCTTCATTTATAAACTTTGTCATTTTTTATACCTCATTTGTTTACATTGTAACATTTTATTTGCCTAAATTCAAGTAAATTGAGTCAAATTTAATATAAGTGGACTAAAATACTGGTAGCGTCCTCCAAATAATACTTTCTCATATTTGTTAAATTTCACTTATTCAAACTTTCACTTTTATTTTTCCTGTGAATATCATGTAAATGGAGGTTAATATGAGCGAAAAAGAAAAAAATGTTAACTGTTCAACGGTTATTGACGTAAACGATATTGTTACTCACAGCATAACATTCGACAGATGCGAAAATAGCAAAAGTGTAGTTCTTGAATCTCTTAATCTTTCAGGAGTTGGTCGCTATTTGACTTTGCGTACCACGGTTAAGAACGTTTGTCCTTGCAAACAAGTAGCCTTAGGTATTAGACTTTATGAGACCACCGGAGGCAACAGAGTAATCAAAGGACACAAAGAATTTGCCTTTTCTCATGACGGCAATTGTTGTCGTGATATAATCTTGACAAATATTCACTTTGTATTGCCAGAGGAAATTGCTGAAACAAGAGATAAGTCAAATATATGCAGTCAAAGAACATTTGATATAGAGACAACTTCTCATTATGTCGACTTAGACCACAATGAACAATAAAAAAGATAATGTTTACAAAAACAATATAACCAAAAATGAAGGTTGAAGTCTTCATTTTTATTTACCTAAAATTTTATTTTATCTTTGATTCTTTTTTGACTTGCTCATTTGCTTGGACACCTGAGCAACATAAAATTGTAAAATAATAGTATAAAATTGAAACTTATGGGAGCAAAAATGAAAGTTATAGTTTTTTATACGACTGAATGTGATGATAAAACAACTTGGATACCTTGGATTAACCTTACTTTTCAATATAGAAAATTTACTAAATTTTAACAGTGTTACAATAAAATATAAAATTTTTACAATTTTGTATTGCAATTTGATTTTGTTTATGCTATACTTTGGTTAGTAAAGGAGCAAATGATGAGAATTTTGACACCTATGCAAATTAAAAATCACAGCGTATCAGCGTTTGATTGCGGATATTATTTTTGCATTGGTGCCAATATGATTGTCTAAATATATATCAAGACATTTATAAAAAAATCTAATAAATGAAAGACAAAACATAATTTAGTTAGATCGAAGTATAAAGAAGATATATAAAAATAGCAGGAATATAAGCACCAATCGCAAAAAGATTGGTGCTTTTTTTGTTAAAATTCTTCCTTTTCTATTGACTGGGAGGGGGAGTTTGATATAATAAATTAAAAGGAGAAAAGAAAATGATAAAACCAAATTGGAAAAATAGTATATTAAATGTTAGTGCTACATTAAGTGAATTTTTAGGTAATAAAAATGATATCCCTAAAATATCTCTTTTACAGAAAAAATTAAAAAAAGATTATAAGAATGTTGTTTTTGTTTGCATGGACGGTTTTGGTATTTATTCAATTAAGCAAAACCTTGATAGAAACAGTTTTTTAAGAAAGAATATTAAAAAAACGATAACATCAGTATTCCCTGCCACGACAACAAATGCAACCACCACTTTATATACAGCAAAATATCCAATGGAACACGGAATGTTTGGTTGGAGTTTATATATTGAAGAACTTGATAGAAATGTTGATGTGTATATTGGCAGGGATAGCAACACCGGAGAAAAAATTGACACAAAGGTTATAGATAAAAAATTTGGTTTTAATTATTATTTTGACAAATCAAATAGCGACTATAATGTTAATGCAGTTATGCCATTCTATGTAAAACACGCAAAAAATAACTATCCTTATGAGAAAAAGGAAGAAATGTTTAAATTGCTTAATGAAATTTGCGGAAAACCTGGTAAACAATTTGTATATGTTTATGCTGGCAATCCAGAAGGCGAGCCAGATCACACTGAACATATTTACGGTGTAAAAAGCAAAGAAACAAAAGAAATAATTGAATATTACAATGAAGCGTTTGAAAAATTTTCAATTTCACACAAAGACACTTTAATCATTATAACCTGCGACCACGGACAAACAGACATAACTGATTATATTGAACTTTATAATGACAAAGAACTTTTAAGCACGCTTGAAAAACCTGCATATTTGGAAGCCCGTGCTGTTGCATTTAAAATTAAAACAAATATGGAAGATAAATTTAAGCAAGAAATAAAGAAATATAAGGAGCTTAAATTGTTTAAAGTCGATGATATGATTAAAAATAATTATTTTGGACCCAAAACAGAACAAGCAAAAATACTTGGCGACTATATTGCAATTGTAAAAAATAATCACACGCAAGTTCTTATCAATGAACTTATGCCAAGATTTAAAGGCCACCACACAGCTCTCACAAAAAGAGAAATGATATTGCCTTTAATTATTATAAATTAGGAGGAAATTATGGAACATATAGGAACTAAGACTATTGAAACAGAACGATTGATTTTAAGAAGATTTAAGTTGACAGACGCAAAAGATATGTTCAACAACTATACGAGCCATGCCCTTGTCACTGAATATTTGACTTGGTATCCACACAAAACACTTGAAGATACGCAACAATACCTTTCTCAAATTGTTTTGCCGGATTATGAAAAACCTGATACTTACAAGTGGGCAATTGTTTGGAAAGAAAACGGACAAGTTATTGGGAGCATAGACGTTGTTGAAAGTATAGAAAGAAAACAACGTGCGGAACTTGGTTGGGTTATTGGCGAAGAATATTGGGGTAAAGGTATTATGCCAGAGGCCGCAAGAGAAGTTGTTAAATACCTTTTTAATGTTGGATATGAAAGAGTGCAAGCTATTCACGATGTTGCAAACAAAAAAAGCGGCAGAGTTATGGAAAAAGTTGGTATGAAACACGAGGGCACATTATTAAAATACAATCCAAATAGAGATAATGTTCTAATAGATTGTGATATGTGGGCAATTACAAAATAAGGAGTTAAAAATGGAAGAATTATATTTAAAAGAAATTGAACTGAAAGATGAAAAAGATGTTGTGGATTATATAAATGAATTTGTAAGAAACGGAAGCGTTATCAATGGTTTAAGCGGAGCAACTTCTTGTAAAACTTTTCTAGAATTATATGAGAAATTGCAAAAGCAAAAGAACTTAAAATTTGCTAGCTATAATCAAGAGGATCGTCCTCCAAGTTTAACATATATGCTCAAAAGAAAAAGCGACGAAAGGCTTGTTGGAACATATAATTTAAGACTAAATTTAACAAAAGCGCTTGATGACAATTTTGCTGGACACATTGGTTATGGCATACGCCCAAGTGAGAGACGAAAAGGTTATGCTACACAAGGCTTAAAATTGGTATTGGATATTTGTCGTAAAAAAAATATGAAATTCGTGAGACTTGGTTGCTATTCAGAGAACATTGGTTCAAAGAAAACAATAATCAAGAATGGTGGCATGCTTATCGACCATAAAGATAGTCTGATGTCAGAAGACTATTATGAAATTGAATTATAAGGGAGTAAAATAATGAAAATTAAGTATGAAACCGAAAGGTTAATTGTGAGAGAATGGGAAAGCAAAGATTATTTGGATTTGTTTGAATATGCAAGCGATGAAGAGGTTACAAAATTTTTAGTTTTCCCAACTTATAAAACAAAAAAGGAAGCAAAAGAAAGAATTAAATATTTGATAGAAAAATACAAAGAGAATGATAAACTTGGAGATTTTGCAATTGAACTAAAAGGTGCTAAAAAAGTTATTGGTTCAATCAATTTAAGTCTGCACTCACTAAAAGCGGGAGGAATTGTTTCGGTTGGTTATACACTCAACAAAAACTATCAAGGCAAGGGGTATATGACTGAATGTTTAAAAGCCTCTTTTAAATATATAAAAAGAAACAATCTTGCAAAACGAATCAGAGCCATCCATGATGTTGCAAATACAAAAAGTGGAGCAGTTATGAAAAGATGTGGAATGACATTTGAAGGAATAGCCCGTAAGGCAGGCGAAAACAATTTTCATTCTCGTCACGATGTTGCAAACTATTCAATTTTGGATGAAGAAATAAAATTATAAAAGGAGAAAATAAAAATGAATAGAGAAGAAGTAAAAAGTTTATTAAAAGTTGTGGAAAATCCTGCTAAAATTGGATTTATAACCGAGCTACAAATGAGAGGTCTAGAAAAAGTAAATCCATACACTAACACATTGATTTATGACAACTATTTGAGGATTTTAGAAGAAGATAAACTACAAGAACTTGAAGGTGACGCAAAAAGGGAAAAAGCCATCTTGGATAAGAATGCAGAAATTTTGCGTGATGTTTTAAAAAATGAAAAATTGGATGAAAAAGCCATAAGATTTTTACAAACTTATGTAAAAAGCGTTATTATACGCTGTTTAGATGTTGGTTATCAAGGCACAGCAGTTGATTATATCGGCTTGCTTGCGGACCTGAGAATTACAAATGAGAATTTTCCTATGCCAAATCAAAGTAGACTTGTAAAAAAATATCTCATACAAACATTACAAAGTTATGCAAGAAGGGCTATTGAAGATGGCTACAAATATCACGACAAAGCCATATCTATTCTTCTTGACGCAAAAAGAGGAGTTTTTGGGTATGATATGCGAAGAGTTCCTA
>CALWJU010000029.1 GCA_944381105.1 uncultured Clostridia bacterium | reverse complement strand
GCTCGATGTAAACATTTTTCTTTAAATCTTTTTCAAGTTCGGTCAAAATATTCTTTCTTGATTCAGGCTTTCCAAAGTAATCTTCACCACGCCTTTGCAATGTGTGTGGTGCATAACAATATTTGCATCTATGACTGCAACCTATGTAAATATTTAGCGCATACGGACTATATTCTCTTGCCATTCCTTTTGGTCTATATATCACACTCATATGATGATTTTAACACAAAAATATAAGATTTCAATTTTTTTGACGAAAAACGCAAAAAACTTATTTAATTTTTAAAAATCTTTCACCTTGAAATCTTTATATTAAAACTTAAATCTAAATATCCAACCGATATAAACTTTTGTTTTATTTATCTTTAAACTAAAATAAACTCATCGTGCAATTTAAAAAATTTTTCATTTGAAATATTTATAACATTATAGAAAATAAGTTCATAACCTTTATTTTTAGTTTCAGATAATTCCTCTAACTGCCATTCACAATATTCTATTATAAAATTGATTGTAGAATGTTTTTTATCAAATTCAGCTTTTTATCCAAAAATTTTTTAGCTGTCATTTTTAATTCCCTTTATTTAACATCTGACAGCCTTTCCCATTTAATAGGAAATTGATGATAATTTAAATATATGTCTTGGTTTTTCTTCCATTTAGAACTTTTCGGTTTATTTTTTATTTTTAATATTTTAAAATAGAACTCGTGAAATTCTTCATATTTAGGGTCATCCATTTCTAAATCATTGTCCGAATCCCCATATCCCTTGAACTCAACAAATAAAATTGTCCCATTCTTAAATTCAAGTTTTTGATATTTAGGCCATTTCCCCAAATCTCCCAAAAACTTAATATAAGGTCCAATTATGTCTCCTTCATATGGATTCCACCATTTAATTGGCTCTTCATTATCATTTAACCATATACCTTTTTCGTCTAATCTCATAATATTCTCCTTTTTAAGATTCCCAATCAATAGGAGGTGCAGGCACTACATGATACCCTCCATCTTTCCCCCAATGAATAGTACCTCTTGTTGTATCATAATATTTTCCATCTCTTTCCCTAAACCACTGCCCAATAATCTCTCCAAAATCAATAATCTCTCTTTGTCCATGTTTTTCACCTTTGAACTTATTAACTAATTCTTGCAAATGGTTAGGATCAATTGTGATTTTACTTTTCCCTTGTTGATAATTGTTATGCCATTCCCAATGTTTTCCTTGTCTACCATAATTTAAATATATTTTCCCGCTCCCAGCACCTCTTCCACCAAATAATTGTAATAAAAATCTCATAATCGTATCTCCTTACCTTCGCAATGTTTGTAAGGAAATACAATCAAATTATCTTTTGTCATTTCCGAGAATGGTTTTCCATAACATATTATAGCACTTGGTTCAATCTTTTCCAACATTTTATTGTATCCTTTTAAAAATTTTTCCTTTGATTTGTTGTTTCCGTGGGTGGAAATAGCAACAACACTGCCTTTTTCTATTCCGTCAAAACAAAAATCAAAGCTTCGTTCTTCACTCCAAGAAATCGTAGGAATGACTTTTAGTCCTAAACTTTGCCAATATGCTCCACACCATCGATTTTTAAACGTGTTATACATTTGAAGAAGAAGTGGCATATCCGTATAAAGGCTAAAATCCGGACTTAGCAAACAATAATATTGTTTTAATTTTTCAGCAACAAACATTGGGTTTGAATAAAGATATTCAAAACGATAGTCATGTATGAAGAAGTGAATTGTTTTTAATTTGTTTCTATTATCTTGATATTTCGTATTACTATAGCTCATCAATTTAACTTTGTTTAAGTCTATCTCTTGTTTTTTGATTATAGGCAAATCATAGATACCGCTTGTAATAAATTCATTCCTTACAAGTTTTTTTGTTTCTTCTTTTATAAAAGCCTTATAGAATTCATCATCTATCCTCTGTAAATTTAAAAGTTGTTTTTCTAACCCTAAATCTTGAAATTTAAAGTTTTTTAAATGTTTCAACTCTTTATTTAGAATGTCTAAATCAAAACCAGTTTCAAGATTTGTGGCATTGTGTGCTATTACATACGCTTCTTGTTCTTCTTTAGAAAGATGGTCAAGCCTAACACAGGGCAAAGTTCTTAACCCTAACTTTTTTGCTGCTTCAACTCTACCATTTCCTTCCAAAACAATATTATCTTCTCCAGCAATACCAAGTGGGTCGTTAAAGCCAAATTCTTGAATAGAGTTTGCAATATGTTCAATTTGCTCTTTTGTGTGAATTTTTGAATTGTTTGCATAGTGATTTAATTTTTCAATTTCAATATATTCAATTTTTAAATCTTCCATTATCTTTTTCTCCTTGCTTCTGGTGTGAGCCTTAAATCTTTTAAAATTTTTTCAAGTTGTTTATTGCAATCAATCAAAGTTTTGTAATGTTCATTTTCTTTGACCATAACCTTAGGAGTTTTCCCGTCACTACAAATTCCAGTCACAATTCTTATATATCTTTCTGGGTTTTTGTTGTATTCTCTCCACGCCCTATCTCTCATAATTTTAATTTGACAATATTGCCAAATTAATTCAGTATCTGAATGAGAAAGCCTATACTTTATACTTTCTTTTAAAGAATTAACAATTTCTTCATAAGCTTTCTTTTCTTTATCTGTTAAATAATCAGGGATTTTTAAAATCTCGTTGTTGTTTTGTTCTATATCCAAAGCATTTTTTCGATTTCGCTCAATCATTTCTTTTTCCCATTTATCCATAATTTCTCCTTATAAAACAAAAGGCTATTCACGAACTTGTGAACAACCTTATTTTGCTAATCTATACATAGAATATCATATAGTTTTTCTATATTCAAGA
This sequence comes from uncultured Clostridia bacterium, assembly GCA_944381105.1. Lineage (GTDB taxonomy): Bacteria > Bacillota > Clostridia > Christensenellales > UBA1242 > Caccovivens. The sequence goes on along the minus strand of CALWJU010000029.1, from coordinate 47,413 downwards.
TTTAATGACAAAAATTTTGCCGTTTGTAGAAATATTTACTTGCAAATCAATTGCCTTTAATTTCAATAGTTTTAATTTCCAAGATCTATAAATCTTGACAAATATATACTTTTTTTGCATTATTTTAACAATATTATATGTTTTTTAATAAATTTTGTTAAATTATTTGATTAATGTTTATTTTTGTGATTAGCCATTTTTAACTATTTGTCAAATTATTTGCCTCTTCGCAGAGGTCAGAAAGTTTGTTAAACTCCTCTTCAAGTAGCGGGTCAATCTTTACAAGTTTTTTCTTTTGAATTTTGTTGTGTGTAAGCCAGCCTAAAAGACCAACTCCAATTCCGACAACTCCTAAGGCAATTCCACCAATTAAAAAGCCGAGTCCACTTAGACACATAGTCATACTCATGCCACCGCCAAAGATTAACGCTCCCACAACGCCGACAGTGATAGGGGAATTCAAAGAGGATGAAATGGTTTATCACATGGCGTTTTTCTCGGCAGGACTGTTTGCAATTTGTAAAGTTTGGATAAGTACAGGCATGAAAGAAAGCCCTGAGAAAATGGCTGAAATTATATATGATGAATATGAAAAAAAGAAAAAATTCTTTTAAGTCAGAAAAATTAATTAAAAATCGTTGTTTTTTATAAAAATTGCATTGTATTTAATGAATTATTAGAAAAATAATTATTTCCAAAAAAAAGATAGGGGTTAGAAATAACTTGCCTCTTAGTTTTTAAATTAGTTTGTCAAAAATAGAGCGAAATAAATATACCTATGTTATATATACCAAAGGTAGATCTATTTTATTGAAAGCCGAACTTGCGGTTAAGAGCGAGATTGATGGAAATTGAACGGAGATGATATTTGTGTTTTTGCGTTAACTTGCTATATTTTAATCTTATGGTTTAAATTTTTATATGATATTTTTGTTATTATTTACTTTTTATTAATAATCGAATTATTGTCGTTGATTTTTTCAATTAGGTCATCAACTAAATTTAAAACTTGCAAAATGTTTCCCTTCAAATTTTTTGAATTTTTGAAATGAATGTCGATTCCATATGCAGTAAAAGTTCTGTTGATTCTCGTAACCCAATTATCGTCATAATAATTATTTTTTTGATTTCCGCCACTTTTTAAAGTGTGAAATAGGACCTTTTTGTTCTCTTTTATTAAATCTTGCATGTAATAGATATTTGTTTTATATTGATTAGATTTTTGTGCGTTGAAAGTGTATGCTTTTATACGATTTTCAAGTAATTTAAGTTGAGTATCAAAGGTATCATTATAACTTAAATTTTTTAAAACCAAAGATAGAGTATTATTAATAGCGTTATATTCTTCATTATTCGAAATCAAATCGCCTAAATATTTCTCGCCGTTGTGGGAATTTTGATTGGAATATTTTTCTTGTTTATCAACCTCTTTTTGTAAATCATTGTCATTATGTAGTGGACTTAAATTCGTCATTAAGCGACCTCCGATTTTTATTATAACATATATTGCTGAGATTTGTATTTCATTTTTTAAATATTTTTAAAATTTTTTACAATATTTTACAATAAGACTAAAATATACAAGGTAAGAGGTTTTAATTGACAAATTTTAAATAAAAAATTAAGATATTAAATACAGGAGGGATAATGTTAGATTACGAGAAAAAATATTATGGGAAAATAGTAGCTGGGATAGATGAGGCAGGAAGAGGACCACTTGCTGGGCCTGTTGTGTGTGCATGCGTAATTATGCCTCTTGACGAAGATAAAATTATTGACGGAATAGATGACAGTAAAAAGTTAAGTGAGAAGAGGCGTGAAGAACTTTATTCAAAAATTATAGACACCGCACTTGACTATTCAATTGTAGAAATTGACGAAAAAGTCATTGACAAAATAAATATTTTAAATGCGACGAAATTAGGCATGGTAAAAGCGGTCAAAAATTTAAAAATAAACCCTGATATTGTGCTTATTGATGCAGTTAAACTTGATATTGAACTGCCACAGGAAAATATAATAAAAGGGGATGCAAAGAGTTATAACATAGCCTCCGCTTCTATACTTGCAAAAGTTTATAGAGATAGATTAATGAAAACACTTGACTTAAAATACCCTCAATATAATTTTGCAAAACATAAGGGCTATGGTACAAAAGAACACATAGAAAAACTTAGGTTGTATGGCAAGTGTGATTTGCATAGAGAAAGTTTTATAAAAAAAATCATGAATAAGTAAATAAAATTGTGATTTTTATATTGAAAAAAAGAATTTTTTTGTTACAATATATAAAAAGGAAGAAACATGAAATCGGTATATAAATATTATAAAGAAAGATTGATTGAAATAAGTGGTAAAAATAGAAGTCTATATTCAAAAAATATTAGCAAAAAATACGCCTATGATATAGGTGCTGTGCTTGGCAGTGATGAAAAGGAATTTGATGAGTTTTTTACTTTTCTGTGGAAGGGTAAAAGAAATGGATATAAACTTATAAGAAAGGATATAAAAGATAGGCTTAGTGCAAACTTTAATCTAGAAAAGAAGATTAAAGCCTCTTTTGTTGACACAAAAAATATGTCGGCGGAGGAAAAGCGTAATGAAAATTTAAGACGAGAGCGGGTAAAAAAAGAAGAGACAAAAAAACTATTGCTATCGCAAGTCAGTCAACTTAAATCATTAAAGAGAGAGATAGAGGAGTTTGCTAAGGAAACAGGACGATATGAAATGTTTATCGGCTATCCTTTTGTTACAGGAAATGTAGGAAAAGATTTGCAAATAAAAGGACCGCTTATCTTATTTCCTGTTGTTATCAATATAGAAGATGATCAAACGGTTACAATAGAGGCAAAACAAGATGAACTCATCCAGTTTAATAAGGTGCTAATTCTTGCCTATGCAAAGGAGCATAAAATAAATTATGATGGTCTTATTATGGAGTTTGATAATTTAATAGATTATAAACTCAAAAGCATAGAAGATGTGATAGATTACCTTTCTGCATATGGTTTCAAGTTTGAATATGATGGTAAGAAGAAAGGGCTTATAAGATTTGATGAAATCGCAGAACCATCATTTAAAGACGATGGGTTAAGAGTGGTAAACGCATGTGTAATAGGAAGATTTCCACTAGCAAATGCCATTTATAATGACTATTCTTTACTAGAAAAGAAGAGGCTTTCCTCAGAGGCGATAGATCAGTTGTTAGAGGGTAAAAGTGGCAAAAAGATAAAAAAGATTGATGAGAGAGTTTACACTATCAACGATTTAGACTATGCACAAGAGAGTGCAATAGCAAAACTTAATGAGTCAGGTAACCTTGTCATATATGGACCTCCTGGAACAGGAAAATCGCAGACTATTGTAAATATCATTTCTGACGCACTATGTAAAAACAAAAGAGTGCTTGTTGTTTCTCAAAAGAAGGCGGCACTTGATGTTGTGTTTAATAGACTTAAAAACTTAAATTCAAAATGTATGTTTATAACCGACGCAGAGAAAAATAAGGTTGAATTTTATGAAAGATGTAATAAAATGCACCAAGCACTAGCAAATGGTTATAGAACAAATGAGGATAGATATGAAGAGTTTGATAGGGTAGAGGAAGAACTCCAAAATGAAGTTGGCGAACTTAAAATTATATCTGATACCTTGTATGCAAAGACATCTTTTGGTTTGTCCTTACAAGAAATGTATGCAAATTCAGCTCGCATAGGCAAAAATAGTAATGATTATGTGCTTTATAAACAGATGCTTAAAAATAATGATATAATGAGAATGGACTACAAACGTCTATACCAGACTTTGCGAGTTATAAAAGAGAAAAATAAGAGCAATCTGTATTACCGCTATATAGAACTAAAAAAGAATAATCCTCTGATCGACCATATCAAATCAGATGTAGATATTCATGTAATCAATCAGATGAAAAGTTATCTCAATGGACTTATACAAAAAACAATTATTCCATTTGATACAGCCAAACATCCGCATGCTAGACAACTTATGGTATACATGCTTGAAAATGATATAGAGGATAATAAAAAAATAAAGCCACTTGTTAAGATGATTTCAAAGATAGATTATCCAAATTTGCATAATACTCTAAATTGGTCAAAAGTTTTATTTCCAGCATATCCATTTGTTAAATATAGATTAAACAAGAAAGAAAGGGAGATAACCAAGCAGTTTGAGACCACATTAAATGAAATACATAGTTACATAAGTAATTATAACCTTTTAGAAAAGGTACTTGATAGAAAAGGATATTTAATGACAGTTGACAATATTGTCAACGGAAACACAATTTTCTTAAAACTTTTACTTAATGCTCTTGACGATTATGTAGAAATTCGTGATGTCAACGTCTCATTAAAAGGTCTTACTGATGATGAAAAGACTATTTTGAATTTTGCATATTCAAATTCTAAGACTCCACGTCAATTTCAAGATGTTGTAAATCGTTTACTTGAAATAAGGATATATCACGAGGCTGTAACGCAAGAAGAACTAAACAAGGATAAACTATCTAAAATTATAGACTTTGAAAATATTCGAAATAGAATAATGTCCTTAAAGGAAGATGAAAAGAAGATTTCCAATGAAATATGTATAGACAAATTCAAAGAGGACTATATTGAGCATTTCAACAATGATCCAGACAATAAGAATTATTTATATCAAATAACTAAACAGCAAGGGCTTTTGCCTATAAGAAAGATGATGGATCTCTATGGCGAGTATTTATTAAAACTATTTCCTTGTTGGCTTCTTTCTCCTGAGAGTGTGTCGACAATATTTCCGTTAAAAAAGGACTTGTTTGATATAATTCTGTTTGATGAGGCAAGCCAAGTATTTATTGAAAATACTTTGCCTACCATTTATAGAGGTAGATATATTGTGGTCGCAGGCGACTCAAAACAGTTAAGACCAACACAGACTTTTATGAAGAGATATTTAGGTGGAGATGACGATGACCTTGACCTTGCAACGCAAGCGGCACTGGAAGTAGAAAGTTTGCTCGACCTTGCAACATCACGTTATACAAGTACAAATCTTACCTATCACTATCGAAGTAAAAATGAAGAATTAATCAACTTTTCTAACTATGCGTTCTATGACGGAAAATTGCAAATAGCCCCAAATATCTCAAAAAATGTAGGCAATAAACCAATTGAACGAATAAAGGTCAATGGGAAGTGGATAGGTAGACGCAATCAAGAGGAGGCAAATGCAATCGTAAGTCTTCTTAAAAAACTAATAAAGAATAAGAAAAATAAGAGTTCGATAGGAATTATCACGTTCAATACCGAACAAGAAAATGCAATTGAGGACGCAATAGATAAAGAGTGCCAAAAAGATAGTGCGTTTAGAGATGCCTACATAAGAGAACAAAATCGTAAAGATAATGGCGAGGATACATCCATTTTTATTAAAAATCTTGAAAATGTTCAAGGTGATGAGCGTGATATAATCATATTTAGCATAGGTTATGCAAGAAACGAGTATGGAAAAGTTGTCGCTCACTTTGGTTCACTCTCAGTCGAGGGCGGAGAGAATAGGTTAAACGTAGCAATAACTCGTGCAAAAGAGAAGATATATGTAGTTACAAGTATAGAGCCAGAAGAACTTGCAGTCGAGGGCACAAAGAACGCAGGACCAAAGATATTTAAAAATTATTTAAAATATGTTAGGGCAATTTCTAATAAGAAATACAAAGAGGCGCAGTTTGTGCTAGATAGTTTTAAGCCATCACTTCCACAATCAAGTGATGTCATAGTAGAAAATAATCTTGAAAAATATATAAAAGATGAACTTACAAAACTAGGCTATATCGTTGAGACAAATCTTGGTAATACCGATTATAAACTTTCTCTCGGCGTGTACGATAAAACTCTTGACCGCTACCTGCTAGGGATAGAGTGTGATTACACCGCATACAAGAGTAGTGATTCCATACTTGAAAGAGATGTATATCGAAATAAATTCTTACAATCTCGTGGCTGGAAGATAATGAGAGTATGGAGCAGAGATTGGTGGCTTAATAAAAATAAAGTTATTTCAAACATTGTTAAGGCGATCAATTTATCCAAAAAGGAATTATCATCCAAAACAAACTAATCTTATCAATAGGGCTAGTACAAAATGTTATATTCAAATTTTGTTATGATTACAAATTGGTATAGTAAAGGCAACCTTATAAATAAAGGTTGTCTTTTATTTATGTTAATTTTACTTTTTTAGCACCTTTTTCTTTTTATTTTTTATAATGATATTAGGGGCAATGCGGAAGAAGGTAAATTGTGAATAATATAGTTATTACAGTAATAGGTATAAGTTTTATATTTTTAATGACAACACTTGGCTCGGCGGTAGTTTTTCTTTTTAAAGGTAAGGTAAGCCAAAATCTAAGTAGTGCGTTCTTAGGTTTTGCCTCAGGCTTAATGATTGCAGCATCAGTTTGGTCTTTGCTATTACCTGCAATAGAACAGTCTAACAGTTTAGGTATGTTAAGTTTTGTGCCTGCCTCATGTGGTATTGTGCTAGGTTGCCTATTTTTAGCCGTTCTTGATAAATTTATACCTTATTTGCTAACTAAAAGGAGGAAAAAAGAGGGCGATTTTGTAAAAGAAAGCAGATTAAGTAAGTCAGGGAAACTGTTCTTAGCAGTAACTCTACATAATATACCTGAGGGTTTAGCAGTAGGTCTTGCGTACGGAAATGCCTTTCTTGATAGTGGAACAAATGTCTTTATGTCAGCATTATGGCTTGCAATAGGCATAGGCATTCAAAACTTGCCAGAGGGAACTGCTATCAGCCTGCCTATGAAAGAGCAATTAGGGTCAAACAAAAAAGCCTTTTTATTTGGCACTTTAAGTGGACTTGTGGAACCGATAATGGCGGTTATAGGGATATGGCTATCGACAAGTCTATCAAGTCTTATGCCGTGGTTTTTATCTTTTTCGGCAGGTGCCATGCTGTTTGTTGTGGCAGAAGAACTGTTGCCAGATGCCAAAAATAATTCAAGGGGAAACGTTAGTACATGGGCATTTATTTTAGGCTTTGTAGTTATGATGATACTAGATGTTGCACTCGGTTAATTAAAAGTAAAAAAAATATTAAAATATGTATTAAAACACAAAAATTAAAGAAAATATGGTTATGAGATATTATAATTATCATGCACAAATCAAGAAACTAATATTATCTGGGCAACTGACAGGTTATAGATTTTTTGATGAATATAATGGTATCAAGCCAGCACTTGTTTTATATTTTTTAGATCACCGACCTATGCCAATAAGAAGTTATAGGTGGGAGGAATATCTTCCTTACATAATGGCAATGTCAGAAAAAATAGATGAAAAATAATAATTTCGAATAAAATATTTTATTTTTGTTGACAAAAATAGGTATATATTATATAATTAAAAGTAATAGGAGGATATCATGGCAACAAAGAAAACATCAACAAAAACAACAAAAACAAGCACTTCAAGTTCATCTAAAAAGACAATATGGGGACTAAACAAAATTTCATTTTGGACAATAGTCGCAGTTACTTTCTTGTATGCAGTATCTCTTGTTTTGACAGCAATTGATGCAAATGGATTAAACAATGTTGTTACTATTCTTCAAGGTATAGCAGCCGCAGTTATGATTGCAATAGTGGCAGTTCTTGCTTGGAGATATGTAAGATCAAAACAAGTAGTATGGAAAGTTCTATATGTGATTTGTCTACTTATAGTGATAGCCGCAATTATACTTCCAATGTGTTTCTAATACTAGGCTGTCTAAAAATTTCTCAAAAGAGGATAAAAAAGTGCAAAACTGCACTTTTTTTAATGCAAAAAATTAATATGAAAAAGATGTTTTATTTATTATAAAAAATCATGGAAAATGGGTTTTATTAAATATATTTGTAACTTTTATATCTTGATTGAAAAAAGGTCTTGCAAAATTGAAAGTAATGTTGTATAATTAGTACTATAATAATCGACAAAATATCACATGATAAGAGGGAGTTATGAAAATCAAAGAAAAACAAGTTTCAACAAACGACTTTTTATTACCATTGCTTTTTATAGTCTTTGCTATAATACTTGAAATGGTAAATTTTCTGTATTTAGGCTTTCGTGATGCAGATGGTAACGTATTAGTTCTGCCGTCATACTTATTATTTGATCTTGCTATTATCCTAATGATTGCTGGGCTAATTTATGTAGTACATAATAGAATCGCAATGCTTGTTCTCTACTTTTTATTTCTCTTTTTGCAGGTGGGGCTAAATGTAGTAAATGTTACAATGTACAACATCTTTGGAGACATTCTTTCTGTGGACTTGCTTGTACTCGGCAAAGAGGCTACAACCGCTTTGACACTTGATCTTATCGATTGGGGTGGTACGTTTTTACATATAGGACTTTTTGCACTAATGATAATTGCTACAATTTTGCTTTTAAAATATAACAAGACAAAGGTCTCAATCAGAAACTTTTCTATGCCTGTGATAGTGCTTGCCTTTTTTGTACTTTGTCAATCTGTTGGTATAGGGCTATATGGACTCCAAGAGAATACTTTGACTCAGGCGTCAGCAGGAGAAAGTGAAATAGAAAGCAGTGATAAATATCTTTGGGATAATTTCCAATTTAAACTTGAAGCATATAAGAAATTCGGCAACTATGGTTTTTATACCAAAATGATACTAAATTTGATTTTCCAAGAAGATGCAACAGAGGAAGAGACAGAAGATTTAGTAGAATATATTGATAGTGGTTATGTAGAGGAGAATCAAGACGCTGAACTCTATGGAGACAATTTGATAGTAATTCTGTGTGAAAGCCTAGATTGGTACGCAATAGATCCTTTCAACACACCAACTCTCTATGCTCTTGCGACGGGCAATAATAATTCCATTGCTTTTACTGAGTTCTATGCAAGAAATAGGACTAACAACAGCGAGGGAATAGTGCTTAACGGTTCAATGCCAAAGGATATATCTCTTGCAGAGGCACTCGGAAACGGTTATTCTTTTGATTATGCTCTACCAAAAGTATATAAGGCAACAACAGATGAAGAAACGGTTGCAACATATGTGCATTGCAATACTCGCTCCTACTATAAACGAGATATTACACATATAGACGGACTAGGGTTTGACTATATGTATACACTTGAAGATTATACAGGCGACGAGGTAAGAGGTGCTTGGGGAGAGTGGATAACTGATGTAGACTTTACAGCAAACCTCATGGATAAAATAATTCCTGACAGCGAAAGATTTTTGACATTTATAGCCACAATGGCTACTCATGGACCTTATTATTATCACAATCCATATTATGAGGAGTACTACCAAACATATCTAGATAATTTTGATGAATATAGCATTTGGCTTGAAGAAAATACACCTTTCATAATACCAGAGAACGAAACTGATTATGAATATTTCTTCCACTACAAGTCAGCGGCCATAGACCTTGATAGGACGGTAGCAAACTTAATAGAAGAGTTAGATGAGAGAGGAAGGGCGGAAGATACCTCAATAGTCCTTTTCGCCGATCATAATGTCTACTACAATGATTTAAGTTTGAAAGTGAAGGCAATCGATAAACAAAACTTTGAAAATACTTTTGCATATAATATTCCATTTATAATTTATAGTCCAAAACTCACAGAAGGAGAAGGATATGTCAGCGATACTTTCTGTAACACATATGATATCCTGCCAACCATTTGCGACCTATATGGACTGCCGTCGAACTCAAATTTATACTTGGGCTACTCGATATTCTCAGAGGATATAGATAAATCTATCTTTGCCTCCCATATAAATGGCATGTTTACAAATAATATTTATAGCCTAAATATTTCAGATGTTTATCTAATGAGCGACGATATTACAGAGGAAGAGATTGAGAGATTTAAAGTAAACGCAAATAGATTTTTTGAAAAATGGGGAATACTTGAATTGCTATACGAAAATGGTATAAATGGAACAATAGATATATCCTCAGTCTATGTATAATTTAATAAACAAATTTGATTTTTGAGAATATATAATACTATGTTCTCAAAAATTTTTTTATCAAGAGATAATTTTCTCAATAATATAGAAAGTATTGAGAAAATATCCCAAAAGAAGACCTGCGTCATGATAAAGGCAAACGCCTATGGGCATGGCGAAAAAGAGGTTATATCTATACTAAAAGATAGGATAGATTATTTTGGTGTCTCAAATCAAAGTGAGGCACTGCTTGCTAGAAAATATACAAACAAGGATATTATAGTCTTTGGTGCGTGCGAAGATTATAGAGTGTGTATGTTAAATGATATTTCATTTGCGTTATTTTCACTTAGCGATGCAAAAAAGATTGTAAAAATAGCCAAAAAAAATAAATTAACGTCAAAAATGCACCTCTGTATAAATACAGGCATGAATAGATATGGTGTAAAAAGCGAAAAAGACTATGATAAGATTATTTCATATCTGCTAAAAAATAAGGTGTCTCTCGCAGGGCTTTACACTCACTTTTCTTCTTTAACAACTGATAGGGAGTATACTGAAAAGCAAAAGGAAAAGTTTGAACGTTTTGTTGCAAAGTTGCCTAAATGTTGGGAAACTTGTGTTCATGTGGGTGGCGGACGAAGTATATTTGAGGGGATTGATGCCGACGTGTATAGGGTGGGACTTGAAGTTTATGGCTACGGCAACGAATTTGTAAATCCTGTGCTTAGGGTTGAAAGCGAGATTGTCGATATTCAAAAGGTCTACAAGGGCGAGCATATTGGTTATCTTTGCGGATACACTGCACAAGAAGATATTACAGTTGCAACAATTCCTCTTGGTTATGGAGACGGATTGCCTAGAAAATTGTCAAATAAATTGCAAGTCAAAATTAATGGCAAAACCGCACAAAATGTAGGTAATATATGCATGGATGCCTTTATGGTGGACGTATCAAAGATAAATTGCAAGATAGGTGATAAAGTGGTAATTTTTGATAACGCTACGGCTATCGCACCACTAATTGAAAGCACTGAGTATGAAGTGCTTACAAATTTAAGTAAATTCCGTGGCGAAAGGATAATTGAATAAATCAAATAATTAAAAATGTTATTTACAAAATATTCTTTTTATGCTAAAATAATAGCATGGAAAAGAAAAAGATAAAGTTATCAGAAGAAATTAAAAAAGAACTGCGAGAAAGTAGCGCTCTCATCAAAGAGGAGGACTTGCATGTCGATGAGGCAGTTGTTGATAAGTACACTCGCCATGTTTTTAATAGATACAAAAGCGGACTTGTAAAAAATAAATGGTTTATATGGTCGGGTGCTTTGTCAATCGTCTTTGGAGTGCTGGCGGTCTTCTCTATGGCGGTTCTTACCATAATATTCGCTGTGAGAAGCGATTTGCTAGTTGGCAAGCAGTCTGACTACGATATTGTTAGAAACCGAGTGCTTATAAGCGTGGTTGTTATAACACTTGTAGGAATTATCTCTGTCTTTGTAGGCTGTAAGATTAAATCATATTCAAATTATAAAAAAGAGAAATTGATAGAGAACGTTGTTTCAATCTCTTTTGTTTGCTTTTTACAATTCTTGTTTGGAGGCATTCTCACAGTTATTCTTTCATTTATAGGCTATTTTGTTGGAATAGGCACAGATTATGGTGCAATTTATTATAGTAGAATTGATAACCCATCATCCCTTTCAAGAAGACTCGCAGACGCAAAGCGACTTTATCAAAGAGGGGAACTTACTCAAAAAGAATATGAGGCATTGAAACAAAGCATTTTAAGAGATGGAGACCTGGAATAAAATAATAGTCTCTAAAATAAGAGATAGAATTAAAAAATAAAATAACGTTACTAATGTTTTATTAAAAAAAGATAATATTTATGCAAGGTTTGTAAAAAAAAACGAACATTATATAAAAAAAGAACATATTGATTAGCATGTCAATATGTTATTTTTTATGTCATCATTAAAAAACTTGATTTTTTAATTATTTTGATATATTTCTTACTAAATATAATGTCTCATATCTTTTTATAATTTAAAATAGTTTTCTTTTACTATTAAATAAAACTTTTTCTAAATTAATTTTATAGAGAGCGTGTATAAGTATAATATCCGTCCTCGTCTGCACTTTCACTCTTAGTCCAAGCCGAGCCATTAAGCCAAGTATTAGTATTTTCAGGATTATCAACAATACTTGCTAAAACTTTAACAGTATTTGCTCCCCAATTTAAAATATAACCGCAACTACTATTACTTGTCAATGATGTGTAAATTGAAACACTATTGATGTTAACTGTTTTAATTTCATTGCATGACCAAAATGCATTTCCTGCAATATCTGTTATATTTGCTGGTATAGTAATTGATTCTAAGGCTGTTCCTTGAAAAGCGTTAGATTCAATTGTGGTAACACTTTCAGGAATAGTTATCTGTTTAAGAGAAGAGCAATTAAGGAATAAACCTTGACTTATAGTTGTAAATTTATTTTCAAATACAACTTCTTCAAGTGAGGCACAGCCATTAAATACAGCCATACCAAAAGTCTCTACACTTTGTGGAATTGTAATTGTTGAAATATTAGTGTGTTGAAAGGTGGCTTCTTCAAGTGTAGTAATATTTTCAGATATTCTTATTTCAGACATTTCTTCACACCAAGCAAAAGCCCACATGCCAATTGAAGTTACAGAATCTGGTATATAAATAGATTGTAAACCAGATCGATTAAAAGCATAATTACCAATACTAGTTACAGTACTTGGAATATTTATATATGTAAGGTTTGCACAATAAGTAAAAGCATAATTACCAATACTAGTTACAGTACTTGGAATAGTTACTGATGGCAATTTACGACAGTTATTAAAAGTATAATTTCCAATCTCTGTTACGCCCTCTGGTATAACGATTGCCGTTGATAAACTTTCACAATTTTGGAACGCTGTCGCACCTAATTTTTTTACATTCTCTGGCATATTAATGCTTTCAAGTGCAGTACAGTAAGTAAATGCAAAATTGTTTATCTCGGTTGTCCTTTCATCAAGTACTACTTCTTTCAATGTTGCACGTGATTCTGTTGGTGCTAAGGCAATAAAGTCATCTCCATATACATAATAACTTACATTTCCAATAGTCTTTATCCTTGACTCAGGTTTGTCATTGACGAGGTCGCTTGCGTTATATACAACTTTTGTATAGTATCCAGCGTAACCATTATCGGTTGATCCAAGTTCAATATCAAACGTTGAATAGTTATATACTTCTGCTAGACCTGCTATTCTAAAACTATTAGTTCCAATCGATTCAACTGTACTAGGAATTGTAATTGAATTGACGCTGTAACATGAACGGTACGCTTCATCTCCAATTGTAGTAACGCCATATGGAATATTTATGAATGCCATACTAAAATTATAATAGAATGCTTGTGTACCAATTGTTTCGATACTGTTTGGCAAAACAGCAAGTGTTAAATTATTTCGATATGGCGACTCGCTATCTTTTGAAAACCCATTCTCAGCGACCTCTGTTACAAGTCCGCTTGTTGACTCGTTACTGTACATTCTTGGCACAACTACCTCGCCAGAGATATCTTCACTTGATGCTGAAACTGAATAGGTTGTCTCGTCATCATTTAATGTAAATGACAATTTGTCAAGGGTTGCTGTCCTTGTATAGATTGTTATATTCTCGTCCTCGGCGATTGTAATATCTTCGGTTAGTGGCATTGTCAAAGTGTCCTCTATAAACCAACCACATGTGTTATAGTCGGTATACTCTGTAACATTTTCTGCTATGTAAGAGTACACATTGTCGCCTGGTTCAAGTTGAAAACGTTTTACATTGTCTCCGTCTACATTTAAAGTCAGCACCTCTGTCTCTGGCTGTTCGTTTTGTCTTAGCCCTAGCCCTAGACCAAGACCGAGTGCAAGTAGAACAAGTACAGAAGCAATTACAATGATGGTTATTTTTAACGCTTTACTCATTTTCTTTTTCTCCTATTGTATTTAATATTTGCAATAAAATGAAAAAATATTTAATTTTATTACAATTTGATTGTATCTCTCCCCCCCCGCAATGTCAAGCAAATTTCAAAAATCTTCAAAAATCTTATTTAAAAATGGAAAATTGAAATTAAAATAGGGGGAGCATTAAAGATTTACATAATTAAGTGTTAAAAAATTTCACATGACACTTTAAAATTGTTATAGATAGTATTTTTTTGTTTGATACTAAAAAAATCAACTGAAATCAACCTTTTTTTCTTAAATTTCATGATTTTTATTTAAATTTTCTATCAAAATCAACTTTTTTTATTTTATGACTTTTATTTTCTATCAAACTTTTTTAATTTTAATATTTTTTTATCAATTTTTTAAGATAATGTTAATGAAAAGATTAATCGTCTGCATAGTTATTGAAATATCCTGTAATAAGCACAATTGGTGTTCCTTTATCTCCACTTCCGCTCGTGAGGTCGGCAAGTGAGCCTAATAGGTCAGTAAGCCTTCGAGGAGTTGTTCCAAGAGAGATTTCTTGTTTTTTGAGATTTTTTGATTTTTTGCGAATCATCTCTTTCATAGCCTGTTCAGCCTCTTTACCTTTAAGATTTGCAAGTTGATTGTCTGCAACATATTTAAGTTTAATTTCATTTGGCGTGCCATTTAACCCACTCGTGTAAGCAGGGGAGACCACAGGGTCAGCAAGTTCCCAAATGCCACCGACAGGATCTTTAAAAGCACCATCTCCGTAGACCATACATTCAATATTTACTCCACATTCCTCTTTGAAACGTTTTTGAAGTTTTTTAACAAACTTATCGCAATCTCTCGGAAACAATTTCAATTTTTCATCAGTTGACAAATTAGAGCCAAGCACCCCATATTTTTCATTATAGCCACTGCCATTTACCGATTTAGATAAAATTTCATCAAGTGATATTACCTTTTTAGCACCTTTTCTTATCAAAAGGTTTTTATTTCTAGCCCTAGAATGAATATCGGCAGTGATAACCTTTTTTGTGTATTTAAGTATGGTAGTAGGATCATTTGAAAGGATGACCTTGCACTTATCTCCACAAATATTTTTGTAATAATCTATATAATCAATTGCTGTAAATGGATGCTCTATTTTGCCAACAAGTTTGTAGAACTTTTTATCGGTAAATGTTTTGTTGAAGTTGGTTAAGCCTAACTCATATAGTCTGTCAATAGATACAAGAGGGTTGCCTACCTCGTCAAATGGGTAGGATAGTTGTAAAACAATTTTATCGCATCCTCTTGCTATACCTTTCAAAATATTAGAAAAACGGTTTCTCGAAAGTATAGGAAAGATTACACCAATCGTGCCACTGCCCATCTGCTCACGAACGTCATAGGCGATATCGTCGACACTAGCAAAGTTGCCCTGACTTTTAGCGACGATAGCCTCGGTAACAGCGACAATGTCCCTGTCATTCAATTTGATTTTGCTCTCTTTTACCGCTTTAAGTACGCTTTGAACGGTTATTTCAACAAGGTCGTCGCCAGGTCTGATAATAGGTGCTTTTATTCCCCAAGAAATTGTTCCGATGTTTTTCATATTAACTCCTTATAGGAGATATATTAGCACAAACCGCTCAAAAAATAAAAATGTTTATGGAAAAATATCAAATATTATTGAAAACTTTTACAAGTAATGATATAATATAAGTATAAAAGGAGAGAATTATGTGGTTTTTTGGCAAAAAGAAAAAAGAAAAAAAGCAAGATGAGGCAACAACAAGCCAGGTTAAAGAGGTCAAGGCAGTAAAGGAAGAACCTGTGGCAAAAGAAGAGCCTGAGACTCGTCAAGAAGAGCCAAAGGTTGAGCCAAAAGAAAAGGCAAAAACTATCAAGAAGGAAAACAAGGTAGAAAAACAGACTAAGGCAAGTCCAAAACAAAATGAGGAGACTGTTAAAACCGCTGAGAATGTTGAAAAACAGAAAAAATCGGTTTATAGAGTCGTTTTTGACAAAGAGGACAAACTTTGGAAGATTAAAAAGGACGGAGCAAAGAGGGTTATAGACAGCAAAAAGACTAAGGAAGAGGCTCTTGCACGAGTTCAAGAACTATCAAAAAGTCAAGATACAAAGTTCGTTGTCTATAAAAAAGACGGAAAATTCCAAAAGAAATCAAATTTAAAGTTGAAAAATAACGACCAAGAATAGAAAAATATATTCGCTTAGACTGATTTAAAAATCTAGAAACCAAAGATAAAATTCTTGCGTTATTTGTCGAAAACGCTCTTGTGATTATCTTGCGATAACTGACGATTACGCTCGGGCTTTATCTTGCCTATAATTTTCGTTATCTTTGCACAGCACGAAAATTTGTTTACACTTTAAGCGAATATAGTTTTATTTTTTTAGCATGCTAAAAGAGAGGCAAAAATGAAACCTAAACTACTAAAAACAAAAGAGGGTGTTAAGGTTATAATTGAAAGATGCACCGATGTCAAGGGTATAGTATTTGAATTGCATTTCAATGCTGGTGCTCTCAATGATCCAATAGGTAAGTCTGGGCTTGCTCATTTTTGTGAGCATGCAATTATGGGCTTTGCAACAAAGAAGCACTCTCGGGCGGAAAGGTCAAACAACCATGGAAAATTTCAACAATTCAATGCTTTCACCGCAGACTATGATACATGCTATTATGTAATGACAACAAAAAATAAAATAGATGAGGCAGTTGACGCCTTAACAGAGCCTTTTTCTGACATAATTTACTCTCAAAATAATTTTGATTCTGAATTTAAAATAATAAGCGATGAGATAGCAACGCAACTTAAAACGAACAACATGCAAAGGGTGCATTTACTTAGGAACAAGGTCTACAAAAGTAAAGAATTTAAAAATCTGGGGTATACCTACGCTGGCAGTCAAGAGAGTTTGAATAGGATAAAGTTAAAGGATGTTCAAGCCTTTATAGAAAAGTTCTATAATATAGTCAACCTAACTGTAAATGTAGTAGGAAATATCACAGAAAACGAGATAAAAAAACTAATTTCAAAATATGTTGCAACAAGGTTAAATAAGATAGGCGAAAAAGGTTTTTCTATCAAAAATAACCTTGGCTATAAAGAACCTGCTTTCTACTATGAAAAAGCCTGCGAAAAGGATAAAGCACTTTTTTATGCTCATTATAAACTCTTAGATTTTAGGACGGAGAAGTACTATAACAGAGATTGGTACATTGAAAATAGGATAGTGTCATATGTATTAAGTTTGGTCATATTTGACTATTTTAGAACTAAAAAAGAACTTTGTTATTCCTGCTCTTGTAATATTTTTCAGAAAGCAGATGGAGTTTATTTAAGTTTTAATATTGTCTGCCAAGAGGAAAATATAAATGAGGTTGTAAAAGAGTATCCAGAATTTATCAAGTCGCTTTTTGAAAATTTCACCGAAGAAAAATTAAACCAAGCAAAAGAGGTCTTTATTGGTGCATTAAATTTTGATTATAATGACCTTGCAAGCAAAGCAAATATCAATTTTAGACAGTATGATATATATGGCTATCTACTAGACGATAAAAAAACAAAAAAGGATGAGGAGTTTATCAAAAAGTTTACCTATCAAAGAGCGATAACAATATTAAAGGGAATTGTGGGCAAAAAGCCAAATTTAATTATCCTTGCAAATAATGAGAAATACAAAGATTTTGATTATAAAGATTTTTGCAAAAATACGATTATAAAAAAATAGAAAAATTATTTAGAATTGTAGATTTGATATAAAGATAATTAAAAAAATAAATAAAAATTATAAAAATAAGGAAAAATAATTAAAAATTAATAAATTTTAAGTAAAAATACAAATTTTTATTAATTTTTTTAAATAATTTGATTAATTAAATAGATAAAAAATCACATAAAAATTAGAGAAAAACTAAAATTTATGTGATTTTTTTGAAAGTAATGTTTAATATTTTTCCTCGCTTAAATCATCTTTAAAATATTCTGGTATTTTTTGGTTTAATACTTTCTTTATTTCTTCAAATATTTCTTGTGGGCTCTTTGTTGCATCCAGAATATAAAATCTATCTTTTTCAAGATTTGAAATAAAATCATAGCCTTCTTTTACTTTTTGGTGGAATAAAAGTCCTTCCTTTTCAATTCTGTCCATTCCTTCGCTCATTTTGCTCTTTCTTTTAAAGGCCTCTTCTGGCGAGATTTTAAGATAGAACGTTAGATTTGGAGTGAGTCCTCCGATTATTTTCTTAGTTAGCGATAGTATATCCTTACTGCTCATAATACCTCTTGCCATGCCTTGATAGGCAATAGTTGAGTCATAGAACCTGTCAGCAATAACAACTTTACCTTGACTAAGTGCTGGCAATATTTGTTTATAAACATCTTCCACACGAGCGGCACAGAAGAGCAATAATTCTGTCATAGGGAGGGGCTTGTCAATCTCATAATTTAAAAGAAGTTTCCTTATTTCTTCTGTTAGTGGAGTACCACCAGGTTCTCGAACAAATAGAAAATCGTCATGATTAACCTGCTTATCCAAATACTCTTTGAGCATACGCACCTGAGTTGACTTGCCACAAGCCTCTCCACCTTCAAGCGTTATAAAAAATCCTTTTTTCATTTGCTTATCCTTTTTTATAAAATTTTTTTAAATGTAACAATAAATTTTCATCTTAAAAACACAAAAATACTATTTTACTTAAAACTAAAATTTTAATAGTTTAAAATCAACTTGATTAAATTAATTATTCTTCATGATGACAATTTTCATGATGACAATGTTCATGTCCACAACAACAGTCATGCTCTAATTCATCAACAATTTCAATATATTTGTCAAGATTTTGAGCCTTATAAATATTCTCTGGCATCTGGTCGGTAGTTGTGTATCCAGGTTCAGCAACAAGCACCTCGACTATTCGGTTAATGGCACTAGCACAAGTAAGTTCGGCAGTCGATGGTCTTTCAATTACCACTCTTGTAGTAGGCTCGCCCTCTATCGTCCAGTCATTGCAGTCATAGTCATTAGGTCCATAAACCTTTCCTATACACTCGCTTTCAATTGTTATTCCCTCTTTTGTCTCAGTCGTAACAACTGCACTAAGACCACTGCATCGTCCCTTTGGTATAGTCATATTGAGGGTAGTGCTGACTAAATCCTCTTCTGCAATTTGAGGAACAGAGCGTTGAGACTGTTTTGTTACATGAAGTCCAAGTTTTGAACAGAGCCAACCATTTACATTCCACATATAGCAAGGGGAGAATTTTCCAGCATTTATAAGTTTTTTAAGTTCATCTTCTGTAATATTTTCAGGATCGCTAATTTCCTTTTTAAACTGCTGTTTTGTCAGTCCAACTCCATGAACTTTTGCAAGACTAACTCCATAATCTTCAACATTATAACTTGACTTGCCTTTTATTTTAACGATTTTGTGAGTTGCTCCGCCAATGACACTTATCAAATTACCCCAAAATACATCCTGATAACCGCTACCGCATATAGTGCAACCATTTTCTTTTGCAAGTTTATCAAGTTTTTTGGCGAGTTTAGGATTTGAATTTTGAGCAAAGAAAGCCTCTTCGCATGTCGATATTGCATTTACACCATTTTTGGCACAAATTTCATAAGCAGGGTAGTTTTCTGCAAAAATGCTAGTTGTTGTAATAATAGCAACGTCCACATTATGAGTTTTAATGAACTGCTCAAATTCTTTTGCGTCCTTTACTTTTACGTTTAGTTTTTTGTCGTATCCAATAAGTTCGGAAATATCTTTACCGATTATATCAGGGTTAATGTCAAAAGCACCTACCACCTTTACGCCTTTTTCAAGAGCATATCTTATGGTGTATTTGCTCATCTTTCCGCAACCATATTGAACCATTGTAATTTTTCTCATATTAAACCTCCATAGTTAGTATACTTAATTTTTTTATTATATGCAAACAAAATATGAAAACAATCATCCTTAAAAGAATTTTTTATTCCTCCACATCATAATTAATAGGATGTTCTACAAAATATTGATGTATACTTTCAGCAAGAGCAGGGGAAATACCAGGAACGCTACGCAGTAGGTCAACACTTGCCTTTGCAACCTCCTGGCTTGTTCCAAATGCTTTAAGAAGAGCATCACGCTTTTTCGAGCCTACTCCATTGATATCATCAAGGACAGACTTAGTTTGTTTTTGCGACCTCAAATAGCGGTGATAGGTTATTGCAAATCTATGTGCTTCATCTCGTATTCTTTGTATAAGTTTCAGTTCCGCACTGCCAGGTTTCAAAAGTGTAGGTTGAGCCTTGTTTGGAAAGAATACTTCCTCTTGTTTTTTCGCAAGACCTATCATATCTATGCTGTCCGAATAGCCAAACTCTTCAAGAATTTCATAGCAGGAAGAAATTTGACCTTTGCCACCATCGATTATGATAAGGTCAGGTTTTTCTCTAAAACTCTCGCCATTTTGCTCTTGCAAGCGTTTAAGTCTCCTAGAAAGAGCCTCTTTTAGAGAAGCAAAATCGTTTGAGCCTTTGACAGTCTTTATCTTAAATTTTCTGTAATGAGCCTTATAGGCCTCGCCATTTTTGAATACCACCATAGAGCAAACCTTGTTTGTACCGCTAATGTTGGAAATATCATAACACTCCATTCTGTAAGGTGTGTTTTTTAAATGTAGTTTCTCTTGCAGGCTCTTCACTGCTCCGATTGTATTGTTGTATTTCAGCCTCTCCTTCTCGATGTATTTGTTTAAATATTCCTTAGCATTTTCCATAGCCATATCAAGCAGTGTTTTGTTAATACCGTGCGGATTTGTAACAATATTGACATTTTTGTTAAAATATTCTCTCAAAAGTTCTTTATCTTCAATATCATGCGATAAAATAATCTCGTTTGGCACAAACAAATTTTGATAGTACTGCACAACAAAATTAAACAGCGTTTGCCCTTCTTCAAGTTCGGCGTCAAGACAAGGATAGGAGATTATCCCTAGGATTTTACCTCCACGAACGACCATGTAGGTAATAACACCGCTAAGCCCATCGGTATAATAGGCAAACACATCTTTGCTCACATCCTTAGGAATATTTGCCACAACTCTTTGCTTTAATTTTGAAACCATTTTCAGTCGGTCTCTAAAAATGATGGCATTTTCAA
Source organism: uncultured Clostridia bacterium (assembly GCA_944381105.1). GTDB lineage: Bacteria > Bacillota > Clostridia > Christensenellales > UBA1242 > Caccovivens. The sequence continues at coordinate 26,251 of CALWJU010000029.1, read as the reverse complement.
AATTTTCATTTTCAGAGGCTTGTATCATTTTTTTAGTTAAAATATCTTCAATCTCCTCGTCATTTCCGTTCAAAAAGTTGATAACTCTGTCAATTTCCTTTCTGTATCCCTCTTTATCAATACGTTTTGTGCATGGTGCAGAGCACAGTCCGAGCGAGTAGTTTAGACACTCTCTTTTTGCCATAGATGTCTCTGTAATTTTAAGGTTGCAGGTGCGTATTTTAAAGGCAGAATTGATAGTTTTTAATATCTCTCTTGCGTCAAGACCGGCAAAATATGGGCCAAAATACCTTGCTCCGTCCTTTTTTACCTTCCTCACAATTTCAAGTTTAGGGAAAGGCTCTTTCATGTCAATCTTTATATATGGGAATTGTTTTCCGTCTTTTAGTAAAATGTTATAAAAAGGTTGATATTTCTTTATTAAATTGCTTTCGAGAGCAAGAGCGTCCATTTCGCTCATAGTGATAAAGTAGTCAAAAATATCCACATTATCTACCATTGCCTGTACTTTTGAAGGCTTAGGGGAGTTTCTAAAATATTGACTAACCCTATTTTTAAGGTTTTTAGCCTTGCCTACATATATGACATTGCCTTCCTTGTCCCTCATAACATATACGCCAGGTTTGGTAGTAAGAAGTTTAAGTTTTTCTTTAATTCTATCATTCATGGAAATATTATAATCAATATTTGCCATTAATTCAAATATTTTTGTAAATTTACAATAAAATTGTTTGCTAATAAAATAAAGTCGAAAAAGAGTATCAGAGAAATTCAATAAAGCAAGGAAGAAATACTATTTCTTAAACTTCGCAGACAAAAAGAGACATTTTAAATATAGTCAAAAAGATTTTAAAGATAAGAAAAATAAGACGTTTTAAATCTGTATAGGGTTTTAAAACTATGACAAAAAAAGCATCACACACATAAAAAAGGGTAGTATTCAAATTTAATACTACTCCTTTGTAAGATTACTAAAAAACTTATTGTTTTAAATATTGGGAGATAACTTTTAAACACTCTTCTTTTGATAGATTATACTGCTCTCCTGTGTACATGTTTTTAAGTGAATAGTTATTGCTTTTGACCTCATTTTCACCAACTATTATAATAAAAGGCACTTTTTTCCTGTTTGCCTCTTTCATTTTTGCCTTGAAAGAGCGGTTTTCATAGTTAACATCACAAACTAAAAAGTTTTCAAAGTAATTTTTAAGTTTTAGACACTGGCATATTGTTTCGCCCATTGGTATGATTTGAAGGTCAAAATTAGTAGGTTTAACTTTTTCAAGCATACCAGCATTGTCAAGAAGATCGAAAAGTCTAGTAAGCCCTATACTTAAACCAACTCCTGGCAATTTTTTGTCGGTGAAATAGCCGGCGAGATTATCATATCTTCCACCTCCGCAGACCGTCAAAAATTCAGGATGCTCAGGCATCATTGCTTCAAATACCGTTCCTGTATAGTAATTTTGCCCACGTATTATACCAAGGTCTAGTAGGTAACAGCTCTCATCCACACCAAGTGCTTTAAGATATGTATAAACCTCTTTGATTTCGTTTACACCTTTTTGATAGGTGTCATTATCACTAAGATTTTCAATTTGACTTAAAATTGCATCAAAATTTCCGCATTTTAGAGTAATATCAATCAATTTTTGACAATTTTCTTCATTTACGCCTAGTTTTTTTAGTTCTTCAACTGCGTTTTCCTTGCCAATCTTGTTGATTTTATCAAGTATAACTAAAATGTCCTGTGTCTTATCACTAGCACCAAGTGCCTCACAATAACCAAAAAGGACATTTCTATTAGATACATGAATAACCACTTTTAAGCCAAGCGACTTAAATACTTTATCTACAATAGATAGACATTCTGCATCTGCAACAAGTGGAAGTTCTTCAAGTCCAATAATATCTGCATCGCATTGATAAAACTCTCTAAATCTTCCCTTTTGTGCTTTTTCGCCTCGATAGACCTTTCCTATTTGATAACGTTTGAACGGAAAAGACAAGGTATTCACATTCATGGCAACATATCTAGCAAGAGGTACGGTCAAGTCATAACGCATGCAAATATCTGTATCACCTTTCTTAAAGGCATATAACTCTTTGTCAATAGAGCCACCACTTTTAGCAAGTAAAATTTCTCGATATTCAAGCACAGGCGTATCAAGTGGCATAAACCCTGATTTTGAATAAACATTTTTTATCTTTTCAACCATTTTGTCAAATAAGAGTTGCTTTGGAGGGTCAAGTTCCATAAAACCTGACAATTTTCGTGGGGTTATAAGTTTGTTTTGCGTCATAAAATCTCCTTTGTTATGAGTAAACTATCTTATCATACATTGTAGAGTATGATAGGGTAGTAAATTTACTAAATAAATCTTTATAATAATGATATAACAAAAAAATTAAAATTCAAAACATTTAGCATAAAATTCAAATAAATGTATAAAAAATGGATACACATTTACAAACTTTGCCCACAAAAGTTATCCACATTTCCACAGTTAAATATTTATGCAAATGCTTTAATTTTTATGCAAAATCATGTATAAAGGGGTTATAAACAGTAAGTTATCCACATTTCCACATTAAAATTTGAAGATTTGGCTTTTTTAACGTCTAAAATTAGAAAAATTTTCAAAGATTTATCAAAAAAGTTTATGAATTTACTTGACAAATTTTGATAAATTTTTTAATGTAAAAATTCTGAATATAGTTAGTTATTAAATTATACATAAAATTTATCTTGTTTTGTATATTTATAAATATTTTTGAATGAGTTGTCCACAATTTTTTGCATTTTTATCTATAATATCTTACTTTTTTTGAATTTTTTTTCTTCACACAGCCTCATGTTAAACTACATATCTTTTCTAAATGAGGATATTAATTGCTATGTGATGTTAAAATTTAAACAAGTTAAATTTTAAGTTTTGCCAAAACACAATAAATTTCATCACATAGCAAGAGAACCTATCACTTTTACCCTTGCAAACAAATTGGTCTTACTATTATTAAAAATTTTCAACTACATTTGGTATATCTTTTAGCCATGCACTAGGTTTGTTTTCGCAAACAAAGAAAAGTCTATGGAGTGCTCTTGTTGAAGATACATAAAAGATATTTTTATCTATATTGTTATTGTAATTATCCTTATCTGCATTAGGAATGATTACTGCATCAAACTCAATACCTTTTGCTGTTGCACATGTAGTAATTAGTATTCTGTTGTTATAGTCCTCTGGTTGAGATAGAATTACACAATCAAGTACCTTTTTTAATGACTTTTCTAGTTTACGAGCCTCTTTGTTACATTTGCAAATTATAGCAATATGGTCGAAGTCTGCACACTCTTTTTCAATGATATCTTTGATTGTTTCTGCTTGATTTTTAGTCTTAATAAGAGTAGGGGATTTGCCACTTCTGTTTACAAACTCTACACTATTAAGACCAATCATGCTGTTTGCAAACTTAGCAATCTCTTTTGTAGAACGATAAGTCTTATTAAGTTCTATGAGTTTGCACCCTAAAAAGTCGGCGGTAATTTGTAGATACTCGCTAGATAAATTTTTTTCTATACATTGATTTACATCGCCGACAACAATGCAAGGACAGTGCCATAATTTTTTAAATAGGTATATATCAACAGGAGTGAAATCTTGCATTTCATCAATAATAAGATATTTTGCAGAGAAGTCATGGTCAAAACCATATATAAAGTACTTGATGGCTAGATAAGTTCCCTTATCCATATATTCTATTGTTTGTCCTTTGCTCGCTTTTAAATTTTCCCTTGCCATAAAGATTTCATAAATCTTATCTATATCTTTTATAGGTAAAAAAGTGTATAATATTTTTTTAAATCTATCACGGAGTGCACGGTTTTGTTCCTTTGTATAATGGCGTTGCTCGGTAAATACCATAGCATATTGCCATGCAATTCTGTTAATTCGCTCGTAAAGGTCTAAACCCTTAAAGTTCTTGAAAAATAGTTCTTTGGTTTGTTCGGCGGGAAAGTCTATTGTTTCAACATTACTGTTAAGATCCTCTCGAACCACATAAGATAAATCTCGTGGAGAGAAAGTATCTAGATACGCACCTTTCAAAAATCTTAAAAGAGCGTCAAGATATTCGTAAGATGATTTGTAAGAGATTTCATTTAATAGTTCCTGCTTTGGATTTGATGCTATTTCATCAAGCATTTTTTCTCTCGACTGCACTGGTCGTTTGAGTTCTGCTCTGGCAATTTGAGCGAAAGTAGTTTCAACTAAATTATCCTCGCCAAGTTGCGGTAGTACCTCGGCAATATAACTAGAAAAAATGTTATTTGGTGAAATAATTTGGATGTCATTACTAGTTATTTGTCCACGATGTTTATAAAGAAGATATGCTGCTCTGTGCAAGGCGATCGAGGTCTTGCCAGAGCCTGCAATACCTTGAACTAATATATTTTCAGAGGTATCACTCCTTACAATCTTGTTTTGTTCTTTTTGAATGGTAGATACAATCTGTTTCATTTTTACAGAAACATTATGTGATAATATTTCCTGCAATATCTCATCGTTTATAGTAAGGTCGGTATCAAAATATGAAAGCAGTTGACCGTCCTCAATTTTGTATTGTCTCTTTAATGAAAGTTCTCCTCGTTTTTTTTCTTGACCTACTGTGTATTCTGCTGAACCAAGTGTATAGTCATAATACATTGAAGATATCGGAGCACGCCAGTCAGCAACATATATTTTTTGATTTTCTGCAATAGTGCCAAGCCCAATATATATGTGTTGAGGCTTTTTGTTACCATAAGGCGTAAAGTCTATCCTTGCAAAGTAGGGTGTTTTCTTTTGCAGTTGTAATCTTTTAAGTGATTTATGAAATCCATTTTGTAAAGACTCTATTGTAGAGAGGTTAGCGTAGGTATTTGATAGTGTATCGCCAGACTGTTCTTCATGGAAGTTTTCTGATAGCGATTTAACGCCTTGTTTTAAGCGAGAGTGTGCATTTTGCAATTTAGATAGGTTTTCATCTATTTTTTTATCAATAATTTTTACAACGCTTTCAAGATGTTTCTTTTCATTAATTTCCATTTTTCCCTCACTATTTTATTTGTTCTTGTCTTGCAAAACATTTTAACTCAAACATATTTTTTACAATATTTTTTCAACTTGTATATTCTTTATAATTTTTTTTAATACATATTTTTTCAACAAACAAGGCTGTGGAGATTTCAAACCCCTCAGGGTTTTAAAATCAATCAAAACTCCGTTTTGACTAGGAAAGCGGAACGCTTTCCTCTCCACAGCCTAAATAAAATACATATTTGGTTGAGTAAAGTTTTGATTGTCAAGGATAACACTTTTTAAGAAATTTGTCAAGTTATCTTGACTAAATTAATCTCTTTACTCAATATTGTCATTAATAATATCGGTCTTTTCAATATTTGTCTCCATAATTTCTTCACTTGTTTCTATTTCGCTCTCTTCTTCCTTTTTAACAAGAGCCACACCTACAATCTTGTTCTCTTCTTTGAGTTTCATCAGTTTAACGCCTTGACTTGTCCTAGAAAGTGAACTTATTTGTTTAATAGGTGTTCTTATAATCACGCCATTGTCGGCAATTAGCATTATATCATCTTCTTCAATTGATTGTTTAAGAGCAACAAGTTTACCAGTTTTATCGTTAAACGTTCCAGCCTTAATACCTTTTCCGCCACGAGATTGAAGTCGGTATTCGTCCACATTAGACCTCTTACCATAACCATGCTCGGAAATAGTTATAATTTGAGTATTAGGTTTTATAATAGTCATGTCTACAATGTAGTCATTATCGCTAAGCCTCATGCTACGCACACCTTGACTGCCTCTTCCCATGACACGTATATCACTTTCATTAAAGCGGATACACTTACCCTCATGTGATGCAACCAAAATATCATCACTTCCGCTAGAAACCTCAACGCCTATGAGTTCATCGTCGTCAAGAAGATGCAAGGCAATTTTGCCCATTTTTCTAATGGAAGCAAACTCTTCAAGTCTAGTTTTTTTGATAAGTCCACGCTTTGTAGCCATAATGAGATTGCCACTTGCTCCCTCAGTCCTAGGAATTACAGTAGTAATCTTCTCGCCCTCGCTAAGCATAAGCAGATTTATTATTGCTCGCCCTTTTGCAGTGCGTTGAGCCTCAGGTATTTCGTATGCTTTTATGCAGTATACACGTCCTTTGTTAGAGAAGAAAAGTAGGTCATCATGAGTTGAGGTTACAAACATTGTCTCGACGTAATCTTCTTCTTTGGTCTTGTGTGCGGTTACCCCAACACCGCCTCGCTTTTGAGCCTTGTACTCGCTTGTCGACATTCTTTTGATATAACCTTGATGAGTAAGGGAAACAATTACATCCTCTTTTGCGATAAGATCGGCAATATCAATACCGCCAGCATCAAGACTAATTTCAGTTTTTCTAGCGTCTCCAAATTGATTTTTAATTTCTTCAAAGTTATCTCGAAGAATTTTTAGTATGCGGGCAGGGGTGGCAAGGATATCTTCAAGGTCGATAATAAGTGCATCAAGTTCTCTTAGTTCTTCATTTAACTTCTCAACTTCAAGTGATGTAAGCCTTGAAAGTTTCATTTCAAGAATGGCATTTGCTTGAATATCATCAAGTTCAAAATTTTCGGTAAGTCTTTGACTAGCCTCTTGCTTGTCCTCAGAGGATTTGATGATTGCTATAACCTCGTCTATATTTGCAAGTGCGATTACTAAACCTTTTACAATATGCTCTCGCTCTTTTGCCTTTGCAAGTTCATATTGAGTTTTTCGTGTCAAAACTTCCTTTTGATGTTCAAGATAATAGTAAAGCATTTCTTTGAGATTAAGTATTCTAGGGGTGCCATTTACAAGAGCAAGGAAGATAATACCACCACTTTTTTGAAGTTGAGTCATCTTGTAAAGGTTGTTAAGCACCACTTGTGCATTGAAATCTTTTTTAATTTCAACTACAATACGCATACCTTTTCGGTCAGACTCTTCCTTAATATCACTAATTCCATCAAGACGCTTATTTTTAACAAGGTCTGCCATTTGAACAATAAGTTGTGCCTTGTTGACTTGATAAGGTAGTTCTGTAATAATAATTCGACTTCGGCCATTTGATGTTTCTTCAATTTCTGCTTTTCCTCTGACAACAATACCACCACGCCCCGTCTTATAAGCATGTTTGACAGCGGTACGTCCCATAATAATGCCACCTGTTGGGTAGTCTGGTGCAGGGATAATCTTTATAAGTTCGTCAATGTCAATGTCAGGATTGTCTATAAGTGCTTGCAGACCGTTCAATACCTCAGTTAAGTTGTGAGGAGGTATGTTTGTAGCCATACCAACAGCGATACCATCAGAACCATTTATAAGCAGGTTAGGTATCTTAGCAGGCAGGACGGCAGGTTGTTCGAGCGTGTTATCAAAGTTAGGGTAGAAATCAACTGTATTTTTATCAATATCTTCAAGCATAAGTCCAGCAATTTTAGAAAGTCTTGCCTCAGTATAACGCATAGCGGCAGGAGGGTCGCCGTCGACAGAGCCAAAGTTACCTTGTCCATCTATTAGTGGATAACGAATAGAAAAGTCCTGTGCAAGTCTAACCATAGCATCATAGACAGAACTATCGCCATGAGGGTGGTATTTACCCATTACATCGCCGACAATTCTCGCACATTTCTTTGTAGGCTTGTCATAGAAGTTATTCATCTCGCCCATATCGAACAGGATACGACGGTGGACAGGTTTAAGTCCATCTCTTACGTCAGGTATAGCACGAGAGACATTGACCGCCATAGCATAAGAAATAAACGACTTTTTCAAGTTGTCTACGGTATCGACTTTTTCAATTTTCACGTCTTTGAAAATTTCATCAAGCGACTTTTTGCTTTCATGTTTTTCCATTTTTTGCTCCTTGTTAAAATAAACATTTTGTAATTTTTGCTTTTAAATTTTTGCTTGAATTTGCTTTTAAATTTCTGTTCTCCGAGTTTTTGCCTTTAAATAATTGATTTTTTTGAAATTTGACTTATATGATAGGTATTCTAAATTTTCTTATTAGTATTTTAGTAGCCTCTATGATATGTTTATCATTATCTTTTAAAATTTAAGTATTTTTTAGACTTACCATAGTCTTTATTTATAAAGATTCCAATTAAAAAGTTTTTTATAAAATATATACTTAAATTTTATATTTTAAATATTCCCTTATTTAGATTAAATTTTTAGTATCATATTTGAATGTTAATTTGAATTTTTAAAAGACTATTCCCTTTCTTCTGATTTGCTCGCAAATTCACTAAATCGTTTATCAAAACTCTTATGAGTCTCAATAGTGTTCGCAAAAGTAAACGGGCTTTCTTCACGCAAGTCCTCAGCAATAGTCTTTTTAAAAGGATATTTATCGGCAACTGCCTTATATTTAGGTGTTTCTACCAGCATATCCGAAAAAGAGGCGGAATTTACCTCAACATTGCTTGTGAGGTAATTTTTCATAACCTTAATTCTTTCCATGTCCTCTTTGGTAACAAAATTAAAGTCTTTGTTAGCCTTTGTATTTAAATAAGGCATATAATATCTATTTACTTTAAAGCAATCATTATCCTTTTTAATTTTTATTTTGTTAGTTTTTAAATATTCTTTAAATTTCATATTTCACTCCTATATTTTTTATTTATGCAATTGTTTTTATTTGTGTAAACTTTAAGTATATCCTTACTATGCGTCAATATCTTCCATGCTTACCAGGTTTGCGTTCTCTTCTATAAACTTTCTTCTCAGTTCGCTATCTTCACCCATAAGGTCATTGAAATATTTTTCAGCCTCTATCGCATCTTCCATAGTCAGTTGAATTAATATTCGTTTTTCAGGGTCCATAGTGGTCTCCCAAAGTTGCTCAGCATTCATTTCACCGAGACCTTTATAACGTTGCTGGGCACAACCTTTTCTGCTGTTCGACTGATACCACTGTTCAAGTTCTTCATCAGAATAGAAATAAAAGTCTTCTTTGTTTCGTGTAACTTTATAAAGAGGAGGTTTTGCCGCATATACATGTCCATGTTCAATAAGTGGACGCATATAGCGGAAGAAGAAGGTAAGAAGAAGTATACGAATATGTGCTCCGTCGACATCGGCATCAGTCATACAGATAATCTTGTCATATCGCAGTTTATCCTCATTGAACTCGTCGCCAATACCACATCCAAAAGCGGTTATCATCGACTTTATCTCGTTGTTTTCTAATATTTTGTTAAGTCTAGCCTTTTCAACGTTTAAAATCTTGCCTCGAAGTGGCAGTATTGCTTGAAAGCGTCTATCCCTGCCAGTCTTAGCAGTACCACCAGCCGAATCACCTTCGACTATATATATTTCACAAAACTTTCTGTTCTTTTCGCTACAATCTGCAAGTTTGCCAGGCAGGGTGGTGTTTTCAAGCACACTCTTTCGTCTTGTAAATTCTCTTGCATTTCTAGCCGCCTCTCTTGCTCGTTGTGCGGTTATGCTTTTGAGGATGAGGTTTTTTGCTTCATTAGGGTGGCGGTCAAGGTAATCTCCAAACTCCTCAATCATAGCCTTATAAACAATATTTCTCATCTCGCTATTGCCAAGTTTTGTTTTAGTTTGACCTTCAAACTGTGGATTTCTAAGTTTTACTGAAATAACAGCGGTTATTCCCTCACGACAGTCCTCACCAGAGAGTTTTTCGCTGTCCTTAATAATCTTGTTTGCAAGGGCATAATCGTTTATAACTTTGGTTAGTCCTGATTTAAAACCGTCAAGGTGCGTTCCTCCCTCTTCGGTGTTGATATTGTTTGCATAGGCGTTGATTATCTCGCTGTAACCCTCATTAAATTGGAAACAAACCTCAACCTCATTGTCAAGTTCGCCGTTTGCATTTCGGTTAAATTTATTAAAGTAGACAGGAGCAGACAGAAGGGTTTCACGATTTTTATTGAGGTAGTCCACAAACTCTACAATTCCACCTTTAAACTCAAATGTTTCCTTTCGCTCTTGTCCCTCTCTCTTATCTTCAAGAGATATAACCAGTCCTTTATTTAAAAAGGCGATTTCTCTGAAACGATTTCTCATTGTTTCATAATTAAATACAGTTGTCTCAAAGATTTCGTCGTCAGGTAGGAAGGTGATAGTAGTACCTCTTTTAGACGTTGCTCCTACTATTGCAAGGGGAGTTATAACTTTACCACGAGAAAATTCTATTTTATAGTGTTGTCCATTTTGGTAGACATCCGCTCTCATGTATTTTGATAGTGCATTCACACAAGAGACGCCGACGCCATGCAGACCGCCTGAGATTTTGTAACCCTCGCCACCAAATTTACCACCTGCGTGCAGTTTGGTAAGGACGACTTCGACAGCACTCTTATTTTCTTTTGGAATAATACCAGTAGGTATACCACGACCATTATCAATAACAGAACAAGAGCCATCAAAATTAATTATGACATCAATTTGAGTACAATATCCAGCCAGAGCCTCGTCAATAGAGTTGTCAACTACCTCAGTAACAAGGTGATGGAGTCCGTGTTCGTCAGTTGAACCGATATACATGCCAGGTCTTTTTCTAACAGGTTCAAGCCCTTCAAGGACTTGAATATCCTCAGCCCCATACTTGTCAGAGTGTCCAATCTCCTTTCTTTCCTTTTCTAACTGTTCATCCTCAACCATAGAATAGGAGTTGTCTTGACTAAGGTTATTTTCGCCATTTTCATGCACGTCAGATTGCGTCTTCTCAGTAAGAGATACCTCGACGTTTTTAGTTTCATCCATATCGCTTTTAGTTACGGCATTTTCATCAGCCTCATCGTTAGAGGTAATATTATCTAATTCTTTTTGTTTATTGTCCACCACAAGCGTCTCCTTTTTTTGAATACCCATATATTAATATATATAATATATTATATATAAATAAAAGGTAAAAAGCAAGCGTTTTGTAAATTTAGAAAAATTTTTTAATAAAATGTCATTTCTTATTATGAAAAAATTTGTCAAAAAAAGAAAGATATGTTATTATTAATAAAAAAAGGAATGTCAATGAAAAAACAAGAAAAAGACACTCTCGCAGTCGAGGAAAAGGATAACGAGACTGGCATAAATGAGGCAGAGCAAGGTAAAAAACAATCAAAGGTAAACGATAAGAGAAAGGAGTTTTTGCAGTTTGTAAAATTTCTTGCCTTTTCGCTATCGGCAGGTTTTATACAGATAATAACCTTTGAACTTTTATACACATGGACTGAATGGCTTACTTGGTGGCCATCCTATCTTATTAGTGTAATTCTTTCTGTTATATGGAATTTCACCTTCAATCGAAAATTCACCTTTAAATCTGCAAGTAATGTACCGCTTGCAATGGCGATAGTTACTCTTTATTATTGTGCCTATATTCCAGCGTCGGTGTTTGGCGGAGAGGCACTAGAAGGCATAGGGTGGAATGGTACTCTTGTTACTCTTCTAATGATGGTTATAAACTTTATAACAGAGTTCTTTTGGGATAAATATATTGTCTTTAACGATAAACTTTTAAATAAAATCTTTAAGAAAAAGGCGAGCGTAGATAATATAGCCGAGAAAAAGTTGTTAGAGTATGGTGGTGAAATTCAAGAAGAAGAGGTTGATAACGAATAGGAAGTATAAATAATATGTAAGAGAATAAAATAGGTGTTTGATTTTAAGAAAAGATTAAAATGCTGTTATATGACTTGCTGTTATTAAAATTTAAAAAATTAGAATACGATTAAAAGAGATAACTATGTTGTGCAAAAAAAATAAAAATTAACCAAGAGAGACGAATAAAAAATAGGTGCTAAAAAAGTACCTATTTTTATCTTTCAAGACCTTGTTCTTCAAAGTGTTCGTGTTGTCGATTTCTTCTAAAATCTAAGACGTTGTAACCTGGCTCATAATTTTCGATTTCACAAGCGAACCTCTCATCACAAACGCCTACGCCCTCGATGGAACAAACCTTACCATATTCGTCCTCTTTATCCTTGAAAGGCGAGGTTGTTTTAACTGATATAAGTTGGACAGAGTGTCTCCAAAGTGGCGCTCCCACTATGATATTTTGATTTGCTTTAAGAGGGATAATTTTGCAGTGTTTTGGATTGAAATTTTTAAACAAATTAATAAAGTGGTTAAAATTAACTCTATCGCTCTTGTTTGTTTTTAGTATTGATTCAATAACCTCAATCATATAGTTTTCAGCGTCAGAAATATTGTCTGATTGAATATTTTTAACGATGGTGTTATAATCAGCCTTTTGTCCATCATTTACAAAATATTGCCTAGGTACACAAAATATGTATGCTGTATAATCGGCAGGGTGAAAAATATCTTCATTCTTTTTTCTGAACGAATCATCTTGCAATTCTTTGCCACGAACTATATCTCTTAAATCAACAACAACAGAATCTACATTTTCTTCAATTGGAACTATAATATTCATGCTTTTCACCTCACTCGTGAGATTATATCATAACTTAATTTAAAAAACAATATGATTTTTGAAATTTTTTTAAAAAATCTATTTTTTATCCACAAAAGCAAAATTGTCATTTTTGAATTTGACGAGATAACATTTATTGACCGCTAAATTACCCCTGTAAAATATTTTGCCCTCGCTCTCTTTTTGACTGCCAACCTCCAAATATACAATGGTATAAAAATTATACCCTAGTATATTAAGCAATGGATTTATATAATATAGTGAGTTTTTTATATACACAATACCTATAAAAACGGTGATAATTATAAAGAGACAGTAGTCGCTCACATAGGATAGTTCAAGTTGCAAAGCAAAAAGCACAAAAAGAGAGAAGTATCCTAGAAAGTGTCTGTCAGTTATATTCTGCTTTTTAAGGATGATAACCTCTTTTGACACCTCTTTGCTTTGGTGTATGTTTAGATAAAGGCCGATAAAACCAAGAATTATTAAAAGAAGAAGGGTGATAAGATTTATAGTGTTTAATACATTGAAAGAAAGGTTATCATTAAATATATCAATAATAAGCCTAAACGCAATCAAAAAGTACATCGGCACAAAGGCACTAAGGTACAATAAAAGGTCTTTTAATAAATTCATAAAGATATTTTGGCAATTTTTTAAAAAATTATTTAAATTGTTTTGTTTTATTTCATTTTTAGGTTAAAATATAACTATGTTAATAGTTCCAATTATAATATTTGGCTGTGCAAGCCTAATTATGAGCGTAATTTATTCAATTTTTAAGGATAAGGGCGATTGGATAGGGTTTATTGTGCGTAATATCACAATGTTGCTTCTCCTTGTCTTTGCAATAGTTACGATAAATGTTTCAAATGTAGTAAATGGATTTTCACTGTTTATTGCAGTTGCTCTTGCTATAAATATGTTTTTGGAGGGCTTGCAACTGACCTCTATCAAAGACGCAAAAGTAAAAAATATTTTGTGTGAGGTATCAAAAGGTATAACCTATCTATCATTAATGCTCAGTGCGATGTCGCTTGCTTCCTTTTCAGTGTATGCACTCCTTGGCGGTATATTTGTAGGACTTGCCGTAGGTATGATAGTTTGGCTAATCAAAAAGACTGATGAGGCGTCAGAGGCATGTGCAACAATATTTTCTTTTGCCTGCCTTGGTGGAATGCTCGGAATGGCAATAAATGGAATAGTTTTTACAGGTCATATGTTAAGCGCAATATTAGTTTTAGTAGGTGGCGGACTTTTGCTTGCAAGCGACTTACTAAATCAATTTTTGAAAGAGGGGAGAGTAAAAAATATTCTTGTCTCAGAATTTAAAATAATAGCCCTAGTTCTGCTAGTTGTTGCAGTATATTTATTTAATTAAAAAAAGGTTTACAAAAATAAGTTCAATTATAAAAAATAGGCAAAAAGTAGTTAATATCAAATAAATTTTTAGTAAATCAAATAAATTTTACTCAATCAATTGTAATAAGTTGTAAAAAGATAAAAACATATTGACTTTATTTCAATATGTTTTTTGTAGTCAAACAAATAAAAGATAAAAAAAACTAATAGCCTAGTCTTTTTAACAGGTTTGATAAAATTTCTACTAAAATTTTGAGAGTCGAAACGAGAGTCAAAACATATAATTTAACACCTAACAACCGAAAACGAGATTATATCTTCGCTTCGCTTCGATATATCACGAAGGTCATAAATACAGTTGGCTCCCACAATAAAAAAAAGACTGGGCGAAGCAGTCTATTGGGGGACCCCGCAAATCATGAGATTTGTGGGGAGAAGGAGCAAACGAGCGTATAAGCAAAAATTGCGAGGCAATTTTGCCAAAGCGTAGTTTGCGACTTGGTTGCGGGAGTTGGATTTGAACCAACGACCGAAAACGAGATTATATCTTCGCAAAGAGAATATTTAATAAAACAAATATATCTTTTCTTTAATTATGTCAGTTAGCATAGTTTTTTATGCTCGATATAACCCGAACCCGCAAAAAAGTCTGGCAAAAGCCAGACTTTGTGGTTGCGGGAGTTGGATTTGAACCAACGACCTTCGGGTTATGAGCCCGACGAGCTTCCGAGCTGCTCCATCCCGCGATATTTGTTACATATATATTATATGCACACAAATACCATTTGTCAACCACTTTTTTAAATTTTTTCTTGCATTCCAATAATTTTGTTAAAATTTTTCTAAAAAAGCCTATACCTTTTGATATTTAAACACAATATCCAATACACAATACAAAAAAAGACGAGTTTTCTCGCCTTTATAATTTTTATAAAAATTTTAATTTTTATTAAATCAATTTAGCATACATCAATTCTTAAATAATCTATTTCGTCTTCTTTATCTTCAACATTTTTATTGGCAGAACCAAACATAGCAATGGATAATGATAGAGCACTTCCAGTTAGACACAATGCAGTGATTCCAATAGGGGAATAAATATTATGCATTTTTTCGGCATTTTCATAATTAAGTTTTAGTGGTGATGAAGAAGATTTTAAGATAGCCAAAGCATTTTCGTCAGATAAAGTTTTATTTAGTTTTAAATTATATTCTGTGCTATTTATTTCTCCAGAACTAAATTTTTGTTTTAATTCTTCTTGTTCACTTTCGACACTCTCTACATAGACATCAGTAGTCTTAAAATTGTTTAAGATTTTATCTTGTTTATTTAATTCAATCACTGAAAGAGGGGAAAATACAACACTCGCTATAAAGCCAATTCCAAGAAGTCCGCCACAAAGAGCAACTTTAACATTATTTTTTATCATAACATTTCTCCTTATGTTTTCATTATATCACACATTTTTAATTTGTCAAGGATAAGAAAAATTAAAAATGATTACAAGAGGGACCTATTCTTCTTGTCCGTTTTTCTTTGCAAGTTCGTCAAGTTGAGATTGATGACGCTTAAAGAAGTCCTCTTTTGGTTTGAGGGTGGTAAGTTTTCTCTTTTTATCTTTATCAAGAACGTTTTCAAAAGAGCCAAAGATATACTCCCAACTAAAACATGCATTTTTGTCAAAACCGATGTAGTCAGCCACATTTTCAGTTCCTCTTGGTGCAATAGGGTGAAGAAGAACATTTGCTACATATATCATCTGCATGGTGTTAGCAATAAGATGAGCAAGTTTTTCCTCAGTTACACAGTTATTTACCTCTTTAACCCAATATTTGTTGATATTTCTGATAAACACATCAAGAGCATTGTATACTTGGTGGAATTTCTTATCATACATAAATTTTTCGACGTTTAGAATGACCTTTTTGCACTCTTCCATTACATTTTCATCAATCACAGATTTAGGCAGCAAACCCTCAAAGTGCGATTGAGTTGAATAGAACACCGTACGGAGTATTCTGTTGTACACATTTGTAAGCAGATTTCCTTCCTTAACGACAGGGTCAATTTCGTCATCGCTTGCTTCACTATCAAAAGCCTTAGGGGAGAGGGAAACATTGTTGTTGACAAGGTTCATAGCAAGAAAATGCATACGAATCTGCTCGGCGGTGTAATGCTCCAAAAACTCACTTGCCATAGGCGGTTTGACAGCACCTGATGAACTAGCCTTTTTATTCATATACAAAATTGATTTGATAGGATTGATTTTGGTAAGTTGCAGTTGTCCGTTCTCTGCATTAAGTACAGGGTTTTTGCCTTGCATATAAAGCCACATGGCTTGCTGTGCAGGGCCATAGAAATAAATGTTATCTTCGCCTAAGAACTGATAAACTTGTGCCTCATGGTCGCACCAATATTTTTCCCATTCCTTTTCATCTTTGCCTATGCTTTCAAGGTAGGTTTTGGTAAATGAAATAGGTGCCCACAAACTTTCAGGCCAAACATAGAATGTCTGGTCTTTTATTCCGTCGATTTCAGGACATGGAACACCCCAAGAGATGTTGCCTGTTAGTCGGAAAGGTGTAAGCGTCTTGCCTGTTCGATAGCGGATGCCATTTTGCGAAAGAATCTCGCACGCCTTTTCTCTGTCTTCAAGTTTGTCAAAGACGATAGTCATAGACGGTGCTTTTTCGTTGCGTTCAAGTTCGGTAAAATGCGGAAGAGAGGTCTTTATCTTCTCAAACACATCAAAAAATTCTCGCTTAATATAGATTTCAGGTTTTTTAAAGAACTCTCTTATCTCTTTAACCATAAAAGGTGCGGTATCACTTTGCCTGTCAATAGAGTCTATCCATTGTTCAAGCAGTGGAGTGCATTTTTGAAGGTCAAAATATAGGTTTTCAATCTTGACAAGTTCAGGTTTTTTGCCACTGAGAGTACTGATAGGGTCAATCAAATCTTGTGGAAGATATTGATGCCCAAGGTCGCACTCGTCAGCATAACCCTTTTCGCTCTGACAGTTTTCAATAGGACATTTGCCGACAACCTGTCTGCCATTTAAAAGACACTTGTTTTCTCTGTCATAAAATTGCAGGGAGGAGCGTTTTGACACCATTCCATTTTTAAAAAGCGTCTCAATAAACCACTTGCTCACATCCTTGTGAATTTCTCCTGCACGCCCAATTGCCGAGCCACCATAGAGGTTAAAAGAAATTTCGAATTTATCTAAGATTTCCTTTTGCTTGTCATGATTTTCGCTAACATAATCAAGCAAAGTCTTGTCAAGCATTTTGCCTTCTTCTTGCATTTTTCTAAAAGACTCGACAGCAGGCGAGCCATAACAGTCAGTTCCAGATACATATATTACATTGTCCTTGCCAATTCTGTCTCTCATAAATCTAGCAAAAACGTCGGCACGCAGTATCATGCCAAGATGTCCAAAATGAATAAGTTTATTTCCGTATGGCATACCAGATGTAATTACCGCACGTTTTGGAAAGACAGGTCTAGGTCTAACAAATTTATTTTCCATTTTTTACCCCTTTAAGTAGAATATTTTTAAATTGTTTAGTTAGGAAATGAACCTTATTAATATTAATATAAATAATTGCAGTAGTAAAGTAAAAATTAAAATTTTTTTATTTACTTTTGACATTTATTTTTTATTATTTAATCTCATATTTTAAAAACGATAGTTTATTTTTTATTCGAGATAGTGCGTTGTCTATACTCTTTTTGCTAAGATTGCTTATCTTGGATATTTCGTTATAACTATATCCTTTTAAATATAGGTTTAGCACTTTAAGTTCCATTGAGGATAGTGATTTTTTAATCTTGTCAACTATTTCATTCATTCTCTCCTTTTCAATCAACTGCTCATCAGGAGAGGGGAGGTCGGAAGGGAAAATTATTTCTTTTTCGTCCTCTTCATCACTGTTAAGTTGGTCAATGATAGGCAGTGCGGTTGAAAGAATTTTGTTCTTTTCAGAACTTGCCACTCGTACAGCACTTTGAACTTGATTTTTGATGCACGTGCTTGCAAAGGTTTTGAAAGAGGCAGTTTTGCTTGACTTGTAGTGCATTATGGCTTTGTACAAGCCTATCATACCCTCTTGAACAATATCCTCAATGTCTCCGCCAGTTAGAAAATAACTTCTTGCAATTTGATTTACTAGTGATTTGTACTTTTTAAGTAGGTCGTTGAGGGCTTTCTCGTTGCCACCTTGGGCAAGCAGGGCAAGTTCTTCATCGCTACTAGCATGTGTTTCGCTCATTTTTCCTCCTTTGCCTTAAAATCTCAAAGACCATGACACCGCATGCCACCGAGGCGTTAAGAGAATTTACCTTTCCCATAAGCGGAAGAGCAATTACTCCGTCGCAATAGGATATTATTGATTTTTTCACACCAAAGCCCTCTGAGCCGATAATGATAGCAACGCCTTCTTTAAAATCTTTATCATAGACAATATCTCCGCCAGCCTCACAAGCGTAAACAAAGACACCATTTTCTTTTAAATAGTTAATTTCGTCTTTGAGGTTGGAGACCTTTGCTATAAGCATATTGGTAATAGCCCCAGCACTTGTTCGAATGACAGTCTCATTGACTTGCACCGCACGATTTTTAGGAATTATTATCCCATGGACACCACCACACTCGCATGAGCGGATGATTGCACCAAAATTGTGTGGGTCCTCGATACCATCAAGAAGTACAATAAACGGCTTTTGTCCTAGCGACTTTGCCTTTTCTAAAATATCACTTACCTCGCAGTAATTAAAATCAACACTCTCTGCAATGTATCCCTGATGATGTCCTGTTTTAGATTTTTTATCAAGTACCACTTTTGGCACAAACTCAAACTTAATCTTGTGCTGGACGGCAAGATTAATAATCTCATCCTTTCGACCTTGATATTTTTTGTCTACCATGATTTTGTTGATAGTTATATTGCTGTCAAGCGCCTGTCTTATTGCATTTTTTCCTTCAATGTACATAACTTTTCCTCATGCAAAAGAGTTTAGCACAATTCTTTAAAAAACACAAGATATTTGCTCAATATGCGACAATTTCTTTTGGAGAATTTTAAAAGTTGTTGTTTTTACCCAATAATTCAAACCGATTGTGATATGATAAGAGTAATAACAGAATATACATTCAGTCCAGATATGCCACATGAAGATGAATATCAATTTATTTGCGAGGACTGCTTCCCAGAGAACGAATAAAATAATAAATATTAGATAAAAAATAAAATTTAAAAACAATAAATTAATAGTAAAAACAAAACAATCAAACAATAAATCAATAAAATAATAAAAAACAAATAAATTAATAAAAAATAGCCTTAATTGATTTAAAATTAAGGTTATTTTTATTTTTTACTTTTATTTCACAATTTTTTACTTAATTTATTTTTAAACTTATTTTAAAAATATATAATTTTTATCAAAAATAAATAACAAAAATAAATAAAAACTAATTTAAAAATATTAAAATTCTTATTTAATAAATAATTTTCTTTCAAAAACAAAAATTTATTAATGATTTTTTATATAATAATTTTTTTAAATAATTTTTTAAATAATAAAAATTAAATTTCAACCGATAATTTTAAAATTCTGTCAAGCCTATCTTTGTCGCCTTTAAGGTATAAATAACCTACAAGCACCTCAAAAGCAGTCGCATAGGAATAGTCAGATGAGGTTGCATTCTTTGCGTGATGTTTAGGTTTTGCGTTTCTTCCACGCCTTACAATTTCACTCTCTTCCTCGCTTAGCAATGGCATAATTTCTTTTAAGACTTTTGCTTGCGAGGAGGCTTTACAAAATTTTGATGCAAACGAGTGATAATTTTCCATTTTGAGAGGGGAGGAGTGCAAAACAAATTCTCTTACAAATAAAGTATGCACGCTGTCGCCAATAAAGGCAAGTGGAAGAAGATTGGTTTTTAAGATTTCTTCTAAAAGAGCATTTTTTCCAAATGCAATTGAAATATTCTGCTCACTACTTTCTATATTTTTAATATTTTCCATAGACCACCTGCTTAGTGATTTTACACATTAAATCTAAACAGCATGACATCTCCGTCTTGCACGACATAGTCCTTGCCTTCAAGTCTAACCTTACCTTTTTCCTTTGCTTTAACAAAAGAGCCAGCCTCAACTAAATCACCATAGGAGACAACCTCAGCCTTAATAAAGCCCTTCTCAAAATCGGTGTGAATTTTACCTGCCGCCTGTGGTGCTTTTGTTCCCTTTTTGATAGTCCACGCACGCACCTCTTTTTCGCCAGCGGTTAAGAATGACATAAGACCGAGCAGGTCATAACTTGCCTTGACAAGTTTTTCAAGACCGCTCTCTTTTATACCGAGTTCTTCCTTAAAGACTGCTTGCTCCTCTTTTTCAAGCCCTGCAAGTTCTTCCTCAATTTTAGCGGAAAGTGATATAACTTTTGCATGGTCTTTATCGGCAAAATCTTTTACCTCTTTGACAAACTTGTTGTCCTCTTTGCCTATATCGTCCTCACTGATATTAGCGACATAAATGACAGGCTTAGCGGTCAAAAGCCCCAAATTTTTCATTATTTTCTCTTCTTCCTCGCCCTCAATTTTCACACTTCGTGCAGGCTTGTTTTCTTCAAGAGCGGTTTTAATTCTCTCTAAAAGTTCAACCGTCGTCTTTAAACTCTTGTCGCCTGTCTTGACAAGTTTTGCATTTTTCTCATATAGTTTAGTTATTTGTTCAAGATCGGAGAGGGCAAGTTCAAGGTTGATAATCTCAATATCACGCAGAGGTTCAATAGAGCCATTGACATGGATAATTTTTTCATTTTCAAAGCACCTTACCACGTGAATGATAGCGTCAACCTCACGAATATGACTTAAAAACTTGTTTCCAAGTCCCTCGCCCTTGCTTGCACCAGCGACAAGCCCAGCGATATCAACAAATTCAATCGAGGCATGAGTAATTTTCTTAGTATTATAAAGTTTGCCTAAGATTTCAAGTCTCTCGTCAGGCACATCAACAATGCCAACGTTTGGCTCAATAGTGCAGAAAGGATAGTTTGCACTCTCTGCCCCAGCATTGGTTATCGCATTAAATAAAGTACTTTTGCCGACATTTGGCAGCCCAACAACACCGATTTTCATAATTTTTCCTTTTAAAATATAAAATTTTTGTTTTTGACTACAATAGTATAGCATTTTTTGTTCACTTAGTAAAGTCATGCAAAAAAAATTATAGAAAATTACTATAAAATTAATTGTTAATTAGTTTAAAAATAAAAGAAATCCATATTGATAGATAAATAATATGTTAAAGATAAAAATAAGATATATGTGCAAGTAAAAATTAAAGACAGTGAGGCAAGTACAGATAAAGTAGAAGACAGAGCATACAAATAGGCAAAACAGACATAGATGACAATAGAGGACTCAGCAGACATGTGTAGATAAAATAGGGTGTGGAATAGATAAAATAGAGGGCAGAGCATGCGAATATAGATAAAATAGGTAGTAGAGTAGGCATATATAAATAACAATAGGGAGTAGAAACAAGCAAAAAAATTATAACAATATGAGGTAGACAAAAAGTAAGGTTATATAAAAAACGAGGAGTGTAATAAATAGGTTACTTATCCTCGCTTTTTAGTGTTAAAAACAGTTATTCACGCTCCACACTAGAATTCTCTCCTGCCTCAGAGGCAAGCCTTTGCCTTGCCTGTTCATGTCTCTGCCTTTCTTGTTCCTGACGTTGTCTTTCTGCAATTGACGCACTTGCCACTTCATGACGTTTTTCAAACGATCTAGAAAGAGTTCTAAGTTTAGTAAATATAGTTGCAGACTTTTGCTCAGACAAATCTTTCATCTCTGCTTTCTCGTTAGGAGTTTTATTAGAAATTTTATTATCTAATTTATCAAACAAAGCAGTTTTATTTTCTTTTAATCTCTTAACCTCTTCGTCTGTTCTTTCCACGAGTTTTTCAAGAACTTTGCTGTTTGTTTTTCTAGCCTTTGCTTTGACTTTTTCGGCTTTTTTAGCAGACAGCCCATCAATACTGTAATCTTTTGTAAGGTCAATCAATTTATACATCTTAGTGCCAAGATCTTCATTTAATGCCTTGTCAAGATTGCCAAATTTAAGACCTTGTCTGTCAAATTCTGGATGACTATCAAAGAAATCGTCATAGCCTAGAACAAAGGCGTTTACAAGTTCCTGCCCATATAAGTAGTCAGGGTGTTTTTTCAAGTAGTCAATGATTGCCTTTGTCTTATCTTCAAATTCCGCCACCTTGCTAGCATAATTTATCGCCTCTTTTCTAGTCATTCTTATATCTCTGTCTTGCGTGGTCATACCATTTCTTGCATATCCAAATTTGGAGATATCTTCAAGCCTTGCCTTTTCCTCTCGGTCAAGACGCTTGTTCATTTGAGATATGGTATAGTTCAAATATTTGCGTTTGTCGAGTGTTGATAAATCTTTGTTTGAAAGAAATTCTAGCAGTTCTTTTTTCTTCATACCTAGTTTTTCAAGAGTTTGGTAGTCAAAAAGTCTATTAAAGTTGGCTTTTTGCTCTCTATTGTAGACATCGAAGTTGCCTTGCGAGATAAAGGTATCCATATTAGTCAAAAATCTCTCTTTTGCACGACTTATCTCTTTATTTTCTTTTAATAAATTGAAAAATTGCCTGTTTTCATCGCTTTGTAGGTCTTTTGAGGCTATATCTTCCTTAGCCTGCTTAAATTCTTCTTTGTAGCCAAGGGTATTTACATAACTGTCAATAAGTTTTCTCTCTTCTCTCTTATTTTTGGTAGAACTAAAAGCCTGAACAAGCCTCTCTTCAAATGCGCTCTTGCTATTAAATTGAATTCCAGGGAACAGTCTTGAAGTTCTGCTCTCCTCATCATAGCCAATTTCAGTAAAGAAATCTATATAGTCGGCATATGGCTGTCTACCTTTTAGAGCATCTTTTCTTCGAGCTGAGTACTCTCTGTCTACAAATTTTTCGCCTAGGTCAAAACTTGCTTGTCTAAGGTTAAGTTTAGTGCGCTTGTCATAAAGGGCAGTCCTGTTTTCAATTAGTTTTTCAATGGCCTGCTTGTCAACCTCATTTTGAGTTGAAAATCTTCCAATTATGTCTCTTGCATTGTAACCGTCAATTGATATCTGTTCAAGATAAGGACTTATTTCGCTAAGTAGGGTGTAAGATATGTCCGCACCATTGCTATCATGCTCGCTTGTAACCCTTTGCTTTATTGCCACTTTCTCACTGCTGTCAATAGGCAGTGCTTCAATCATATTGTTAAGGTAGGAAATATGTGAGTATTTCCTAGCAAGGCTTTGTCCCTGTTTTTGAATGTCATCTAGACTTGGATTTTGAATGTTGCCAAAGCAGTTTTTGATAGAAAGTTCATCGAAAGCGGTTGAAAGATGTCCACTTAGTGCATACTCGCAAACCTTGTCTAGTCTATCATGCAGTGCAATTTTTGTCTCGTATTCACTTTGATTGAATGTTCCGCTTTCTTCATCTAGTTTCTTTCTTTGCTTAGCCCACTCTCTTTCTGCATTGTTGCCAAGTATAATCTTAATATACCTTTGTTGCAATGACGGATGTAAATTTTTGAAATTTGGATACTTTTTGCAAAGCGAACCCAATAGTTTTTGTCCGTCATAGGCTACTATACTTTCGCCACTGGTTCTGTTTAAGTTTTGGATTTTATATTGACCTGTGCTTTGGTCATAAGAGACAAATTTAAATTGATTTTCTACTTCCTCTCCGACGATGTTAAATATGTCTGCCTGTTTTTGCTGTTCATAATATTTCTTTTCTTGTACATAATGAACCGCATTTTTTAATTTATCAGCATCTTTTGTAACTTCTCGTGAATTAATATAAACCTTGTTGTTAGAAAGGTTGACATTAGTGTTAACAATCTCCTCTAAGGATTTTCCTTTTAGGTCGGAGCGAGAAATGCCATACTCATTTTCAAGCAGGGTAGTAATTTTTTCCTTAATAAACTTGTCTGCAAGTGTGAAGATGGTGTGCTCATTGACATTTTCTTTTCTGTTAAGGTTTGGCAGTAAAGAACCTGAAAGCATACCGCCTTGTCCTTCGCTATAAATCTCGGCAATCTCTTCATATACACCAGCACCTTTGATGAAAGCGAACATGTTCTTTCGCCTATCTCCCAAATCTTTGGCAATATTTGTATTTGTGCTTAGCGACGAATCAAACTTGCTTAAACTTGAATTAATTGCATTGTGGAGACTTTCTTCGTTAGGACTTGTATATAGAGAGGTACTGTTTGCTAGATTAAGATTTTCAAGTTCTTGTTCTACATTTCTTACCGCACCGTCATAGTAGTGATAGGTGTAGGCATTAAAGTATTTCTCTGTGTCTGAAATTGTATCTTTGACAGTAGCAAGCCCTGTTCTATTTTGTGCAATGTCTGAAACAATTTTAGAGTAAGACCTTAGCCTTTCAAGGTCTTTTCCTCTTTCAACATTAGCCTTTGCCTCATCGGTGATATTTCTGTTTTGCTCTTCAAGTTGCTTTGAAGATTTGTACAAGATTTCAGTTACTTGGTCTCTCTGGTTTTCTGGTACTTGCTCTAAAATTTTATCCATAACCTCAGAAGAGGAGTTTTGATTGAGCATTGTGTTTGTCAAAATATCCTTGCCATATCTAGTAAAGAAATTGAATCTTTGATTTTCGTTAAATTTAGTCGAACCAGCAAGAGCACGTAACCTATATAGGTCAGCACCTTTGATAGCCTCACGTTGCTCGATAAGAATAGTTTTCTCCTTTGCCTGAGCCTCGTTTGCCTCTTTTAACGCTTTTGCAAATGTCTTAATTTGCTCGTTATTTTCAGACGAAAACATCTCGTTAATTTTTTCTCTCTTATCTTTATCAAGGTCTTGGAAATAGGTGTTTGCAAAATTATTTATAAGGTTTTGTCTGTTTTGTTCGTTTCTCTCGGTTGCAATTTTGTCAAGCATGCTTGTCATATCTTTTCTTGTTTCAAGGTTTGCAATAGATGAAAGTTGACTAATTCCAGATAACTCATTTTCTCGGATAAAGCCAACGCCATTTTCGTTGTACATTTCAGCAAAGTCTCTTGCAAAGCCATTGCCACCTTCTTGCTCACTAAATTGTCCCCAAAGTGCGTTCATTTTTTCATTTGAGACGAAGGATAACTTGTCAAGTTCTTTCTCATTCTCTATAAATTTGTCTCGTGCATCAAATTCTTCGACTTGTGCCTCTTCATAATCTTTGAGTTTACGTCTCCTTTTTCTATATGGGTCAAAGACGAGTTTGTCTGCAAAGGTAGTCTGAAAAAGACCGATACCACCTATAATAAGCCCAGGGATTAGTGTAGCAAGACCAATTCCAGGTATCATTGATACCACTAAAAGCCAAAGCCCGCCAGTTGCAAGGGTATCGCCCATAACAGTGTTAAAGGTTTTAAGTTTGTTTTTAAAACTAGCATTTTTTTGTTTAAGATACTCTTTGTCCTCTTTTGCGTGTGCTAAAATATCCTTTTTACGCTCTATATAAGGATTTTTTCTTTCTTTAACAGTTCTAGGCTCGGTCTTTAAGTCCTCTTGTGCAATGTTTACCTCTGGACTATATGAACCAAAATTTCTCTGCGGTTGCCTTGGCTCTCGCACAGGCTGAACTGGTGTTCTTCTAGTCGGATTTGGATTTGCGGACGGATTTGGATTTGCAGATGGTTCTCCTTGTCCTTCTGCATCGCCACTGCCATCAGGGGAACTCGGCGTTTCGCCACTGCCTGACGGTCTAGGTTGCTCGCCACTATTTGATGGCCTAGGTGTCTCGCTGGCAGGCTCACTTTCCTCTCTTTCAGCCTCATCGCTGGAATTTTCATCTGTTATAGGCTCAATTGGCGTTTCTGTTGTGGTTTCATCACTGCTAGCCTCATCCTCAGACGCTTCATGGCTTCCTGTATGCTCTTCTTCAACATTTTCGTCAGCAGTCCTATCACTTTCAACCTCTTCAATCGGTCTAGCAACATAGCGAGGCTCATAATCTCGTGGAGCAGGAGACTCACTTTCGGTCTCTGGTTGTTCTTCTGCCTTGTCGCCAGCATTTTCGTTATTATCGCCCTCGGGCTCAATCGGTCTAGCAACATAGACATAACTAGGCTCAGGTTTTTCATCGCCATTTTCAACAGGTTGCTCATCAGTAGCCTCAGGAGTTTGCTCGTCAACATGTACATTGTATCTGTTTTCGTTATAATCGTTTGAATAATCTGCACTTTGCTCGGTTTGAGAGTTAGAAATTTCAGAAGTTTCCTCATCATAATAAGGCATATCACTAGGGATATAATCTTCAATTATAGGCTCATTGTTCTCTGGCTCTTTTGTAACAATCTCCTCT
>CALWJU010000028.1 GCA_944381105.1 uncultured Clostridia bacterium | reverse complement strand
GAACAACAGCGAATAGTTGCAAAGATAGAAGAATTATTTGCACAAGTAGATAAAATTGAAGAAGAAAAGCAATCACTATTAAAGTTAATAGACATGACAAAAGAGAAAGTTTTGGATTTGGCAATGAAAGGGAAACTTGTTGAGCAGGATCCTAACGATGAACCGGCAAGCGTTTTACTTGAAAAGATATTTGAAGAAAAGAAAAAACTTGCCAAAGAAGGCAAAATTAAACTATCAAAAGACGAACTTTTACCACCTAAAATTAGTGATGATAACGATTATTATCAGGACTTGCCGTGTAATTGGGAAAAATCTAAATTAAAAAATATTACTACAATAATCTCCAAGGGAACAACTCCAAAAGATAAAAATTCATATGGTAATTTTGGCGTTGGCTTTTTACGAATTGAAAATCTAAATGATGACTTTACAATTTCAAAAAATGAGATGAAATTTATAACAAAAGAAACTAATGATACTTTATTAAAACGTTCTATTTTACTCAAAAATGATATCGTAATTAGTATTGCAGGGACTCTTGGGAAAATGGCATTAATTAAAGACAGCGATTTACCACTTAATACAAGCCAAGCTATAAGTTTTGTAAGATTAATTGATTCAAATTTAATAAATACAATGTTCATAATTTACTTTATACAAAGTTCTATTATAAAAGAACGACTGCTTCAACAAGCAAAGGTCACCGCAATTCCAAATCTTACACTTGAGATGCTGTCAAATATTATTATATGTTTACCACCACTTAATGAACAAAAAAGAATTGTTGTAAAAATTGAAGATATATTTACTAAATTAGAAGAATTAAAGGACTCATTATAATGAGTCCTTTAATTTACCATGTAACAATTTTATCAACTAGTTCTTGTTGTTCTGTTGCTGTACGTCTGAGATAAATCCTCGTTGTTTCAATACTTTCATGCCCCATTAGGTCTGCTAGCAATGCTATGTCATTATACTTTTCAAGAAAATTTTTTGCATATCTGTGTCTAAACGAATGTGGATACACGACATTAGGATTTAGCCCATATTTACGAGCAAAATTTTTTAACTGTTGAGCAATTCCTCTAGTGGTTATTTTTTGTCCAAATCTGTTTAAAAATAAATAACCAGAATAGATATTATTATCTCCCAACCATTTTATAGTTTCTTCTTTTAATTTTTTAGGAATGTATAATCTTCTAACCTTTCCACCTTTGGCATAAATGTCATAATATCCTTTATGTACATGTTCAACTTTTAATTGAATAAGTTCACTTACTCTTGCTCCAGTAGCAGCTAAGTATCGCACAACAAAATACCACTCCATATTATTGTCCTTTTTAAGCTGATTTTTTAAAAATTTATAATCAGCATCACTTATAACATTCTCTAAAAAGTTTTTTTGCTGAATTTTAATAAATTTAAGTTTTAACTTTTCTTTACCTATAAAATCTAAATACTTGTTAATTGCTTGAATTCGCAAATTAACTGTTTTGGGTTTATAAGTTTCCAGCAAATCTCCTTTAAATGTTAATAAGTTTTTCTTCGTAACATCATCATATATTGAAAAATATTTATTGATAGTAAAAATATATGATGATATTGTTTTTTCTGCGAGATTATTTTTCCGCAAAAAGTCTTCAAATTCTTTCATAATATTTAACCTCCTTAGTAAAAGATTTGGACTATAATATTTTACAAGAAGATTAAATAAAAATGTTGACGATAACGATTATTATGAGAAGTTGGGATATAATGCTGAAATTTATTGGATTAAGTGCAAATTTAAAGATGTTTTATATTATGAACAGCCTACACATTACATTATAGCAAACACAAATTATAACGATAGATACAAAACGCCAGTTTTAACAGCGGGGAAGACATTTATACTTGGCTATACGAATGAAGAATTTGGCATTTTTAATGATGTTCCCTGTATAATATTTGATGACTTTACAACTGAATCTAAATATGTAGATTTTCCTTTCAAAGTAAAATCATCTGCGATGAAAATTTTAAAAGCAAATTCAAATGTTTGCTTAAAATATATTTATTTTTTTATGAAACAAATTAAAATAAATATTGATACCCATAAACGTTATTGGATTTCTGATTATTCTAATCAAGAAATTATTCTACCATCATCAAAATATCAATATAAAACAGTAAAATTGATTGAAAATATAATAAATTCTTTAGATAAATTAAAAGCAGAACTTTAACTGAGTTCTGCTTTTATTGTAATTATTAAATTATTAAAGTTATCTAGTTTTAAAACTATTTTGTTTTGTTCATTTATAGATGGTAAATATATATTTAAAATTTTAAAAAGTTCTTTATTTAAATGTGGAATTGCTGATCCTTTTTTGTTGTTTTTTAACATAGATTTTTTGCTATTGATAAAGTATTTTACATAATTCTGATTTATGCATTGTGGAATAATCAATTGCATAAAGGTGCTACCCATATAACCATTTTCGTTAGTTTTAAAAACTTCACCTGAATTTTCTCCATCTACCAAAATAATATTAGAACCAGATATTATAAACATTCCCTTATCTATTAATTTTACTGGTATTTGATTCCTTAAATATTTTACTTCTAAATATGGAAGAACCCCCATTTCTTGAATGCTTGGTTTAGTTAAAAAACATACATTTTCTAAATTAATAACGTGCGTTGACTTAAACTTCTCATAATAATCGTTATCATCACTAATTTTAGGTGGTAAAAGTTCATCTTTTGATAGTTTTATCTTGCCTTCTTTGGCAAGTTTTTTCTTTTCTTCAAATATCTTTTCCAGTAACACACTGGCTGGTTCATCATTAGGATCCTGTTCGACAAGCTTTCCTTTCATTGCCAAATCTAAAACTTTTTCTTTTGTTCTGTCTATTAACTTTAATAACGATTGTTTTTCTTCTTCAATTCTATCTATCTGTGCAAATAACTCTTCAATCTTTGCCACTATTCGTTCCTGTTCAGCTAGTGGTGGCAATGGGAATAAATATTTTTTGAGAATATCAAAAGGTGGAATGTTTTTCATAGCGCTACCTTTTCCATCTTCGTTGGTTTTACTCTTTAATATCATGTCAAAATAGTATTGATAAAAACATTGCATTTCTTTAACATATAATGTAATTTTCATCAAAGCTTGATTTATTATACCTTTTGGAATTTTTTGTGGCAAGATATAACTTTCACCAATAGTTCCAGCACAACTTACTATAATGTCATTCGGAAAAACTTCAAAAGATTTTAATTCATTAAATTTCTCTTTGGATATAAAATAGTTGCCTATGGTTATATCCTTGTATATGGCATTCTTTTGTTCATATACCTTGTATGAATTATCAGATTTTGGAACAAACATTGATTTTGTTATAGAACTACCAAAAGGGCCTTTTTTATAAATAGCCAAATCCTTCAATCTGCACCAGCACCAGGTTTCTGGTATCTCAAAAGGTATCTCTTCTTCTATGTTTTTTATTGTTCCATTTGCGAACTTCTCATAGTGCTGTTTATCATCACCAACAAAAATAATAGATTCATTTTTATCTTTCTTGATCTTCCCCTGTTTTATTAGTTCTTGTTTCTCTTTTTTTATTTTTTCTAATAGAACACTTGCGGGTTCATCATTTGGATCTTGCGGAACGAGTTTTCCACGAATAGCCAAATCAAGAATTTTTTGCTTCAATAATTTAGTATCCATCTTATTCCTCAATATCTCCTATTATTTTTTCCAGTTCCTCAACAGCAGTTGAAATATTTTTGCTTTTTTCTTGAATTTTGTCCAAGAGTTCACTTAAGGTTAAATCTTCATCATTATCATCTGATTTAATCCAAGAAATATCTAGACTAGTTTTATCCCTTGCCATTATTTCGTCATAAGTAAATTTTCTCCATCTACCATTCGGATTGGTATCTTTATTATAAGTTTCCTTCCTATCAAATCTGTTATCTGGATTATAGCATTTTACAAAATCATCCAAATCGCTTTCTTTTAATGGATTTTTCTTTAATGTAAAATGAACATTTGTTCGAAAATCATATATCCAAACTTCTTTAGTTTGTGGTTTATCGCTAGCTGGTTTATTATCAAAAAATATAACATTGGCCTTTACACCTGGCTTATAAA
>CALWJU010000027.1 GCA_944381105.1 uncultured Clostridia bacterium | reverse complement strand
CTGTAAATGCAGAATTATCGAAAGTATCAACATAAAAAGGTTCTTTATTTCTTATCAAATCACGAACATAAGTTGTTTTACCAGAACCACTAGGTCCATATATGTATATAACTTCAACATCACGTTCTTGTTTTTTAAATATTTCAAATTTTCTTAAATTTCGTAAATCATTAAGTTTATTAAACTCTCTTAAAAATAAACTAGGATATAACTCACGAAGTTGCAGATCACTTGCACCACTATCTATCAATTCATAAAAGTCTTTCAAATCAGTTCTTGAACCTTTTTCTGTAAACGTTCCATCTTCATAAGGTCCTGATATACGTGTTTCTGATTTTGAGCAATAATCTCTACATTGAACATTAGAACCTTGTGCTTTTTCAATATGAGCAGTTGGAAAATAACTCTTAATTGTACTAAAACGTTTACCAATAGAAAATACTATATATATTTGAAAATGAACTGTTCCTTTCTCTTCACCTTTCTCACGTTGAAACATATAATATTTAAAATGTTCTAAGCCTTTTAAATATTCTTGCATTTGTTCATCTGTTTCAATAGGGTTATTTATTGTTAAAACCCATCTACGTGCTTGTGTATTTTCTTCCATGATATACTCCTATTTATATCAATTTTTGCCTTGTGCGACAAGGTGCGACGAGGTTGCGACAAGGTGCGACGAGGTTAAAATTAAAAAATCAATTTCTATAAGCCTTTATTTTAAAGGGTTTTTGACTTTCATGCGACAATGCGACGAGGTTCGGGGGTAATACTAACCCCGAACCTTAATCGGATACCGCTTGCGTGCTAGGCAAGCCATATCACACGCAAGCGATTTTTGTATTCTCATAAGGTCTTATGTTTTATGGAAAAGTGGAAAAATCGATGATTTTACCACTTTCCCACAAAACTGGCATGCTTACGGCCAACTGTGGAAATATGGAAAACTTTTAGGTTCTTATGAAAATCGCAGTAATCCTGAGTTTGCCACATTACCACAGTTGCCTGGATATGTGGATAACTCTTTGAGTAACCCACATACCCACATGCTTATGATGATGAACTCACGAACTGAAAAACCCGATAAGTAAAACTGCCAACGAGATTGAAATCTTTATTTCTCTTTAAAAAGCAAATTTTCTTTATCTGTCCTTGATTATTTCGTTTATCATCTTCAATTTGATTTAATTGAAATTTAAGTTGCATTTTTACAAATTGCTTTTGCTTCCTTGCAATCGCCGACACCTTTCTTAAACTTTTTCTCATGTCTTTCCAAACATAAGACCTAAACTTTTTTAAGTGTTTCTTCTCAATAAAGTCTTCTGTATCTAACGTAAGCATAAAAGTATTTTCATAGTTTTTAAATATTTTTTGTAGCAATTTATTTCTTGTAAAATCAATTTTAGGTTTTTCTTTCATCTTTCCCATTATGCTACCTTCCTTTTTTGATAAAACTCTGCCGGCAACTCATCGTCAACCTCTTTAAGATATTTAACAATATTTTCAAAATTATCTTCAAGAGGCTTTGCATAAACTAAATCAAAATCTTGTTCAAGATGACCTTCATAAAATTTAAGTTTACATGATTGACTATCATATAAATCAAAAACATTATAATCAGCAACAACTGTTTCTTCAACATAACAAGCAGTATCTTTCTTCCCACTTGCTATATATCTATCAAACAAACTACTATTATCAATTTTTCTTATTTTCCATGTCAATCTATCTACTTTACCATTTTCATTCTTATGTATATTTAATTTTACTATTTCTATAAAACTAGCAAGTTCACGTATATTAACATCAATAAGCATAGGTCTTTGTGTATCAAGATATATATCTATACTATTGTGTCCATGTTGCTCATACCATCGACTCTGCCAATCAGGAAAATACATGCTCATCCTTGAATTAAGATATTTTTGAGCCTCTGTAATTCCTATCACCTCATAAGGAAGATTAAAATGTGTTTTAACAAATTTATTTGCAAAACCAAGCCTATATGGATTAATTCGTCTTGAAAATCTTCTACTATAACCAAATTTCTTAAACGTTATATCATAGTTAGAAGAAACACAATGCCTTGGCAAAGTCTTAATATTTTTAAAACCACTTGATTGTTTTTGCAGTATCTCACATTGCATTGCTTTATTTCTTTCTCTATCATAAGCATACGTATTAAGAATATGTGTTAAAAAGCACGTTTTCCCGGTTCTTGGAGGTGCAAAAATAATTGTAATCATTTTCTAAAATTCCCTTGACAAATTTATTCTTTTAGCATATACTAATAATGTCAAGATTTTGACAGCGCAGTTAATTCTGCGATAGTGTAGCATGAGGTAACTCATGCTTTTTTATTTCCTATTTTTAAGATTACGGACTACTTTTCTATTTTCTTTAACCAAACTTCTAGGTGCTGTTTTAAAACACATTCGTTTTATCTCTCTAACCTCATGTTTTCCTAAATCATTTGTTTTATTATTCTCTATAAAATATCTATTTCTTTTTATAGGTTTATTTCTAAAATCTTTTGTAAAAACAAAAGGCCTATATCGAGATTTCCCTTTTTTATATGTAGATATTGATTTGCCTTTTTTAGACGTAGTTAGTTTAACAACCGCTAGTTCATTCTTCCTATTACTATCAACAACTACAACACGTCTATAATGGCCTCTTACATTTGGTTTTCGATAGTTTTCAGCACCATAAAAATAATTGTCTTTTGTTTGAAAAGTTCTTCCGTTTGGTATTTTCTTAGAAATATTCTTCTTTCTTGACATTCTTCACTCCGTTAAAAGTTTAAAAATAAAGGCAAAAAATAAATATTGCCTTTATTTTTGCTTAAACTCTAATTATTTTGTTGTTTGATTTTGTTCATCATCTATAACAAGTCCAAGTCTTAGCAAATCTTGTGTAGATGGGAAATACATTATTTCCTTTCCGTTTTTACCGGTTACTTTAAAGCATGAATATGCCTTTCCGCTATTCTTACCTACTCCCTCAGCAACCTCAATGTTTGCTACTGCTTGCTTTAATTCCTTTGCTAAATTTTCTCTTTTAATGATTTTCATTTTTTTTATTCTCCTTTTTATATTTTCTTGATTACTTTCTCTTGGGCCCATAAAAGAAAGCATCTGGTAATGCAAGGCACAAAATTATAGGAGGAATCATGTCCTTGCACCTGGTAGTAGGTTACTTTTAAAGTTGTAGCCTACATAAACAATCTTATCTTTCGACGACATTTATAATTAAACTTTTCTTTAATCGCAAATATTCAGAGCCCGTCCAAAATATATAGTAGTCTTGTGTTTGTCTAACATACATTACATTATCATATGTTGTTACCACTGTATCATATTGATGACTATGTATATTTCTCACTTTCCTTTGATATGTTATATCATACCTATTTGCAACTTTGTATATAACCGACATTGTATAAAACCTTTTTATTATAAATTTTTACTTTTCAACAGTTATACTTACATCACCATTTGCTAAGATAATATCTGCATAATTTGGTAATGCACTCTTATATGCCTCTACTGACTCCTCAGGAACAAATATTGCTATCAATGATGTACAATCATCAAAAGAATCACCACTTATTGTAGGAGGAGTTACTCCATTAAATATAATACATTGCAAACCGGAACAAGTATCAAATGCTTTTAAATTAAATGAAGTTACACTTGCTGGAATTGTTATATTTGTTAAATTTCTGCAATATTGAAAAA
The DNA here is from genome assembly GCA_944381105.1 of uncultured Clostridia bacterium. Classification (GTDB taxonomy): domain Bacteria; phylum Bacillota; class Clostridia; order Christensenellales; family UBA1242; genus Caccovivens. The sequence continues at coordinate 10,578 of CALWJU010000027.1, read as the reverse complement.
GATTACTATTTATACTAGTTATTTGACAACCTTCCTCAAATATAACATTGCTTAAATTGCTACAACTAACAAACACACCACCTGATAATGTCTTAACACTTGCTGGAATTGTTATTGATACCAAATCACGACAACTCATAAATGCATGAGAACTTATCGTTTCCAAACTATTTGGAAGTACTATTGTTGCAATATCAGAACTACTAAATGCATGAGAACATAATTCTACTATTCCCTCTGATATTATTACACTTGTTACGTCATTAAGACCTGAAAGCCTAGAACCTACTTTTGTTACACTATAATCGTTTCCTTTTATATATTTTATCTCATCATTTTCAACAATAGCAGAATAAGAATTTGGTATTATTACCTCTGTACTAGTACCAGTATAGCCTGTAACTGTATCTCCCTCAAAGGTAAAATCTAAGTATTCTATCTCTGGTGTTTCATCAGATTGCTCTGTATTTGTATCATACAAACTTGGATTAAAAGCATAAGTTAAACCTATTGTCAAACACAAACCAAAAACTAATACTAATATCACTATTCTTAGAAATTTTTCGCTCATTTTCTTCTCCTTTTATTTCTATACTCAGGTGTATTTTGATATAACAGTGCATATTCATATTTGCCATGTTCTTTCATTGCTTTTTTAAGTTCAGACTCATTTCCTATTTTTGAAACTCGCCTTAACTTTAATTCGCTTTTATGATATAAATTCTCTAAATTTGATTTTGAATTTCGTAGTGCTAAACGCTTTTGTTCTCTTTAAAAAAATGACATAATCTACTCCTTTTAAAAACCTACATATAACTCTGAATATCTAGACCAATAAGTTGCAGTCTTATATAACTCTACACTTTCACTTGGAACTTGTATTTGTGTTAAAGGTGGGGTTACAGAAGGATCATTATCAGCATTATAAAGGCCATTATCTAATGTTGGTGGAGTTGTAGCCATTATTTCAATATTTGACAAACTACTACAATTATTAAAAATTTGATTACCTATTGTTGTAACACTCGATGGAAAGATTATGTCTGTTAAACTTGTGCAACCACTAAATACAAAATCTCCTATACTTACAACACTTGAAGGTATTGTTATTTCCTTTAAATTATCACAGCCTGTAAAAACAGTATCGCCAATACTTGTTACACTTGATGGAAGTGAAATTTTTAAAAGACTATCACAACTATAAAACAAACCATCTTCTATACTTACAATTTGTATATTCTCTCCAAAATCTATACTCAATAAATTTATACAGTTTGTAAATACATGATCTCCCAAATTTTCTACTGATGATGGAATTGTAATTTTAATTAAACTTTCGCAACAATTAAATGCATTACTACCTATATTTTCAATTCCAGATGGAAGAGTGATACTAATCAAATTTTCACAATTATAAAAAGCATACTCTCCTATTTCAATTAATTGACTATTACTTTCAAAACATACTGTTGTTAAATTCACACAATCATTAAATGTGTTATTGCCTATTTTTGTTATAGTATTAGGTATGTAAACAACATTCAATGAAGAACAATCGTTAAAAACTCCATCTCCCAAAGATGTTCCATCTTTAATAGCAGTTACAGTGTAATCATTACCTTCTATAAAGTTACCGTTTTCATCAAATGAATATGAACTTGGTATTATTACTACCGGATCAGAACCTGTATAAGATACAAGTGTATTACCTTCAAATTCAAAGTCATTATATTTTACATTATCTAACAAATCTTCAATTTCCTGGTCTTTTTGATTATTACTATCTGTTAAATCTTCTATTTGTTGTTTATAATCATCAATCATATTTTTATCATTCTCTACTTGTGAATATTTTACTGCATAAAATATCCCAAAGAATGAACCAACAAATAATGCAATTATAACAATATATCCTACTATCTTCTTAGCCATATTTTACTCCTTTTAATCATCATCATTAAATATACTAAATGGTGCACTTATTACATACCATACGCACTTGGCTACAATTACTATAAATTTCCATATCGCACTAAATATCGCTGGAAAATACGGAAATAATACTATAATTAAAATAATTAAAAGTATTGTAATAGCAATACGAACAAACCATTTAAGTATTTCCTCAAATATAGAGATCTGATTGTTATCTGGAATATCATCGCCTGTTTGCTTATTATCTATAACGCCTAAATTATAAACAATACCATTAGTTTCAAATTTAAGTCTTAGAATTGTAACCTCACTTATTCTAGTGGCGTCATAATGTGGATAATATAAACCATTGTATTCCATGTAATCTGTTTCAGCAAATCTTAAAACCCATTGCATATTTTTTATATTATTTTCAGCATCATCAGTTAAATCTACATCTTCAATAAACTCACTGACGCTTTCAATTCTATGCCAAGTGTAAGTATAACCAAAAGGTCCTGTCATATCACTAGTAACTTTCTCATCTGCATATATCGTTTTTGTAATTGTTTCGGTACTATCTACTGTCCATCCACCAGTAGCCAATGAACCTGAACCTGTTTCTGATATATATGTCAAATCTGCTTCCATAAGTTTGTCAATTTGATAGTCTGTTGAAAATGCTACAAAATGACTATCACAAGAATCTTCATACAGCCAAAAACCATTTAAATATCTAACATATCCTACATATTTGTCTGTTATTTCTATCGTTTCACTTTCAACACAAGTATATGACACCTCTCCATTAACTGTACTTGCTGTAAATAATTTACTTACATCAAATGATACCTCATCTATTGTATTATCATTATCTAATTCTTCGTCAATATCTTCGTCAAAAGGTCGATATATTGAAGATATATCATAATATCTTAAAGCATCATCTTTTACTACAAAATCGTTTACTTTGTATTTAAAAATTGTTTCGTAATTGTCTATGTATGTTAAAAAATAGTTTTGATAGTATAAACTATCGTTTATTGCTGTTGATATATTTATACTACTAGCATTATCTTTATAGTAAGGCTGATAAACATACACAAACAATTCTTTTTCATTACTCTCTGCTATCTGTATAACTTGTAAAGAGTAATCACTGTTGATTGTTGGATAGTCATCCAAACTGAAAGAACTATCTTGTAACAAATCTTCTTCAACACTTGTATATTTACTATCATCAGCATAAACTATTGGAATTGTAGATATAAAAGAAAAAAGACAGACAAGGATAAGAAAAAGATATAAATAATTTATTTTATTTAATATTGACTGCTTTTTGCCTTTATTCATATCTTTTCCCTCCTATTTCCTGTCTTTTATAAAAATATTACTAAAATTAATATTGTTAAAAATATAATCGGTATCAGTTTTAAAACCAACTTTACCCAAAACATAACTTATCCTTACGCAACTATTTCAATTAGTGAATAGTCATCAATATTTGTACTAGTTACATTTAATACTGTCTCTTCTATATCTTCGTTTGTATCTTTACTGTTTTCGTCATCAGCCTCTTCGACAACCTCTTCACCATTCCATGATTTCCACTCATCAATCAAAGAATTATTATGAGCAGATGCTAATGATAAAGAAACTATCATAAATACTAAAACAGCAAAGAATATGAAGCCTATTATTGATGTTATTGCTATCTTTGTATTACGACGCATTTTTCCCTCCTTTTATCTATATTTTCTCTTCTTTTGATTTGACTTGTACGCTTTTGCATTATCAGAACGAGAAGAAATATAACCTGATCTCCATCCTTTCTGATAAACAGTTAATTTTTTACCCGTTTCTGATACCTTGCCGGTCTTTAACTGTCTTGCATACCTCTTCGACTTTTCTGCTGGATTTAATAAAACAATTTTTTTATTGTTTTTTGTCCTAATAACAGTTGCCATCACTCACTCCTTTTAACCCATCCGCTAAACCTTTATCAAAAGTTTGAATTAATTCTTCTGCTGATATTAACATTTCTGTCCATTCGCCTTGACAAAGGTAATAGACTCGATAGGTAAAATTAAATGTATTTAAAGCATTAATCTTTGGCTTTAATTCTTCAATGCCTGCACAAATATAAATTTTATTATTTGATACAATCATGAACTTATAATCTTCCATAAACTACTCCTTTTATTATTTTTGTCAATGGCCACAGGACTTCCACCTATGGACAAGTTAGTCCGGCATAACTAACTAAGCGAAAAGAAGAAAAGTATGTCTTTATAAACAAATTTTTAGAGATGTGTATGTCTTTTGCCTACTGTGTCTTTTGTTTGAAACTTACAAAACAAACTTGAATTCCACCACCATTGATAAATTACTTTATTATTGCAAGTGCTGGCACACCTGACTTTCTTAAATTAAAGAACAATGAAATCATAACCTCGTAACTTGAACATGTGATTGTCTCACTTTGCGTTTTTACCTCATAACTTTTCATTTGCGTTTTCTCCCTTTTCTTTGTTTTTCTCTATTTAATAACTCTGCAAAGAAAGAACTCCGAACATATAAATCTGTATAATTGCGACTAGCAGAATCTGAATACCTCTTTTTACCATCTCGTATAAACGATATTTGCTTATAGAAAGAACTTCTATCATCAAAAGGCAACCACTTTGCATAATCAATTACAAATGGCACTTTTATAAAATAATTCCAATCATCTACTAAGTAGACTATGTCTCCAACTTGCAAGTTTCTAAAAGTCTCAAATGTTAAAGCAATTAAATCATCCTGCTCCTCCTGAGATGTTCCTTTCTCTTCCATGTACTCTTCTTTGCTTAATAACAACATATTTTCTCCTTAAAAAATAAAAATATATGCAAATATCACTTATTTTTAACTTATAATACCACAAATATCACTTATTGTCAAACAAAATTGAGTGTTTTTTGCATATTTTTTTTATTTATTTTAAAAATTATTGAAAAAAATACTTGTTTTAGATATTATCTTTAACAAGGAGGAAAAAATGAATTTAAAACAAATTAGAAAAGAACAAAAAATGACTCAAACAGAAGTCGCAAATAAATTAAATATTGACTATACAACATTAGGGAGGTATGAAAATGGAATATCAGAACCAAACTTAACAACATTAATAAAACTAGCAAACATTTATCATACCACTATTGACAACTTACTAGGACATAAAGTACCTTATTTACTAGATAAGAGTATATTATCAAAAGAACAAAATAACCTTATCGAAAAAATAATAAATTTAGACAAAGAACAATGTATGCTTGTTGATGCTTACATTGAAGGTTTAAAAGTCGGCAAAAAGAGACAAGAAGATACTATTAAAAAATTAAAAGGAATTACTAATAATGAAAACTAAAAAATTGATAGGTATTATTGCACTATCAGTATTAACAACAATAATATATTCGCAACAGATTAAAAGGAAATAAAACAATGGAAGAATATATAAAAACAACTTAATGAAATTGAAAGGTTTATATATGAGATAAATTTAAGACTTTATATGATTAAAGAGTTTGAAAAGGGAATAAATGAATATAATAGACCTTTTCTACTAACTAATAATACTAAAACACAACAACAGTCAAAAGAAACAAGAAAGTCTACGCCTAATAAATTAAAAGGAGTAGACACAATGAAAAAAAATTGTTATCACAGAAAAGACGGAAGGTGGCAATACTCAAAACAAGAAAACGGAATGTTATACTATACCATTGCCAACACCTATCGTGAACTATTAGAAAAAATTAAATCGATAAAACCTAGACAAATTAAACAAATTAAAAACATAAAAACAAAAACTCTTACTTTTATTGAATATTACAAATTTTATATAGAAAATTACATAAAAACAAAAAAGTATAAAAGCAATACTATTTCTATATGGCAAAGAGAACTCAAAAGTTATATATCACCTAATTTTAAAAATCAACCTTTAAACAAATTACAAACAGAGCAAGTACAAAGTTTTATAAATAAAATAGATAAAGAACGAACGCAAGAGATATTATTTCAACACATAACAAAGGTATTACAGAAAGCATATATCACAGGAAAAATCAAAAAAGATATAACACTAGGACTAGAAAAACCTATAAAAACAAATACACAGGTTAGAAAACCACTAACTTTAGAAGAACAAGAGAAACTTATCAATTATGTTAAGGATACTAAACTATATACTTTTGTTATGTTTTCGCTAATCGTTGGAAGTCGAAGAGAAGAAACAATTAAATTTAACCTTTTGGAAGATTTAAACGAAGAAAAACAAACAATACATATTAAAGGAACAAAAACCAAAAACGCAGATAGATATGTTTATGTTACAAAAGAGTTTATACAATTTCTAAAAACAAACATGACGCACAACACTTTCGACTTTAACATACACTATCCAACACACGAACTAGCAAAAATATTTAAAGAACTAAATATAAAAAATTGCCTACATGGACTGAGACATACATGTTCGGCAAATCTATACTTTTTAAACGCAAAAGATAAGTATAGGCAACTACAACTCGGACATAGTAGCATAGTAACAACAAATAATATCTATACGAACATAAAGGAAAACATACCATCGTCAAAACTCCGCTTGTTATATGGTAATTTGTACCCTACATTTGACTAAACTTTTGACTAAACTTTTGTTACAAAATGAAACACAAAATAAAAATAGACACTATATATTGTGTTATATAGTGCCTATCTAATACTACTGGTGGAAGTTATAGGGCTCGAACCTATGACCCTCTGCTTGTAAGGCAGATGCTCTCCCAGCTGAGCTAAACTTCCATATGCCATCAACAAACCTTTTATTAAGTTTGCCTTATTAATATAACAAATTTATTAGCATTTGTCAACTATTTTTTAAAATAAATTAAAAAAATTATTTAATTTATTATCCCCTTTTAAAAATTGACTATCTATTGTTGCAACAAAAATATAGCAAAAAAATAAATATCTTATTACTAAAATGTGAATATAATGTATTAGGGCTGTGATTTAAGGAGTATATATGCCTTGCAATTTGAATTTTAACCAATGCAATAGTTTTTCAAATTTTCCAAGACCTATTTTTAATTGTTATCAAAATCTTATTGCTCTATTAAATCAATCAGGGACTACCATTATAAATCCCGTTATCGAAGGAGCAAGTATTCTTACTGAAATAAATACCACTCAAAGCGTTATTGCTGGTCAAAATGTTTTGCCTAGTCCTATCTTTTCACAAGGCAGTGCTATTACTCTTAGCGGAGATACTTTTACCCTAATAAATGGTAGATATTTAATATCTTACAATTTGTCAGGGATAATTTCACCAAATGGAACTAGCAGTTTTGGAATCTTCCTAAATGACTTTTTGTTGCCATCTTCATCATCCGCCATGTCAGGTACAGTTGGAACTAGCACCACACTTTCTGGCTCTGCTTTTGTAGAAATCACCTCTCCGTCAGGCTCGATAACAATTAAAAACACAAATAATCAAAGTCAAACTATTAATAATGGTTCTATAACAATACAAAAAATAATTTAATAAATATAACTTTTATCTTTTGAGCACATTATGTTCAATAGTTTTTAATAATTTCTACCAAAATTTTAATAAAATATAAGTAAAAAAATGCGACAAAAGATTTTATAATTTTAATAAATTTTGTTGTAGTTTTTAAAGTTTTTGGTATATACTATATCTAACAAGAAGAATTCTTAAAGAAAAATAAAAAGGAGGCTGATATGGAAAAAACATTGAAAGAAAAGTTAGATGATGCTTACATTGAGATGATGGACACATGGAGAAATGTAAAAAGTATTGGTTTTATCAATACAATAAGCCTTCTTATAGAAAATACAGAAAAATACGATGCTCTTCTTAAAGAGTATCAATTGTCATTAGAAGATGAAATGGAATGATTAGGTTATGAGTTCAATTAAGGTAAAAGCAATAGTTCTTAACAATAAAAGTGTAAAAGAAAAAGATAAACTGGTCTGCATATATAGTTTAGAACTTGGTAAAATTTACGTTTCTATGAAAGGAGTGAGAGGAGATAAAGCAAAACTTAAATCAGCAAAAGAAATCTTTTGTTTTGGCGAATTTTTGCTAGAACAAACTAAAACGAATTTTATAGTAACAGGAGTAGACATAATTGACAACTTTTATGATATTACAAAAGATATCGATAAATATTATGAAGGGTGTGCAATACTTGACATAGTTGATAAGATTGAAAATCAGTCAAATCCCCCACTTTTTATAGAACTTATAAAAGCATTAAAAGTCCTTTGCTATGACAACGTAAAAAAATATTATTGCATAAGCAAGTTCTTGTTGGACGTTTTTAATAGTATGGGCTATAAATTTATTTCAGAAAAATGTTCTTCATGCGGATGTATTTTAGGTAAAAAATATTTTAATTATGATATTGGCGAGATTGTTTGTCCAGCCTGCAAGACTGCCTTATGCGAACCTATTAGCGATCTTTGCTTTACAGTTTTAAAATTATTGTCCATTACCGAATTTGACAACCTAAAAAATTTAAAACTTACAAGCGAAGGCATTATTGAAGCCTTTCGCCTACTTTGCAAAAACTATTATTGGAGAACTGAAAATAGAATCTTAAATGTAATTTAAGCAATAAAGTGAACCCTAAAAAACTAGATTAAAGAGGTTCACTTTTTATGATTAATAAAAGACAAAATATGAACGCAGTCCTAAATTAAAGGTAATTTTAGTTACATATTATTTAATTTATCACATTTTTTACATTCTTTTAAATTTTTACTTGCAAATAACATATATGTGTGTTATAATGAGAGGGAATTAGTAAGAGTCAAGGATAAAATATGGACGCACTCAGTATAATAAATTTTGTCTTATCAGTTGTTATTACAATTTTATTTTCATACAAAGTTATTTTAGGTGTATTAGGTCTTTTTAAAAGAAAAAAATTTCCAAAAGCAAAGAAAGACCATGCTTATGCTGTGCTGATTGCAGGTAGAAATGAAGAAAAAGTCATTGGTCAGTTGATTGCAAGTATTGCAAATCAGACATACAATAAAGATTTAATTTCTGTCTTTGTAGTGGCAGATAACTGTACAGATAACACTGCCGAAGTTGCTAGAAAAGCCCTAGAAGACGCAAAATTAACGGGAGGGGTGTATCAAAGGTTCAACGGCACTCTCATAGGAAAGGGTTACGCACTTGACTATTTACTTGAAAGAATCAAAGAAAGAGACAATTTCCATAAAGAAAAATTTGACGCATTTCTAGTATTTGATGCCGACAATTTGTTAGATAAAAATTACTTTTATGAAATAAATAAGGCTTTTGATGCTGGATATGACGTAGTTACTACATATAGAAACTCCAAAAATTTTAATACTAATACTATCTCTGCCAATACAGGAATGATGTTTTTACAAGAGTGTAGATTCTTGCATACTCCACGAGCGATAATTAATTCAAGTACTTTCATCTCTGGGACAGGCTTTTTAGTGAGTTCAAAGATACTAAATACCGATACAGGCTGGAAATTCACAACACTAACAGAGGATATTGAATTCTCTACCTGCCAAATAGCCGAGGGCAAAAAGATAACTTATTGTGATGATGCGATATTCTATGATGAACAGCCTGTTACTTTTAAGGCTAGTTGGAATCAACGTATGCGATGGCAAAAGGGTTTCTATCAATGCTTTTCGAAATACTTTTTATTCCTAATGTCAACTATATTTTCAAAACACTGGTTCGCCTCTTATGAGATGATGTTAATGTTGTTTCCTTTCACACCCATAACTTTCTTTTGGTCTATTTTCTATTATATTTATATGGGTGTTGAGTTCTTATTTGCGGGTGCGGGACTAGCATCCTCACCATTTTTAGGAGCAATTGTAGGACTTGTTTCATCGCTTATTATTGGATATATAGGAATATTTTTATATGGGCTTCTAATTCTTATAAGTGAGCGTAAACGAGTAAAATGTACGTTCTGGCAAAAAATAAAATATAGTTTAACATTTCCGTTCTTTATGGTTTCATACATACCTATATCAATAATTTGCCTATTCAAAAAGGTTAAATGGAAACAGATACCTCATACAGACGCAAGAACAATAGAAGATATAAATGAAGCAGGCGAGCCTGTACAAGAAGAAAACTGATAGCACAATCTATCAGTTTTTTATTGCACACACAAATAAAGCACGAAAAATAATTCCAACTTAAAAGAAGATTTAGTTAAAGCATTGGAGAATAAACACAAAAAAATACAACACAAAACACCCCATTTGCAAAAATCTCGCATTTTCCTATAAAAATTTGTACTTTTAAATTTAATAAACTTATGATTTTTTATTATATTTAAATATTATCGGTGAACATGAAATAATTCCTAAAAATGGCATATTTTCACTTGGTTCTAGTCCTAAATTCCAATCAAGAAACCCCGCAATATTAACACCAGACGTCACACAAATAATACTATCTTCATCATTATATTTATTAACGATATCTTTAATACCTGCAATAACTCTCTTTTGCAAATCAACCCATGTTTCTTTGTTTTCTTTACTAACAAATTCATTAAACCTATCTTCTTCAATAATGGG
>CALWJU010000026.1 GCA_944381105.1 uncultured Clostridia bacterium | reverse complement strand
AATTTACTACAATCTTTATATTTTAGGTTTAACACAGGAAGCACTATCTGAAAAATAATGTTATTCATTAGAATACATAAGTAGATTAAATTCAAAATTAATAGATTTCTTTTATTCTATGATGAATTTACCTGACTTTGTTATATAAATATATATGATATGCTTGAATAAATGATATTAATGATATATAAAAGATGTATATAATTATATGTCTTTACATTTGTGCGGTACGGTTCTAAAGTTAAGCTCTCCGCCACGAGGAGGCTGATGGACGAAATTGTCTAATTCAGCCTCTTTTTCTTTTAAAATTTTATCATTTTCACAAAAATGGGAGCCCAAATTGTCGAGGCTCCCATTTTTATTTTCAAAATCATTTTCACTTATTTCTTTTTTCTCAAATTTTTCTAAAATTCTTTTTGCATAAAGTTCATCGTTGTTTATGGCAAGTTCATTCTCAGCACCTTTGCTACCTCGCATTATCACAATAATTTTATCGTTGAATAAAAGCACCTTTTTAATAAATCGGTTGAAGAATTTATTGCGTTCAAATACGTCATCATAGTCTTTACTTGCAAACAGTGATATAAAATTTTTGACATCTTCAAAGTTTAGTGGCTTATCAAACTTGTTCTTTTCTTCGGCAATTTTAAGTTGAATATCCGCCCTATCATTTTCAAGTTTGTAAAGCATTTCACGAATAGCAAGTGAAACTATGCCCTGTTCCATATTCTTCACTAAGCTGTTGATTTTATTGTTTATCTGCCTTAATTCCTTTTCAAGGCATTTAAGCACGACGTTGTTTGAAATCTCAGAGTTGTATTTGTCCACAACCATATGCGCAATCTCTTCTATTTTGCTTGGGGTCAAAATGTATTTTTTAGTTTTGTCAATAATGAGTTGTTCAAGTTCATGCTTGCGATAATTTCTAAGCAAACACGCCTTGCCCTTGACCTTTTTCGTGTGGCACTTGTAGTATTTGTATCTCGTTCCCATATGACTGGAACCCGCCTCAGCAATCACACTTTCACCGCAGTATCCACAGAAGATTTTGCCCGTCAAAAAGTATGGGTCGTATTTATCCTTTTTGTAGTTCCTGCGATAGTGCTCCATCATACCATTTACTACTCGCCACAACTTTTCTTCAACAATCGGCGGAATTACATCTGTAAACACCTCGCCGCCAAACTTTTCTATGCCCATATATCGTTGGTTGTGTAGCATTTTAGAAATCGCATTGCCGTTCCACTTTTTGCCAGTTGACGTTCTTGAGCCCTGCGCATTTAAATGGTCTGCAATTTCGGTCGCCTTCTCTCCCACTGCATATTTATTAAACGTCTGCCGAACAAACTCTGCGTGCTCTTCATCAATTTTCCATCGTTTATCTTCAATTTTGTAGCCGTATGTAACCTGACCGCCTGTGTAATAGCCCTTAATCAAACTTTCACGTACGCCACGCTTAACCTTTTGACTGAGCTCGGCAGAATAATATTCCGCCATACCTTCAAGCACACTTTCCATTAAAATTCCGCTGGCGTCATCCGAAATATTCTCTCTTGCCGACAGCACTCTCACCCCATTCTTTTTGAGCTTCATTTTGTAGTTCGCACTGTCATACCTGTTCCTCGCAAACCTGTCCAGCTGATACACCAGCACATACTCAAACTCTTTTTTCTTGCTGTCCTCAATCATCTGCAAAAAGGCAGGTCTTCTGTCGGTCGTCCCTGAAAGTGCCCTGTCGATATACTCATGAACAACCACATACTCATTGCGCTCTGCATACTCGTGACACACTCGAAGTTGCCCCTCAATTGACTGCTCCGTTTGCCTGTCACTAGAATATCTAGCATAAATTACAATTTTCTTCATTTCCACTCCTATTATTAAATACTTTATTTTTGAGTATCCTTCATCACAAACACATACCACAAACTTTTTCATAAGTCCAGCACAAACCTGAAAGTTTTTTTAATATTTCCAGACTGCAGAAAAACCAGCGAGACAAGGCTCGGAAAATATTCCAAAGCAGGAGTTTAGTTTTCCTAAATGACTGTTTTGGGATATTTTACAGTTAACGCAGTAAATAAATTTGTTTGCAAATTTATGGTCGCGAAGTTTTTCTGCTGTCTGGCTTTTGATGTGAAAACACACTCCTCGGTGTTAATTTTTTTAGATCTCTCTTCTGCCTTAAACTCACCAACAATTTCTCCACCAATCTTGAAACCGCTTCAGCGTAAATCTCTTCATCAATCTCTATATTTGGTTCATTTAACACCTTCTTTGAAACTCTATCTATCACAACCGCATTGTTTAAATTTTGTTCATTCATAATTATTCTCCTCATTACAATTAGAGAGGCAATGAGTTAAATAATTTTTATTTAAATATTTTAATTTATCTTGTTTTAAACTAATTTAAGCGAAAGTGGGTTTCCCACTTCTCGGCTAAATGTAGGTGGCGCAAAGTGCGTCAACGCTAATAGGTGGTGCGTCAAAATATGCCCTTATTTCCTTGGCTTTTTGCGTATTTTCAGCACTTTGAGCCACCTCTTTTCCTG
>CALWJU010000025.1 GCA_944381105.1 uncultured Clostridia bacterium | reverse complement strand
TCGCTTATCGCAGCTTATCACGTCCTTCATCGGCGCCTAGTGCCAAGGCATCCCCTATATGCTCTTTGTAGCTTAATCATATAAAATGATTTATTGGATAATCTTAGCATTTTCACAAATCTTAGTTCTATAAGACTCTTGTTATTCATTTACTCGACGTAAATTGAATTTTGCAAAAGATATTCGTATTACATTAAAAATTAACATAAATGAATATTTGTTTGCTCGTTTTACATTCTGTAAAACATTCTATTATGTAGTTGTCAAGGTTCTATCGCTAACAGGTACAACCTGTACCTTTTGGGTTAGCATGAGTATAATATCACAAGTGCAATCACAATGTCAACACTTTTTTCAAAAAAATTTTAAAAATTTTTAATTTTTTTTGAGAAATTTTTATATTTTGCCGACACATTTCCACGTGTTCGCTATTTTATCCTAAAAAACGCCAATTTTATGGCAAATTTTATGATTTTTATAACTAAAAAATTTTTGAAATTTGTCAAAATTTTCTGATAAATGAGCAAAAAAATCTTCGAAGTTAATAAAAAATTTTAAAAATTTAAATAGTAAAGAAGATATATTTGTATAAAAAATAAGGATTTCATAAACGAATATTTAGTAAAAAAAAGACAGGCAACCCATCGTTGCCTGCCAATCTAAATTAACTTTTTTATTCTCTTTCTTCTTCATCATCTTCTTTGTTGTATGAATATATCTCTTCATAAGTAACATTGTCTGGGAATAAACCCTTTTCGTCTTGTGCAAGGTATTCTCCGTTCAAATCTATACCCGTCAACCCAACAATTCTGTTTTGAGATCCATTAAAGTATTCAAGATAATCACAAATACAACCGCTCTGCCCTTTTGAAAGACATTCATTGTCCTTGGATAGCCAACTTGACGCACTTTGATTATCTAAATAAACTTTACATATACTTTTTAATTACTTTAACGTGTTATATATATAATATTATGTGTATTATAATATAAACTATGTGATGTTAAAATTTAAGCAAGTTAAATTTTAATTTTGCTAAACGCAAAAACACAATAAATTGTGTTCATCACATAGTATGTAAAACCATCAGTTGCTGTCAAATATGGCTTCGCCCTGCTTGACGACAACTTCCGATAATATAAATAATCATTATTATAGTTTAAACATTGTTTTTTTATAATCGTAAATTCATTATTATTATGCCTATTGACTTTTTATTGTTTTTATGATATAATTTAAATAATTATAAAAGGAGTAAAAAAATGACAAATTGGTTTAAAAAACTTGGTATACCTGAAAAAGAGATAACAGATGTTATGATTAAACAAAATATTCTTGATGTTATTTCACAAACAAAAGTGAAACATTTAGATGATATGGATGTTTTGATTGTTGTAGGCTTATCTAAATATGACGATTACTATGATGTTAAAAGATTTTTCTGCACACCTTTTTGTATCCATGAACATATAGAACATCCAATAGTTCAAGAAAAATCAGGTTTTAGGAAGTATTTAAATGATAAAGAAAGAGACGATTGGACAGCAAAAATAAAAAGTAAGGATTTCTCGTCCACTCCGCAGGAATACTATGACCTTTTCCTTTCAAAATGCAGTGAGGAGGATAAAACAAAATATGTAAAGGAATTGGATGAGGAATATAGAAAATGCGTTAAAGAAGAAATCGCATTGCTTGAAGAAAAGGTAAATGAAATAAAGACAGAGTTTGATAAAGAAATTATTGCAAGAAAGCAAATATTAAATGTGGGAATGAATAAGGGACAATATGGCTCAAAAGTTGCAGGTAAAGGCAGTAGCGACAAATATATTTCAAATCCTAACAATCCACATGATATAAAAGCAAGAGACGAAGCACAATATATTGACGACTTTGAAAATGAATAGTAATCAATTAAAAGGGAGGCGTTATTGCCTCTTTTTTTGACAAAATAATTTTAAAAATTCACTCTTCATCGTCAATATTTTTGACTATGTATATAATAATATGATATAATCAAACTATTAGGAGATTTATGTTAGAAATTTATAACTTAACAAAAAAATTTGGAAATAAGATTGCTGTGGATGATTTGTCTTTAACTGTGCAAGATGGACAAATTTGTGCTTTTATTGGTCATAATGGCGCAGGCAAAACTACCACCCTAAAATGTATCGCTGGAATACTTGATTTTGATTTTGGCGAAATTTTAGTTGATAAAATCAACATAGCAACAAAGCCTATTGAGGCAAAAAGGGTTATTTCCTATATTCCAGACAACCCTGACCTATACGAACATTTGAAAGGTATTGACTACCTCAACTTTATTGCAAGTATATTTGGACTTGGCAAAGAAGAAAGAAAAGAAAAAATAGAGTATTATGCTAAAAGACTGGATATTTTCAAGGATTTAAATTCTGTAATTTCTTCTTATAGTCATGGCATGAAACAAAAACTCGCCCTTGTTTCTGGACTTATTCATAGTCCGAAAGTTTTGCTGTTAGACGAGCCATTTGTTGGTCTTGACCCTATAAGCAGTCATGCCTTTAAAGAAATTATGAGCGAACTTGCAGAAAGTGGGGTAACAATCTTATATTCAACACACGTTCTTGACGTCGCAGAGAAGATATGTTCTCATGTTGCAATTATTAAGCAAGGAAAACTTATCAAGTATGGAACAATGCAAGATATTACAAGTGATGAAAGTTTAGAAAGTGTATTTTTGGAGCTTGAAAATGAAAAATCTAATTAATCTTTCATTAATATACTTTAAACAAACTTTATCACAATTGTTTAAATCAAGAAGAAAGGGAGGAGCACTTTCAAACGGAGTGTTTGCTTTTGTTATTTTTGTAGTGGTCGCTCTTGCTATGGGGTTTGCCTATCTTGGCACAGCACAACAATTTAGTGAAATAGGTCATCCTGAGTATGTACTTGTGATTGGGCTCATGCTCTCCTCTTTTTTAGTGCTTATGATGACGGTATATGATTCACAAAATCAATATTATAAAAACAAAGATTATGATCTGCTTGCAAGTATGCCTATTAAGACTTGGGAAATTATCACCGCAAAATATCTTAGTTCTTATTTTGTTTCATTTTTCTATGGCTTCTTAATCGCTTTTCCTGCCTTTGTTATATACTTTATATTTTGTCCTATAACTGTTTCTGCGGTGATTTATACAATCTTATCTTTCTTCTTTATACCAACCTTTACACAACAAATAGGTTCTATCATTGCATACTTATTAAGCCTTATATCATCTAAAATGAAAAACAAGAAATTACTTTCAAATATTATAACGATCTTTTTCACTTTGGGACTTATTACATTTATTTATCTTGCAAACTCTTCATTAACACAAGATTTGTTTGTCAGCGGTATACCTTTGTGGATAAAAATAGTATTTCCTCATATCAATTTCTTGTTTAACTCTATAACAACAGGCGATTTCTTGCAATTCCTTGCATTCTTAGCAGTAACAATGGCTTTTGCTTTAATCAGTGTTGGTATAATAACAATTGGTTATAAAAAAATTAACTCTTCTCTTACCTCACATAGCAGTAAAAAGAATAACAAGCCTCTTGTTTACACAAATAGCAAGCCTCTATCGTCCTTAATAAAAAAAGAGGCTAAGACCTTTTTTAGCAGTCCAACCTATTTTATAAATTCAATCATTGGTCCTATAATGGTTATTGTTCTTGCTATAAGCATGTCGCTAGGAGCAAGAGGAATTTACGGGACATATGAAAATTTCACCTCTGAGTATTTTATAATAATGTTTGTATGTTTCTCGTCAATGTGTCTGGGTATTGGCGTTCCAACCTCTGCATCCATTTCAATTGAAGGAACAAAATTTTATCTTTTAAAAAGTTTTCCAATCTCATACAAAGATATAATAAATTCTAAACTTATCTTTAATATTATGTTAGCAATACCCTTTGTTCTGATTTCCTGCACTATATATGTATCAGTATCTCCTTGCAATGCTGGTGAGATAATTCTTGTTTATCTTCTTCCAATAATCAGTATGATAACATTCTCAGGGCTTGGTCTTTTAACTAATTTAAAATGGCCTAAACTTGATTGGCTTAACGAAGCACAGGCGGTCAAACAGAGTATGAGTCTTTTTGTTTCAATGATGATTTCAATGATGATTTCTCTTATCCCATTTCTTGTATACTTTTTGTTATTTATTGAAATATCTCAAATTTTTACACTTTCACAATACCTTGCACTCCACCTTGCGTTTATCGTGTTAATTTGTATAATTGTATATTCGTTACTTTATACTTATGGAGAAAAATTATATAGAAAAATTTAATATTAATTGAGTTTTATTATCTAAACTAATTACGTCCAAAATATTTTGTTTGCAATAGTTGTAAATATTCCCCTTTGACATCATTAGTTTCAAGTTCAGGGAGTACTTCAACGCCATGTTTTCCTCCCTTCACCGCTTCTATTACTATCAGAATAACTTTCCCCTTGCCATTCTGAGTAAAAAACATTCTCTTTGGTTCTAGATTATAATTAATCAAAGTGTGGATTAGTTCGCAAGAACGTTCGGCAGAATAAACTACGTAAAACTTTCCTCCAAATTTAAGCATACTATAAGCACATTTGCAAAGTTCATTAATAGGCAAACTTTCATCATGACGCGCAATGCTTTTTATACGATTTTTATTTAACTGAACATCTTTACGCATATATGGCGGATTTGAAAAGATCACATCAATAGATTCATTTTCTATATACTGTCTAAAATTCTTGACATCATCACTAATAACTTGAATTTTATCTTGCAAATCGTTGAATATCACATTCTTTTCAGCAAGTCTTGCCATTTCATCTTGAATTTCAAATGCGTATATTTTATCAAATTCTGTCTTTGCAGTCAAAAGCACTGAAATAACACCACATCCTGTTCCTATTTCCACACACTTATCGCTTTTTTTGAGTTTTATAAAATTAGCAAGCACGACAGAATCAGAAGTGAAAGTATAGTAATTTTTGTTTTGTATGATCTTTAATCCATGACATTCAAGATCCTCTATTCGCTCATCTTTATCTAATATCACTCTCTACTCCTTATCCAATTTGAATTTAATTTTATCTATATCATATTCTTTAACTTCGCTTGAATATTCATCTTCAAATTTGACGCTAACCTTTTGTTTTAAGAGATCGTTATACATAACCTTTCCTTTCCCATCTGGTGTGTCAATAAGAGAATTTACTTTTGGCATTTTTTTTAGCACCTCACTATAATAAGGATTTTCATAAGCAAGACAACATAACATCTTCCCACACAACCCATTTATGCTATTTGGATTTAGACTTAATCCTTGATTTTTTGCCATTTTTATTGATATATGGTCATTCATACCAAATCCCTTATGGCAACAACATTCAAGTCCACACTCACCATAACCACCTAAAAGTCTTACTGTATCTCTTGGTCCAATCTGTCTAAGTTCTATTCTTGTCTTAAAAGTTTCGGCAAGTTGTTTTACAAGTTCACGAAAGTCAACTCTATTATCTGAGGTAAAATTTATAGTAAGTCTAGTAAAATCATAATTACATTCTACATTGATAACTTTCATATCAAGTTTTTGTTCTTTTACCATTTCCTTTATTTTAGGCAATAAACTTTCTGCTTTTTTATAATTCTCCTTTGCCTCTCTTATATCTTTTTCATCCGCTTTTCGTACTATATTTTTTAGTGACTCTTTTAACTCGTCTAATTCAATATCCTCTACGTCTTTAATTATTTTTACTATATCCTTTCCTTTTTCTGTGTCTACAATAACATAATCGCCTTTTTTTACATCAATTCCGTTTGGAGAAAAAGAATATCCGTGTACACCATTATGAAATTTTGCTAGTACTGATTTTACTTGCATATATATTTTACCTCCAAAATATTTAATAGTAAATTTTCTATAATTAGCGTTAAATTAGTGTTATATGATTGTTCTTTAACGGCATTATTTAAAAGAGATTGTATCTCACAAATTGCTTTTATAGAATAATCATTGGAAACATTTTCTAACCTTTCTTTTATAAAAGCAAGTCTTACACTTTTTTCATTTTTTATTGCAATTAGGTCTTCAAGTGCAAGTGAAATTACCTCAATAAATAAATTGAAATATTCCTTATTGTCTGTCAAATTTTTAGCATATGTTAGTACTTGCTTTGATGATTTTAAATCTGTTATAACAGAAATAGCGCTCTCGAATAAAAAGTATAGATTTTTATTGTTGGCTAAATTTTCTGCCTTTCCTATATAACCATCACAAAGACATTTTATAATATTATAATTATCATGGTTTGCAAATAATTCCTCTATTATTTTATCTGAGACTTTTGCAAGTTCATATTTATTACACCTTGATCTAATTGTAGGCAGTACTAAATTTATATTTGAACAAGTCAAAATTATATATACGTTTTTAGGTGGTTCTTCAAGGACTTTTAGTAATTTATTTTGAGCACTTTCCATTGAATTGTCAAAGTTTTTTATAATAAAAATTTTTTTATCTGACTGAACGGGGAGCATAAAACTTTCATTTACGATTTCCTCGCTGTCAGCAACAAGTAATTTATCTTTTTGCGGATAAATTTTAACATCTGGATGAGAATCTAGAAGGACTCGTTCAAAGTTTTCATTTCTTTCTTCATTACCGTTATTTAAAATAAGACTGGCAAGAACTTTCGCAAAAGACAAGGCATAACTCTTATCTTTTGACATAAGCAATAATGCCTTTGCGATCACTCCTCTTTGAACTTCTTGTTTTATCTTTGCAAAATTATCCGATTTAATAATGCAGTCAACTATATCCATGCAATTATATTATCATAAATGTAATAAAAATGCAATCAAATGTTATTTTTTAATCAAAATTCAACTATTTAGTTAAGAATTTTAAAAATTTGTGCTAAGATATTTCAAAAGGAGTAAAAATTGAAAATTATAAGTTTAATAAAAAAATTAAAAATCAAAAATTATCAACTCTATGGCGAAGATATGGCAAAAATAGATGGGCTTGATTCTCCTAAGGGTAAACTTATCTTAGTAACTGCAATTAATCCCACTAAATTTGGAGAAGGTAAAACCACAATGTCAATAGGACTTGCCGACTCGATGAATAAACTAGGCAAAAATACCATACTTGCATTAAGAGAGCCTTCACTTGGTCCTGTATTTGGTGTTAAAGGTGGAGCAACTGGGGGAGGCAAATCTCAAATTATTCCGTCAGAAGAAATTAATATGCATTTTACTGGCGATTTCCATGCTATTACTAGTGCAAATAATCTTCTATGTGCTTTAATTGACAATCACATATATCAAGGAAATTCTCTTAATATAGACGATAAAAATATATTGTTCCACAGATGCATGGATATGAATGATAGAGCTTTGAGAGAAATTACAATTTCACAAGAAAAATTATCTCGCAATGTTGAAAGAAAAGAAAATTTCATCATAACTGCTGCAAGTGAGATAATGGCAATTCTCTGTTTATCTCAAAACTTACAAGATTTAAAAAATAGACTTGCCAATATCTTGGTTGCATTTTCTAAAAAAGGAGAGCCAATTTATGCCAAGGACTTAAAAGCAGAAAATGCTATGGCGTTACTACTTAAAAATCCAATTAAACCAAATCTTGTACAAACTCTTTGCCACACACCTGCATTAGTGCATGGTGGCCCATTTGCAAATATAGCACATGGATGCAATTCTTGTATCGCCACAAAAACAGCACTCTCCCTCGGAGATTATTGTATCACTGAGGCTGGCTTTGGAGGAGATTTAGGAGGCGAGAAGTTTATAGACTTAAAATGCCGACTTAACAACCTTAACCCTAATGTTGTAGTCATAGTTGTAACTTTAAGGGCATTAAAAACACACTCGCAAGAAGGAAGCTTATCAGGTGGCCTTGACAACATGCTTAAACATATCGAAAATTTTAAAAATATATTTAATAAAGAAGTAGTCATCGCAATAAATAAATTTTCTGACGACAATTTAAAGGAAATAGAGAAAATACAAACTTTTTGTAATAAAATCAAAGTAAAAGCAATTGTTGCAAGTCCATACCTTAACAAATATGGATGCACTGAACTTGCAAAAGAAGTTATCTCTTTATGTGAAAAAGAGAATTCGCCTCTAAAATATGCTTACGACCTTAACAATACTATTAAAGAAAAAATATTATCTTTATCTCAAAAAATATATGGGGCAAGAGGGATAACTTATAGCCCTGAGGCAGAAGAGAAAATAAAGAAATTTGAAATTCTCGGCAAGGGTTTGCCAATAGTAGTAGCGAAAACTCAATATTCGCTTTCAGATGATGACATGTTAATAGGCAGACCTACAAACTTTGATATTCATGTACGTGATATCGAACTTAAATTAGGCGGAAAATTTATCGTGGTCATAGCAGGGAAAATATCACTTATGCCAGGACTTCCAAAGCATCCAAATAGCGAAACAATGACAATTTAATATTAAGGAGAATTACATGGCATACTCTATACAAACAATCGCAAAATTAATGGGGATTAACCCCTCCACCCTACGCTACTACGACAGCATGGGGCTTTTACCTAATATAGAAAAATCCAAGAATGGCACAAGAATTTTCAAGGATAAAGATATCGAATGGCTTATTACTATTGAATGTTTAAAAACATCTGGTATGAAAATAAATGATATTTGCAAATATATAGAACTTTTACAACAAGGAGACAGTACAATTGAAGAAAGGTATAATATGTTTTTATCGCTAAGAAAAGATATAAAAAATAAAATTGCAGACCTTAATAAAGCACTGCATAAACTTGATTATAAATGTGAATTTTATAAACTAGCATTAGAAAAAGATACTACAAAATTTAATGAGAATAATAATGTTTTTAAAGAAAATATAATATTTATAAAAATAAACTTGAAAATATATTAAAAAATCCTACTCAAAACAAAAAACATCTGAATAATTTTCAGGTGTTTTTATTTGCTTTTTTCTCTATTGCTAATAGATATTTTTGGTATATTTCTTTTACACATTCATCCCATGTTACATACAGATCTCTTACTGCACCCTCTTGCACTCTTTTATAAAGGTCATCATCTGACAAAATCTCTTCAATTTTTTCTGCAAATTTTTCTGGTGTTGGATCAGATAAAAAACCATTTTTATAATCGGTAACAGTAGCACTAGTAGCAGAGCCTTTTAAAAATATAGTCGGAGTGCCTTGTGATGCCGCCTCTATTTGAACAAGAGAACTTGCGTCATACATAGACGGAAACAAAAATAATTTTGCTCGTAGATATAATGCTTTTAGTAGTTCTCTGTCTGTTATTTTCCCTGTTAAAACGATTTTATCTGCTATACATGATTTATGCACTCTTTTTTGAAGTTCTTCAAAATCTTGTCCATCTCCAACATAAAACATTTTAAAATTATTATCTTTTAATTTTTCAAGCGCTTCTAATATAAAAAATATGTTTTTTAAAGCATTTATTCTCCCAACAAACAAAAATACAGATGTATCCCTTTCTAGTCCATATTTCTTATTAACCAATTCTATTGCATCCTCTTTGTTTACAATTGGCAACATATCAGTTCCATTTCTTTGAACAAGAGGCATATGATTTGCTCCATATCCATAAAAAATCTCGGCAATCTTATCGTTTACCGCATAATATTCATCACACTGATTGAAGACTTTCATAATTCTTTTGGTGAGAAAATTTGCTAATGCGTTGTTTTTAGTGGAACGATAAAAATCTTGTTTGTATTGAGAGTGCAATGTTGCGATCGCTGGAATATTATGTTTTTTAGCATATCGAACTCCCATTGCACCAACTCCGAATGGTGAATGTATATGTACAATATCAAGGTCGCTTTTTTCTAATTCTTTTTTAAATTCATTATCAAATTTAGGAATTGGTACATCATAGTCTACATTCAATATATTCAAACTTTTGCATTGAACCACTCTATAATCAAACTTTTTATCACACTTTCCCTTTGGTTTAATTGTAAAAACGGTAACATCACAAAACTTAGACAACCTTTTTGCGTAGTTATCTACAACCATTACCACCCCATCTACCATAGGGAAAAAAGAATCTATAAATAAACCAATTTTTAATTTCTTCTCCATTTTTTGACCTCATTATATAAATATGTCTCGTTGCTAATTTTTAATTAATTTAAAATTCTTAGGAATTATTATACTTATCCCTTCTTTTATCACGCTAAAATCAAAACTCCCATTACTAACTCTTTCACCATCTAGATTTATGGTTGTATTTTCTGGTATTTCTACATGAAATTTGTTAAGTTTTAATTTGATTATATTTTTATTATTCTTTTTCTTTATGCCATTTAAGAAAAACGTTGCAACATTTAAGACCGAGCATATCCCTACTTTGTCCTTTTTACTTTTAATAAGAACTACATCAATTAATCCATCATTTAAGCAAGCCCTTTTGTTTATCTTAAATCCTGCGACAGATCTAGAATTGATTAGCAACATTATAGCAAATTTGCCTTCAACTATTCCGCCTTCATATTCAAGTTTAAGGTTGAGGGATTTAGTAGAAAAAATTTTTTTACATCCATGTAAGGCGTATGCAATTTTACCAATTTTTCTCTTTTGTTTCTGACTCGTTTCATAACTAGTTTCAGTAAAAAGGCCACTGCAACAAACATATATTCCATATCGGTCATTAACCTTGAACACATCATGTTTAAAAACACACCCCTCCAATATATCTTTAACTGCCTTTTTTATATTCTTCTTTATACCAAGCGAATGAGCAACATCGTTGACTGTACCTGTGGGTATATACCCTATTTTTGCTTTTGATTTTATTTGCATAATAGCATTCACTACTTCATTAAGCGTTCCATCTCCACCTGCAACTACTATTAGTTCTACATTGCCTTTTTCTTCGATAATTTGACTTATATGTCCAGCATATTCTGACTGATAGACTTCTACATAATAGCGCTGAGAAAGTAAAGAGACTATCTCCTTCTCTTTCCGTTTCACTTTCCCTTTTCCACTCTGTGCATTATATACAAACAAGCACTTTTCCATATATTGTTTATACAATATAATTAAAAAAAAGTCAAATAAGCAGGCAAAAATTTATAAATTTGTTATGAATTTACTTTTTATAAAGAAATTTCTAAATTTTTAATTGTTTTTTCAAAATTTATTTTTATTTTATTGCAAAAAATGTTATAGTCGTATTATGGAAAATAAAATTAAAATCAATAAAAGTTATGCTAAGTTTATTATGCAAATTTTTATAATGATATTTGCTGGTCTCGTTGGTGGTTGCGCTTTCAAGACTTTCTTTGAGTCCGTTGGTATTATTCCGACAGGGCTATCTGGTCTCTCTCTTATAATACACAATCTTTTTGTAAATTCCAACATAGAGATACCTACTTCTATTATATACCTCATAATTAACGCTGTTATCTTTTTAATTGCACTTAAAGTTTTTGGATGGAAATTCCTACTTTTATCGGGTGTTGGAATAGGTTCTTATACTTTGGCAATGCATTTTGGAGATTTTTCCCAAATTTTTAATCTATCAACTGAAAGCCCAGACAGATTATTGTGCGTAATAGTTGGTGGTCTTTTAATGGGACTATCAATAGGCGTTGCTCTTAGATTTGGAGGCTCAACAGGCGGTAGTGATATTGCAGGAGCATTATTAAATAAATTTTTCCCTAAGATTAAAACAGGATATTGCTTGCTTGGAATAAATGTTATTGTTATTATCCTTAGCGTTACAACCACTGGGAATTTTATGATTGGGCTTTACGCCGTAGTATCAACCATTATTAGTTCTATGGCTACCAATCTTGTGTTAGATGATTCAAAGCAAGTAGTGGCTTTCTATATTATTTGTGATAAACCAAAAGAAATTGCTGATGCCATACTCGAAAAGTTTAAAAGAGGTGTTACTAAAATAGATGCACAAGGCATGTTCTCTCACAAAGAAAAAACCATGCTTTTATCCCTTATTCCAAAAGGTCAAGCGCATGAAATGAAAAAACTCATAAAAGTTATAGATAATAATGCTTTTGTTTATTCTTCTACGGTTACTGAGACACTTGGAGATGGCGATTTTATGAAAGAACAATCTATTTTTAAAAATAAGGTAAATATCTCACAAAACCAAATCAAATCGCCAAACAGATACAATCTATTAAAAAAGCCTAAACAGACATTAAAACAAAGCAAAATAAAATTAAGAAAAAAATATTTTCAACCCTAACAAAAATCTTAAATTTTTAGCAATACAAAATTAAATAAGATAGATTTATAAAAACAGCACAAAGTATTGTGCTGTTTTTTGATATATAATACTGCCTTATAATTTGACAACATCTGTTGATTTCAAATTATTATAAATTTGGCTTTACTCTGCCATGCAACTACCTTTAACTTGTAAATGATTAACAATAAATTTTCCTTACTAAAAAATTAATAAGTTTACAAGGCAAAATTCTAGACAAAAAAACTATAAGTTTATACATGAATCCTACCGTTTTTCTAAGCGGAGGATTTTTTCTTTTTAACACTTTTAAAACTGCTTTTGCAACTATGTCTGGACTTTTACCTGTGCGTTCTTCTTTCTCAACTTTCTTTATCGATTTTTCTATTTTTTCTTTAAGTGTTTTATCTTCTATATCATTATCTACAATTCTAGAACCTGTAAAGCCTGTACTAGTATCACCAGGCATAATTGAGGTAACCTTAATATTATAATCTTTTACCTCACTTGCAAGAGCCCTTGAAAATATATCCACACCTGCTTTTGTTGCACTATATGTTGCTTGTAAAGGTAAAGGAATCACACCGCCAACTGATGAAATATTTATAATGTTTCCACCGCCTGAGAGTTTTAAATATTTGATAACCTTACTAGATAACGCTATAACAGCAGATAAATTTGTGCTAATAAGTGAATATATATTGTCCCTGTTTGTATATTCAATTGCCCCAGCAATGCCAAAACCAGCATTATTTACAAAAATATTTATTTGCCCCTCTTTGTTGAATATTTCATCTAATATTTTATCGACATTTTCGGTGTCATTAACATCGCATGCGTAAGATTTTTTTATTTCATCGTGCTCCTTTATTGTGCGTGAAATATCATAACATATTACGCCCTGTCTGTCCAAAAGTTTGGCAATCGAATATCCTATACCGCTACTAGCCCCTGTAATTACTGCAACTTTACCCTTTATTTTGTTTTTCATATTGATATTTTAACACAATAATTAAAATAATAAAAACACTTTACTCAAATTGTTGCATTTATGAATGAAAAAAGATAGGATCTTTGCCTATCTATTTTATAATCCTGCAACACGCCAAAGCGAATGCTCCACTTCCAATATGGCAAGCAACACTAAGCGACAATGGATCTATATGGGTTAATTTTATGTCGGGAATTTCTTCTTGAACTTGTTTTGCTAGCATCTCCGCTTTATCTCTACTATTTGTGTATGCTATAAAAAGTTCCAATTCTCCTTTTTCTCTAAAATCTTTAAACCTATTATCTAAATCTTTTTTTATGGCATCTATCATGCGTCTTATCGCATCTTTTTCATTTCTCGCTTTTGCATACTGATCAAGTTTTCCGCCTTGAATTTGCAAAACAGGCTTTATTCTTAGAATTGTACCTATTGCCGCTGCGGCTGGTGTAATTCTTCCACCTTTTTTAAGATATTTAAGGGTATCAACCATAATATAGATACTGCTGTCAAGAGCAGTCTTTTCAAGTATATCCTTTATCTCTTGCGCAGATTTTCCTTGTTTTATTAATGTTTGCGCATCATAAACTGCTTGCTTTAACGTTACAGATATGCGTTTATTATCTACTACTAATACTTTACCATTGTAACTCTCAGCAAAATTCCTTGCAGTTTCACAAGACATACTAAGAGCACTTGACATAGGCAAATGTAATATATAATCATATTCTTTAAGAATATGATCCCAAAGTTCTGTTATATAACCAATTGATGGCTGTGAGGTGGAAATCTCCGCATCCTGAGTCAACTTTTGATAAAACTGCTCCTGAGTAAGATTTATATCCTCAAAATATTCTTCTCCGTCAATGGTAAAAGGCATAGGGATTACATACACCCCTCTTAATTTGCTTGCTTCTTTTTGTGTAATACCCGAATTACTATCAGTAACGATTGCTATTCTATTCATGTTTACTCCTTTATTTATCTTAGTAAATACACGCTATTCTATCATAAATAATTATAAAAATCAATTTAATATGAATGAATTTATCAAAATATTTATCTTTAAGTAGCAAATGTGACAAAACCAATGTTCTTATAACATTTTACATTCAATCTTTTCGAGCATAGTGCATTTGATTTATTTGCAAATTAAAAAAAATATAACGTCAAATATTTTGAAAAAACATTGTTTTTTTGTATAATTATTTTTAAGGAGTACTTATGAAAAAAAACAATATAGGATTTGATAATGAACAGTATTTATCTCTTCAAAGTCAAAAAATTTTACAGAGAATAGAAGAATTTAATAATAAATTGTATCTTGAATTTGGTGGAAAACTCTTTGACGATTTCCACGCTAGCCGTGTTCTGCCAGGTTTTAACTCTAATATAAAAACAAAACTTCTTGTCAAACTTAAAGATAAAGCAGAAATAATATTCTGTATCTCTGCAAATGATATTGAAAAAAATAAAATAAGAGCAGATCTTGGTCTAAGTTATGATAACGAAATGCTAAGAATTATAGACAACCTTAGAGAACTTGGGTTATATGTTTCTTCTATTGTAATAACCCTTTACAAAGGACAATCAAGTGCCACTAAATTCGCACAAAAACTCGAACAGCGTGGAGAAAAAGTATATTTTCATAACTATATTAAAGGTTATCCTAATGATATTGATACCATAGTATCCGATGAGGGATATGGCAAAAATGCCTATATAAAAACAACTCGACCCCTTGTTATTGTAACTGCTCCTGGTCCATCAAGTGGTAAACTTGCTACCTGTCTCAGCCAAATGTATCATGACTATAAACAAGGGATAAAGGCTGGCTACGCCAAATTTGAAACCTTCCCTGTGTGGAATCTTCCTCTTAAACACCCTGTAAATATTGCGTATGAATCTGCTACCGCCGACTTAAAAGACACAAATCAAATAGACCCTTATCATTTCAACGCATATGGAAAACTTGCAGTAAATTATAATAGAGATATTGAGGTTTTCCCTATCCTTCAAAACATATTAAAAAAAATTACAGGAAAAGACATATATAAATCTCCTACCGATATGGGTGTTAATATGGTTGCTAGTGCAATTACCAACAATGAATTAGTGGAAGAAAGCGCTAAAAAAGAAATAGTACGACGCTATTTAAAAGCAGAGTGTGATTATAAAAAAGGACAGGTAACATTTGATACTGTCGAAAGAACAAAATCACTGATGAATGAACTTAATCTAACAGAAGAATACCTACCTGTTGTAGTTGCTTCAAAAAAGATAAGTAAAGCCAGCGGATATCCTTGTGTCGCACTTGAACTTCCAAATGGCGAGATTGTGTCAGGCAAAAATAAGCAGATTGTGTCTGCATGTGGTGCAGTTGTGCTTAATGGACTTAGGACTTTATGTGGAATGGGAGATGATTTTGATATTATATCTGACGATATTCTTTTCCCAATTGTAAATCTAAGAACGCAGTATCTTCATTCTAAATGCGGTGTATTGACACTTGACGATATACTTATAGCACTCGCAATATCTTCTCACACAAATGAAAAAGCAAATAAAGCACTAAAACACCTACCAGACCTTAAAGGTTGTGAGGCTCATTGCACATTTATTCTGCCTAGTAGTGAAGAATTATCTCTAAAAAAACTTGGTATAAATATTACCTGCCAACCTGTATTTCTAAATAGCCACCTTTATGAAAATTGATGATTTATAATCTCAATAAATTTTAAATTTCAAAGTTTAATCGTACAAAACTAAAAAAGATAGTATTTTTCTCAAATACTATCTTTTTCTATGTCATCAATTTAATGTCATCATTAAAAACTTAAATACAGGTGTTAATTTATTTTAAATAATAATTAATTTTTCTGTCGATATATTGTCTAGGAGTTTTCTAGGCTTCAACAACACGAGTATAAGTATAATATCCGTCCTCGTCTGCACTTTCACTCTTAGTCCAAGCCGAGCCATTGAGCCAAGTATTAGTATTCTCAGGATTATCAACAATACTTGCTAATACTTTGATAGTAGTTGCGATATTCAAAAGATTTCCACAAGCAGTCTCAGAGGTTGCTGTTGTATAAGCATAAACACTGTTTATTGTAACATTTGTTAATGTATCATTCCACTGAAATGCGTTATCTTCAATAGTTGTTACAGTTGACGGAATTACTATTGAGGTAAGATCCTCACATTGATCTATCGAATAAGACCTAATAGTTTTAACGCCCTCTGGTATAACAAT
This sequence comes from uncultured Clostridia bacterium, assembly GCA_944381105.1. Classification (GTDB taxonomy): domain Bacteria; phylum Bacillota; class Clostridia; order Christensenellales; family UBA1242; genus Caccovivens. Next base: position 1,898 of record CALWJU010000025.1, on the reverse strand, counting down.
TGACTCTAATGTTTGATAATAATGGAAAGCATATAAGTATATTTCTGTGGTTCTTTCATCTAAAACTATGTCTGTGATTTCAGGTCTAGATCTATCGTCGGTTGTCGCTGTACCTACTGCAATAAAATCTTCTCCGTCAACATAATACTGAACATCACCTATAACTTGAATCTTTGACTCAGGTTTGTCGTCTTGCAAATCGCTAGCATTGTAAACTGCAAGTGCACGTTCTCCAATGCCAACTTCGCCTTGCTCTATAATAAGGTTTGAATAGTTGTAAACCTCAATGATACTGTTACCACCACCAAAAGAATTGTCTTCCAGTGATGTTACCGACTGCGGTATTGTAACTGATTTTAAACTATAACAACTCACAAACGCATTTTCTCCTATGCTTTCAAGTCCATCATTTAAAACCAAATTCATTAAACTATAACAGTTATGAAAAGCCTCTCTATATATTGATGTAGTTCTCTCATCTAAAACTACGCTTGACACATAACTTCTAGGTTTATTTGTGGTTACTGTTGCCAGAGCAATAAAGTCATCTCCATCAATATAGTACTGAATACCATCTATCACATCTATTTTTGATTCAGGTACTACGTCTTGAAGATCCTCTGCATTGTAAATTGTCAGTGCATATTGCCCGAGTCTTCCGTTAGTGGTTAGGTTTTGTTCAATAACTAAGTCTGAAAAATTGTAAACCTCTACAACAGGAGTGCTGTTAAAAGCATTGTTGTCGATTGTCGTTACAGAATTTGGAATTGTAATTGATTTTAAACTATAACATGACGCAAACGCATTTTGTCCTATACTTTGCAAGCCATCATTTAGTGTAACATTCATTAAACTTCCACAACTATTAAAAGCGCTTTGACCAATAGTTTGTACAGAGCCTGGAATATTTATGGATGCAATGCTTTCACAATTATAAAATGCATTACGTCCAATGCTTGTAACAGTGCTTGGTATAGTAATTGATGGCAATTTACGGCAGTTATAAAAAGTATTTTGTCCAATCTCTGTTACACCCTCTGGTATTACAATAGGAGAAGATAGACTTTCACAATGTTGAAATGCAGTATTCCCTATTTTTTGTAAATTTTCAGGCATATTAATGCTTTCAAGTTCTGTACAGTAGTTAAATGCAAAAGTATTTATTTCAGTTGTTCTTTCATCAAGTACAACATCTTTTATTTCTGCACGTGATTCCGTTGGTGCTAGGGCAATAAAGTCATCTTCGTAAATATAGTAGTTCATAATATCAATAGTCTTAATTCTTGATTCTGGCTTGCCATTGACGAGGTCGCTAGCGTTGTAAACTACTTTGGCGTAGTAGCCTGCGTTACCATTATCGGTTGAGCCAAGTTCTATATTTAATGATGAATAGTTATATACCTCTGCAAGACTTTGTATTCTAATACCATTAGCACCAATTGTTGTAATAGTTTCTGGAATTGTTATTGATGGTATACTATAAATTGCATAAAACGCTTGATCTCCAATTGTTGTTACACCATATGGAATATTTGCAAAAGTTATACTCTTATTATTATAGAATGCATTTGCTCCTATTGTTTCAATACTAGTTGGCATTGCAACAAGTGTTATATTGTTATAATATGCAGAATTGCTATCCTTATAAAACCCATTATCAGCAACTTCTGTTACAAGACCGCTCTTTGATGAAGATTGGTCTGTGTACATTCTTGGCACAACTACCTCGCCGGAGATATCCGCTCTTGATGCTGAAACTGAATAGGTTGTTTCGTCATCACTTAATGTAAATGACAATTTGTCAAGGGTTGCGGTTCTTGTATAGATTGTTATATTCTCGTCCTCGGCAATTGTAATATCCTCGGTAAGAGGCATTGTCAAAGTGTCCTCTATAAACC
>CALWJU010000024.1 GCA_944381105.1 uncultured Clostridia bacterium | reverse complement strand
GCAAAAACGAGCAAGTAAGTATGGAAGTTTTACTGAAAATTTGTAAAACATTGAATTGCGATTTGTCTGATATTGTTGAGATTTCTAAGGAGGCTAAATAATGAATTACATAGGTTCAAAATTTTCTCTTTTAAAATTCTTAGAAGATTCTATTAATGAGACTCTTGCTAAAAATAATGAAACAAAACAGCCTAATGAAATGGTTTTTGCTGACATATTTGCAGGAACAGGTTGTGTTGGCGGACATTTCAAAGGTCTTGGTTATTCAATAATTGCTAACGACATTCAATACTATAGTTATGTCATTACAAAACACATGATTGAAAATAACGGAAATCTTGATAAAGACAGAATGAGTATTTTAATTAACGAACTTAATTCACTTGAAGGAATTGAAGGTTTTATTTATAACAACTATTCTTTTGAGGGAACTGAGAGCCAAGAATTTCGCAGAATGTATTTTACTGCAGACAATGCTAAAAAATGCGATGCAATTAGACAAACAATTGAAATTTGGTTAACAAATAATAGAATTAATCAAAATGAATATTATTTTTTGTTAGGCTCTTTAATAAACTCAATTGATAAGTGTGCTAATACAGCATCTGTCTATGGTGCATATTTAAAACAATTTAAAAAATCAGCATTAAAACCTATGATGTTAGAACCATTACCTTATACGATTGGACACGTTGATTGTATGGTTTACAATGAAGATGTTAACTCACTTATTTCTAAAATTTCAGGAGATATTTTATATCTAGACCCACCATACAACGAAAGACAATATTGCTCAAACTATCACATGTTGGAAACTATTGCAAAAAATGATAATCCAATCATAAATGGCAAAACAGGATTAAGAGATTATAAATCTCAAAAAAGTGATTTTTGTGTTAAAGCAAAAGTATGTGATGCTTTTGAAAATATTATTAAAAATGCTAATTTTAAATACATTTTCCTAAGTTATAATAACGAAGGACTTATGTCTTTTGAAAAAATAAAAGAAATTATGAGTAAATATGGAGACTACTCTCTTTATACTCAAGAATATAGAAGATTTAAAGCAGATAACAATAGAGAAAATAAAGCAGATAGCACAATTGAATATTTGCATTGTTTAGTAAAAAGGAGTTAGTATGGTTCACGTTTTTATAGTAAATGAAAAAACTTTTAAATACCACTTAGAATATATGTTTGCCGGAACTGGTGCAGCAGATAAACTTTCACCATTTTTGCAAAATGCAACAGCAACTTTTAATGCAAGTACAGAAAGAAATTTAATGGGTATGATTGCGGATATTTCAAGAATTAGAATTGGAGATAAAATTATTTTTTATCTTCAAGCGACAAGAAATTATGAAGGTCAATTTTTTGGAACATTTAAAGTTACAGATAATCCTTTCTGGGATGAAAATGATGATACTAACTATTTAAAAGATAATATGGAGAAAGGTTTATCTTATAGAGTAAAAATTGAACCCGATGTTGTATATCCAAAAGGTGTAACAGAACACCAGTTATTAGATTCTTTAGATGATATTGATAAAGTTAGTGATATGTGTTGGAGCTTAATATACCGCAAATTAAAAGGAAATCGTGGTTGCACGATGATAACAGATAAAGAATATTTAAGATTATTATCAAAATTAAGACAACAAAACAATAATCAATCTTTAAACATAACACAAGGTTTAACATTTAATTCAACTAATCAATTAATTGAAACAACAGAAAATTCAAATCAATATAATGGAAGAACTAATGAAATAAATGTAAAAGATAGATTGATTTATAAATTTAACAGTGGTAAAGCTTTTGAAACTCATCTTCAAGCTTATATATTACAAACCATTGATAGAACTCCATTGAAAGAATTTTTATTAAGAGAAAATTTACCTACTTGGATTGGAAATGAAGTTTCTTGTGGTGTTGGAATGCAAAGAATTGATATTTTAACAATGCAAGAAGATGAAGATAATGTATATGCTAATATTATTGAATTGAAATGTGGCGAAGCGTATGATGATATTGTGAACAGACAACTACCTTGGTATATCAAATGGTTCAATCATTATATTGGAGACACTTATAACAAAAATATAGTTATACAACCAGTAGTATTAACCTATGAAACAGATGGTGTTGTTGCAAATCAAACCCTTAATGTAAATCGATTAAGAAACAACATATCAGTATTACCTGTAAAAAACATTTTCTTTACCATTCAAAACAATGAAGTTGTATTTAGATTATTAGAGGAGAAGAACTAATGAAAAATCCGTTTAAAGAAGGAAGCACCCAACATCACGATTTTGAATTGATGAGTGATTTACAATGGCACTGCACAAAGTGTGAATTAAAAAGTGGTCAAGCTAAAACTTGGCAAGTATGGAGACAAGAAAAAGGAATCCAGCTTGCACAAGATGAAAATGAAAATTGGTTTAAGAAAATGCTTTGTCCTAAATGTAATTCTGTAACAATACATAGAAAATTGTTATCTACTGATATTTTAGATACAGGTTTAAAAGCAAGAACAAACATTCCAAAAGAATTAGCAGATAGAATCAAAAAAGTTTATGATTTTGTTGATGAGTATAGTTTAAGAACTGAACCAACAAACAAACTTGAAATAGATCATAGAATTCCACAAGTGAGATGGGCTAGCGATGAAGATAAAAATTCAACAACCATGACCGAGGAACAGATTAAAAACAAATTTATGTTATTAACCCGAGAAAATAATTTATTAAAGTCTAGAATTTGTGAGCATTGTGTAAAAACTGGAAA
>CALWJU010000023.1 GCA_944381105.1 uncultured Clostridia bacterium | reverse complement strand
GTCGAACTTGCTTGCAAGAGTGAGACTGATGGTTTTACATACTATGTGATGAACACAATTTATTGTGTTTTTGCGTTTAGCAAAATTAAAATTTAACTTGCTTAAATTTTAACATCACATAGTTTATATTATCGGAAGCCGAACTTGCTTGCAAGAGTGAGGCTGATGGTTTTACATACTATGTGATGAGTGCTAAAAGCACATAAATTCGCAAGAATTTAATAAAATTTTATGCTAATAAAATTTTAACATCACATAGTCTATAATATAGAAAATGTAGAAAAATAATTTTATCTAAGAGACTATATTTGACATTCTATTTCCTAAAACTAAATTATCCAATATGAATTTAAGTCGCAGAATATTGCGACTTTTATTTTAATTTATAAAATCACTTATTATGATTTGACAAATTTCCTTTCGCATGCTAAAATATGAAAGTATTTAAAAGGATTTTATTATGGCTATTGTAAAAAATGAAAAAATTACATCTCGTGATGATGACTTTGCTAAATGGTATACTGATATTGTAAAGCAGGCTCATCTTGCTCATTACACATCTGTTAAAGGCTGTGTGGTCTTTGAGCCATACGCTTTTGCTATCTGGGAAAACATGCAGTCTGTACTTGATAAAATGTTTAAAGAAACCAGGCATGAAAACCTTTACATGCCTATGTTTATACCTGAAAGTTTACTTTTAAAAGAGGCTGAGCATGTTGAGGGTTTTGCACCAGAGGCGGCTTGGGTAACTCATGGTGGTAAAAATAAACTTGAAGAGCGTCTGGCTGTTCGCCCTACCTCTGAAACTCTATTTTGCGACTATTATGCAAGTATAATCGGCTCATATAGAGATTTGCCTAAACTTTATAATCAATGGTGTAGCGTGGTAAGATGGGAAAAATCTACTAGACCATTCCTTCGCACACGTGAGTTTTTATGGCAGGAAGGTCATACCATTCATGAGACAGCAGAAGAAGCACAAGAAGAGACCTTGCGTATGCTTAATATATACAAAACTTTCTTTGAAAAATATCTTGCAATACCTGTACTTGTAGGCAAAAAGACAGAGAAAGAAAAATTTGCTGGCGCTGAATACACCCTATCCCTTGAAGCACTTATGTATGATGGAGTATCTTTGCAGTCGGCAACTTCTCACTATTTTGGACAAAAATTTTCTATTCCTTTCAATGTTAAGTTTGTTGATAGAAACAATAAAATTCAAAACGTTTATCAAACATCCTGGGGTGCAAGTTCTAGGATGATAGGTGCACTTATCATGGTTCATGGCGATGATAATGGACTTATTCTACCTCCTAAGATAGCACCTAAGCAAATAGTAATTGCGACTATTAGAAATGACGAAAAAGTTTTAGATGTTGCTAGCAAACTTGAAAAACAATTAAAAGAACAAGGATACCGAACGATTTTAGATACCTCTGACAAGAGTGCTGGATTTAAGTTTGCAGAGTATGAAATGAAAGGTGTTCCTCTGAGAATTGAGATTGGCCCTCGTGATATTGCAAATGGTCATGTTGTTATGGCAAGACGTGATAATGGAGAAAAGGAAATTGTAGATATTGATACGGTCGTTGAGAGAGCAAAGATTTTGCTTGATGATATACAAATATCTATGTACGAAAAGGCTTTAAAACATACTAAGGAGAGAACCTATACTTGCACTAATCTTGATGAAGTTCGTGTAATTATGAACACAAAACCTGGATTTATTAAGGCTATGTGGTGCGGAGATCAAGAGTGCGAACTCAAAATGAAAGAAATACGTGGAATGAAATCACGTTGCATACCATTTGAAGAGGAACATATTTCCGACCACTGTATAGTTTGTGGAAAGAAAGCAAAGCATATGGTATATTGGGGGATACAGTACTAATTGGGGTGGAACAATTGGGGTGAAACCCAAACATTTTGATAAAACTTTTGCACGTTCCGTTTAAAATTTTATCAACCATAGGTACACGGGCACGCCTCATATAGAGGCTAACCGTTAATATTTCGGTTCCCCTCCCAGCTCCCCCTCCGTTCTCAGAAAAAATCTTCTAGATTTTTTCATCAATTTGGACCCACAAGGGGTGATTCCATTTTTATCATCAAATTTTAATTTTTTTTACAGATATAACATTTCATATTTTTACCCATACATAAATTGGGGTGGAACCCAAACATTTTGATAAAATTTTTGTTTGCTGTTTTGAATTTTTATAAAAGGAAATATTATTATGGAAAATCTAAAAAATACTTAAAAATTTATTAAGAAATTAAAGCACGGAGACCATAATATTGAAGTAAAATCCGATGTCCTTTCTGAAACAGAATATAAACTATGTGATGATAAAATTTTATTAGCATAAAATTTTAATAAATTCTTGCGAATTTGTGTGCTTTTAGCACTCATCACATAGTGTGTAAAACCTATCAGTCTCACTCTTGCAAGCAAGTTCGACTTCCGATAATATCATTTATTGTATGAAAAATATGAACATGAAAAATTTATGAAAGATATGGATGATATTCATAAAATGAGATTTGAAAATGTTGATATTTGTAACGACGAAGATATTGAAAGAGAATAACTTCGTTAAGGTCATTTTAATTAAATAAATAATAGCATATTAATTAAAATAATACTTTAATTATTTGATAAAATTGAATCTATTAGACAAGTATAATAAAAGCACTTAAAAGTGTTCGTTTGAGTAATCAAACGAACTTGCAAACAGCGTTTGCAAAATGTCGTTAAGACATTCTTTTAAGTGCGTTTTTTTGTTTATCTTTGACTTATATTTGTCATCAATAAATAAAACTTTTTTTGCTTATCTTATAAAAATAAAATCTTTTTATTCAGTTGTAATAATATACAAAACCTTTTTACTCCTTACAATAAATAATTCTTTTTTATATTTACCTATAATAATTAATATTAATTTAGTTTTTCTATACAAACAAGTTGTGCCTTTCTTAGTTCATCCTCTATTATAGAAACATTAATAGGATAAAATTTATAATCATCACAAAATAAAAAATATTTTTAAATCAATTTAAAATAGAGCATCTACTATGGCAACAAATATAGACTACTTGAAACTCCTTTGAAAGTTCTTTTACAACTTCTTTGGCACATTCGAGCATATTGTCATCAAGATTTACAAAAGTATCGTCAAGAATTACAAAAGGCTTTTCCTTTTTATAAATTTTATTTATTAAACTAATCCTTTGGCAAAATGATATAATGTCTTGTATCCCTTGTGAAGAATATTCAAAATCTTTTGTGCCAATTGACGTCTGCTCCTTAACTGTCCACTGATTATCAATTATAAAACGATTTTCATCGATATTAAACTTCTTCATTATCTGTGAAAACTCGCCATTAATTGAACTTACATATCTTGAAGCGACGTTATCTCTTGCTTTTAGAAGAAAGTCAATAGTCTTCTCTACGAGAGAATATTTTTCATTAAGAGATGTGTACCCTTCTTTTAAAAGTTCTATTTGTGAAGAAATATACTCTTCTTGACCAACACTCTCCTCCAAATCATTTCGCAATCTTAGCAAACTATTTTCAATCGAATAAATGTTCATATTTGCAGAGTTTTGTTTGTTTTTTATCTCTTCGTAATCATCTCGCTTTGGTAAGGTTACATTCGCATAATTATCGTTGAGCATTTTATCAAGTTTTTTTAGGCTATTATTCAAATCATCAATCTGCTCCTTAAATTTTCTTGCCATATCCACTGATGAACCAATTTTTGAATTTAATTCTCTGTCCTTTTTTGTCTTTAAAGTAATAAAGGCTACTAAAATTATAAGAGTAATTATACTTACCGCCAATATAGAAATAAATAACGTCAAGTCTATTACATTAAAAACATAAAGAACAGTAACTCCGACTGCAAGTACCGCTAAAAGAATAGCAAAAATTATTAGGGCATAATTTTTTTTGTCTTTTTCCTTTCCATTAAGATTTGCTATTGCCTTATCTTGAATAGAGGACTGTTTTTCATAAAGTGTGGCTACCTGTGATGTTAAATCTCTTATTTTGCTTTCTATGCTTAGTTTGTTTTGATATTTTTCTTCTTGAAGAGCAAGTTTATCTTTTGCTACAATGACGCTATCATCTATTTGTTTTTTCTTCTCTTTGGCACTTGTTAATTCTCTCTCTTTTTCATCTATTTCTTGTGATAAAGCAGTTGTCTTTGCCCTTACCTGATTTAAAATCATTCTTTTTTCTTCAATATCACTCTTTTTAGGTATATTTCTTTTTATATCTAGTCGTCTTGCTTTTAGTACCTTAATTGCTTTATCAATACTTTCTAAATCATCTTGATATTTATTTACACCTGTAAGATTTGCGGTAAGTTCTGAGTTTGACGAACTTTTAAAGTTGAGTTGTGGGAAAAATGCTGTCATAAGAAAAGACTGCTCCCCAACGCCAAAAATCTCTTCACCTAAAACTTTTTTCTCTTCTTTTATGGCTACATTGTTTGAATAGTCAAAAAGCTCAAAGGTATCATATTCAGGAGTCTTTCCAAAAGTTCTAGTAACTCTATACCTTTTCCCACCCATCTCGTATTCTATAAAGCCTCCATAGACTCCACCCTGCCAAGACAGATATCTACTTCTCTCCGATTTATATTCATCTCCTCTCGTCCTTGCACTCATGCTATAAAATAATGATTTAATAAAGATTGATAGTGTCGTTTTACCCCATCCGTTTTCTTTTATTATTTCATTAATTTCATCCTTAAAATCAAGGTCAAGATTATGTAGTTTTCCAAAATTTTCAACGTGTAATCTTAATAATTTCATATTGACAATTCATCCCCTCTAAGTGCTTCTATCCCTAGTTGACAGATTTTATTTTTGCTGTCATCATCTTCACTGCTATTTTCTACCAGCAATAAAAATTCTGCCTTGAAAGAAAGTTCTTCATTCTTTATTTTCTCAAAGTCTATTTTTAATTTACTTTTATCAATAAGTTCAAAATAGAAATAATTATCAAGCGCTCTTTGAAGTTCAGTCAAATACTTTTCGCAATCTTCACTATAATAGCCATTTATTATAAGCCTAACAAGGTCGTTTTCACTACAATCACGAAGAGACTCTTTTGCTTTTTCAAGAATATCATTGTAAGAAGAAAGATTTGTTATATCACAATATTTTAGCATATAGGAATATGTGCCATACTCAATAAATTTATCTTTTATTCCGCTTTCGTCGAATGTCAATTCAACATAACCTTTTCTACCAGTTTCATCAAAACCGTTTGAGAAAAGTGAACCTGGATAAACTATACTTATATCATTTTTTATCTGTTTTTCATAACTATGAATATGCCCAAGTGCTATATAGTTAAAAGGTAAAGAAATATATTCTTCTATATCTACAAAGTCTCTATCATTTCTATTTTTAATATCTCCGTGCAAAAGCATTATATTAATTTTATTTTTATCTATTTTCTTTGCAATAATTTCTGCATCTTGTTGCCCCCAAAAAACCACATTGTTATACTCATAAAAGTCTCCATATAGGACAATAAAATTTTTAGGCAAATTCGTAAAATCAAATTTTTCATCATGATTTCCTTTAACGTATAAAACAGGACGTGCAAAATTTTCAACCGACCTAAAAAAGTTATTGGTTATCTTTGATGATATGTTTTTAGAATGGAACAAATCTCCGCATATCAATACTACATCATAGTCATTTCGATAAGCATCAGAAAAAAGATTGGTAATTAACCTATTTTGTTCCTCTCTGATTTTTGCCTGTCTATCAAGGCTTAATCTAACATTTTTAGCACCTAAATGAATATCTGCTGTGTGTAATATTTTCATTTTATCCTCTTTTAAATTATAACAAATTGTCATATTTTTGCAAACAAAAAACCTTAATTTTTGTATTAAGGTTTTTATTTTATTGATTTTATATCAAAGACAAGGTTACATCTGAATCAGTAGTAATATACATTAAACTACCTTCATCCTGCTCACTATTGACATTAATAAGAAGTGGGTTTGTAAAATCTGGAATATAAAATTGGATATCAACTCTTGAATTATCTCTTTCTCCACTTGAATTCAGAAATTCTGCCACGCATTTAAATCCGCTTCTTATCCTCACGTCTATTCGTCCTGTGTCTGATTTAAAATTAAGCACGCTATTAGTAACATCACTATCATATGACACCTCAATATTTCCACTTGTAGTGGTTATTTCCATGTCATCTGACAAGTTAGTTACGCTTACATTTCCAGAGGTAGTTTCAATATCTGCATAGCCATCCATTTGACCTATGTTTACATTCCCACTTGTTCCACTAATAAAAACAAGATTACCTTGATTTAATGTGCCTATCGTTATACTAGACGCATTTGCAAATGGCAAATTAAGGTCTCCATCCATATTGTCAATGTATATTTGAGCAGTGTCCATTTGTCTTACAGAGTCTATGGCGGTTAAATTTCCATTTAGGTTATCTATGCTCAAATACCCACTTTCAATACCCAGACTTACATTTCCGCTTACAGAATCAACATAAAAATTACCATTGCCAACATTAAAAACTATATTTTCCTGTACATTTTCTTCGCCTTCATAATTTATATTGTTAAGGTTAAAATTTCCACTTGTTGTGTGAAACTCTATTTTATCATTTACATTATAGTCATCTATGTGCATTGTTACACTGCCCGATTCAGTTCTTACATACACATCATCAAAAGTGCTATCAATAAAAGAATAGAGAATTACATTTCCACTTATTGTTCTCACGCTAAACGAGTTTAAGTCAAGGGTATTTCTTATACCTGAAACACTCTCATCGTCTGTTAATCTTGTTTGATTTCCAATTGTAACTGTTCCGCTTGTATTACTTATATTAATAGCAGTGTCTTCAAGTGAATAGGTTGAATCTGCTGGAACTATTACACTAACAATAACCCTATTATCAAAGAAAAGAAATCCCTCAGGCTCTTCAACTTCAACGTTTAATATAGTTTTCTCTTCATTTGCAAAATAAATATCATAGTTAAACGCTGTATTGTCTCCTGCATGAGCAAAACCTTTGCAATAATTTTCAAATCTTATAGAATCGTTTGAAGCTTCCATGCTTCTCTCGACTTTTACTTGTGCATTTTCGCATGTAATATTTATTTCCTCAATATCGGCAAAATTTATAACATCTGACGTTGCTGTATTGCCTACATAAAAATAATCATTATATGTCAAATATTGAAAACCTAAGATATTTTGAAAAGGCGAGAAGAGCATAACCACTATTACAATCAAAAAGGCTGCCACTATAATAAGTAACAGTACAAGCAAATATGTGGCAAATCCCTTCTTTACTTTATTGTCTGCCATTTATCCTCCATATTTATATTATAGCATACAACTTTTAATTTTACAACTATACAAGTCAATCTTTTTAATCAAGAATGGCTTTTATTCTTCTTATCCCGCTTGAAGATGACTCCTCTTTTATTATTTTAAAGTGATGAAGTTCTTTGGTGTTTTCAGCGTGAGGTCCTCCGCAAATCTCTTTACTTACATCTCCTATTGTGTAAACTTTGACCTCCTGTCCATATTTATCGTTAAATGTGCCATGAGCCCCCTGTCTCTTTGCCTCTTCTAAACTCATTATCTCGCATTTTACAGGAATTTCTCTTTCTATTGCATCATTAACAAAATGCTCCACCATATCAAGTTCTTCTTTCGTCATTTTATGGTCTAGATTAAAATCAAAACGAAGTCTTTCAGGTGTTATATTCGAACCTTTCTGCACAACTTGTTTGCCATACATTTTTTGTAGTCCTGCAAGAAGGAGATGTGTCGCTGTGTGTAGTCTTGCTGATTGTTTTGAGCCATCTGCAAGTCCGCCTTTAAATACTCCTGCTGAGGCTACTCTTGACTTCTCTTGATGCTCTTTAAATTTCTCGTCAAACTCCTCTTTATCTACGCTATAACCACGCTCATTTGCTAGTTCTTTTGTGAGTTCAAACGGAAAACCAAAGGTGTCATAAAGTCTAAATACCGCCTTACCGCTAATCTTATTCTCGACGGTTTGCCCATTTTTGCTAGCAAATTCCTTGTGTTTTTCAATTCCTTTTATTACTTTTTCGAATTCTTTATAGCCCTCTTCAATAGCCTTTGAAAATTTTTCTACCTCTTTGATAAGTTCCTCTTTAATAAAGTCTCTCTTGCTTGCTATATCCAAATAGTCTTTACCATATTCGTCAACATAAATATCTGCTATATCAGTAAAATATTTACTATCAAGTCCTATATTCCTTGCACAATTTACCGCACGTCTTATAAAACGTCTAAGAATATAACCCTGTCCTACGTTTGAAGGAACAACTCCCCTCTCGTCGCCTAAGATAAACACTGCCGACCTAATATGATCAGTGATTATTCTATAAGCACGAGTAGATTGAGCGTCTTGCTGATATCCCTTATCTGCTTTTGTTCCTATAAAATCTATTACCCTTTTTAAGCATCCTGAGTCATAAACACTTTTAGCACCATTTAGCACTGCTATTGTTCTTTCTAACCCCATTCCTGTGTCAATATTTGGTTTATCTAGTTTTTCAGCCTTTCCGCCTGCCTCTTTTACCCTGTATTGCATGAAAACATCATTCCATATTTCAAGATATTTTCCACAATCACAAGAAGGGTTACAATTTTTGCTACATTTTGGTTTTCCTGTATCATAGAACATTTCACTATCTGGGCCACATGGTCCTACTCCGCCACCTAGCGCCCACCAATTGTTCTCTTTTGGCAAATAATAAACCTCTTCAATACCACATTCCTTCCATGCGTTGTAAGCCTCTTCATCACGTGGAGCGGTCTCGTCGCCTGCAAAGACAGATACTGCTATCCTTTCCTTTGGAATATTTAAATATTCAGGACTTGTCAAAAATTCAAAACTAAGTTTTATCATCTCCCTCTTGTCGCACTTTCCTAGCGTCCAATTACCAAGCATTTCAAACAAGGTTAAATGGCTTTCATCACCCACTTCATCAATATCGTTTGTCCTTAAACACCTCTGAACATCAAAAATCATATTGCCTGCTGGATGAGGCTCGCCAAGGAGATAAGGCACTAGCGGATGCATACCTGCTGTGGTAAACAAAACGGTTGGATCATTCTCTGGTATGATAGAATATCCAGGTATTCTTACAAATCCATGTTTAGTAAAAAATTTTATCCATAAATCTTTAAGTTGTCTATCTGTTTTCATTTTATCCTCACTAAAATTTAACAAAGATAGTTTAGCACATTGTCAAGAAAAAAGCAATCATTTTCCTTGTAAAATATATCAATAACACTAATTTTTAAATGTCTATTTTTTCTTGGTTTAAATGTCTATATATATCTTGTCATCTCCTCATAAAATCAATATATGACATCTTTCAAATATAATCCATAAGGGCTCATTGTCTGTCCTGATTTTGCTCTATTACCATTCTTCAAAGCCTCTTTTATATCACTGAGCGTAAGTCTGCCTAACGAATAGTCTACAAGTGTACCTACTATTATGCGAACCATATTGTATAAAAAACCATTTCCGCATACGTCAATTACTACTAAATCATCATCTCTCATAACTGTTATGTCATAAATTTTACGTACGAAATTGTCAGTTGAGGTATTCGCCGAACAAAAACCTTTAAAGTCGTGCTCTCCTATCAATAATCTGCTTGCTTCAATCATTTTATCTATATCTAATTCTCGTTTAACATAGCCTGCTCTATACGCTAAAAAAGCATTTTTAAGCGGAGAATTATATATCTTGTATCTATAACACTTTTTATGTACAGAAAATCTAGCATGAAAATCACTGTCAACCTCTTCTGCATTTTTAATGACTATATCATCGGGTAAAACATTATTTAAAATATCAGCAAGTTTTGAGATAGGCACTTGTTTTGTTAGGTCAAAATGTGCTTTTTGATTTAGTGCATGCACGCCACTATCTGTTCTACCACTGCCATACAGTTCTGCCGTCTGTCCTATACTTGAAAGAATTGCTCTTTCTATTTCTCCCTGAATAGTCTTAACTTTTGGTTGTTTCTGCCAACCACAATAATCTCTTCCATCATATTCTATTGTAAGAAGTATCCTTTTCATAGCATTATTATAGTATTGTTTGCCTAAATCTAAAAGTGATTTTTATATTTTTCTAAAAATTTTAAATTTTATAACCTTTGATTGACTAATTTTTTTAAATTTTATATAATAGTTTCTAGGAGATATTATGAAAAAAGTAATTACAGATGCCTGCTCGGCAGTTGGCGAAATCGCATATAAATTATCTGAGGTTATTCCTATTTATCCTATCACACCATCAAGCCCTATGGCTGAATTTTGTTCGGCACTTAACAGCAAGAATGTCAAAAACATCTTTGGTGAAGAGGTCAAAATGGTGGAAATGCAGTCAGAAGGTGGCGTTGCTGGAACGCTTCATGGTGCTCTTCTTTCTCATTCTTATTCGACTACCTTTACATCAAGTCAAGGCCTTCTATTGATGCTTCCTAATATGTATAAAATTGTTGGCGAAGGTCTACCTGCCGTCATCCATGTCTCTGCAAGAGCACTTGCCAGTCATGCACTTTCCATTTTTGGCGACCATTCTGATGTTATGGCAGTTCGTTCGGCTGGGTTCGTTATGCTATCTTCGTCAAATCCTCAGGAGTGTCATTATCTTGCACTTGCAAGTCATGCTCTTGCAATGAAAAGTCGTCTGCCTGTACTACATTTTTTTGATGGGTTTAGAACAAGCCATGAGTATCAAAAAATTAATATTTTACAAGATGATGAAATAAAATTTGTTATCAAGGACTACTATCAAAAATTTAAAGCCTCTTATAAGGAAATGCAATTTGGTAGTGCTCAAAACCCTGATGTATTCTTTCAAAATAGAGAGGCAAATCAATATAAATATGACAATATAGAAAAAGATTTAAAAGAGATATTTTCTGATATTTACAAGTTGACTGGCTCGCAATTTGACTTTTTTGAGTATATTGGCAGAGAAAATGCTGAACATGTCGTCGTTGCTATGGGCTCATCTTGTGAGACAATAGAAGAGTACATCGAGCAAAATCCAAGCAAAAAGATTGGTCTTATAAAAGTTAAACTTTATAGACCATTCTTGCAAGAGAAATTTATTGAAAAATTACCGAAAACAACTAAAATTATTACCGTTCTTGACAGGACTAAGGAAAATGGTGCGTTGCCTCCTCTGGCTCTTGATGTTATGGCATGCACTCAAAAATTTAGAAAGAATATTGAGGTTCTTTCTGGTCGATATGGGCTTGGCGGTAAGGACTTTACTCCTCAATGCGTTGACAGCGTATTTATGAACATGGAAAAAGAAAAGAAAGATAATTTTACCATTGGTATCATTGACGACAAAAATAACTCCTCTCTACCTCTTTCTTCCTACAAATCTACCTTAAACGATTTTCAAATTAAAATATTTGGTCTTGGCTCTGACGGTTCTGTCTCTGCAAGCAAATCGACCATTAAAATACTAGGAGAAAACTATAACAAATATGTACAGGGCTATTTTGAATATGATTCAAAGAAGTCTGGAAGTTTAACAATATCTCATTTAAGGCTATCGGACAGACCTATAAAAAGCGAGTATCTCATAAAAGAGGAAGATGTTATATCTATTAATAATTTTTCGTTCGTTACAAGGTACAATTGTCTTGACGGCCTAAAAGAGAATGGAACTGTACTTGTGAATTCCATCTTTTCGGCAGATGAAATTGGTAGAGTTTTACCTATCTCATACGTTGAAAAATTGAAGGAAAAAAATGCAAACCTTTATGTTATAAATGGTCAAAAAATAGCCTCTGAGTGTGGTCTTGGCGGAAAAATAAATATCATCATGCAGGCAGGACTATTGTTATGCACAAACCTTTTAAATAAAGAGGAAATCGCAAAAGAACTTGAAAGAGATATTACACATATGTTTTCATCAAAAGGCGAGGATGTTGTCAAAAAGAACATTAATGCCATGAAGATTGCTCTTGATAGTCTTGAAAAAGTTGCTCTTATTTCTCTGGTTGGAAAAGAATATAAAAGTCAAGCAGACTATGATAACAAGTTCTACTTGAACATAATGAAAAAACAAAAAAATTTGCAAGGCGATCAGATACCTGTATCCGCTTTTAGCGATGATGGTTCTTGCGAACTTGACACCTCTCAATACGAAAAAAGAGGTATTGCTTTAAGACTGCCTAAATGGATAAAAGAAAACTGTATACAATGTGGGCAATGTGTACTTGCATGTCCTCATTCTGCTCTTAGCAGTCTACTTATAGATGAAAACATCAACATACAAGACAAAGATAGTTTTGTTAAAGCAATTGGTCTCAATGGCAAACTATTTAAGGTGCTTTTGTCTCCTGAGGACTGCACAGGCTGTGGTGTTTGTGCTAAAACCTGCCCTGCAATTAAAAAAGCACTCGAAATGAATGAAAGTGAAGAATTACTTGATAGCAAAATAAAAGAATATAATTTAAATAAAGACTACTCCTTCTCTAAACAAACACTATTTCCAAAAACAACAGCAAAAGGGCTTCAATTTGAAAGGTCGTTGTTTAGATTTAGTGGAGCATGTGCTGGATGCGGTGAAACTCCTTATATCAAAATTTTGACTATGCTTAATGGTTCAAACTTAATGATAGCAAATGCCACAGGTTGTTCTTCTATCTATGGAGGGACATTTGGCTCTTGTCCTTACGGAAAAGACGAGAATGGAAATGGTGTGTTTTGGGCTAATAGTCTATTTGAAGACAATGCGGAATTTGGTCTAGGGCTAAAACTTGGAAGCAATTACAATAAAAATTGCGATAAAAATGTCTGGATAATAGGTGGCGATGGTTGGGCTTATGATATTGGGTTTGGAGGTCTTGACCACATTCTTGCTAGTGGAGAAAATATAAATATTCTAATTCTTGATAATCAAACATATTCAAATACAGGTGGACAACAAAGCAAAGCAACTCCAACAGGAGCATCTGTTAAATTTGCTGAAAATGGGAAGAATAGACGCAAGAAGAATATAGGCGAAATTGCACTGACCTATAAAGATGTTTTTGTAAGTCAAGTAGCATTAGGTTATAACATTAATCAAACGATAAAAGCACTTAAAGATGCACAGGACTATAATGGCGTATCTCTTGTAGTTGCATACTCTCCTTGTGTAAATCAAGGTTTTGACCTATCTAATATGATGAATGAAATGAAAAAAGCAGTCGAATGTGGTTTTTGGCCAACCTATCAATATAATCCGACAAATAAAAAATTATCTCTTTTTAGTCCTCTAAATGATGATAACTATTTTGCTTTTTTAAAAGGCGAGAGAAGATTCGTTTCAACTATTGAAAAAGGATATTCCGACCTATTGGAAAAACAAAAAGAGTATGCTGTCGAAAATTATAATTATTTAAAATATTTGACAGAAAATAAAAATTAAAAAATAATTTAATTGTTTTTTTAAATACAAAAAATATCTAATAAAATACAATTTAACATAAAAAAATCGGTTTAATGCCGATTTTTATATTTTTTATCATTTTTAACCTATTTTTTATTCTTTTTTTTATTTTTTTGCCATTTTTCTTTTATTTTTTATTTTTTATAAATCTTATCGCCTTATTTTTCACTGGCTATAATTTTCTTGTTGATAATATTCTTTATTTTTTAATGTATTTTTTTGCTATTTTTAGATATATTTCTACATTTTTATATAATTTTTATTTTATAAAGAATTTTATTTTTAATTAATTATGTTAAAAAAATGATTTATTTAATTTAACAATATTTTTTACATACAATATTTGTCTAAAAAATTATAAACTATTTTTTTATATTCTTTTTCATTTACATCTATACTTTTTGTATGTGTTGCCTCTTTTGCTATATATAAAAATCTCCTATTTTCAGGCATACTCTCATAAAGAGAATATACCATTTCAGTTGGAACAAAATCATCTTTTTCGCCATGAATAAAAAGCACTGGTATTTTTGAATTTCTAAGTTTTTCATTCACATCTATTGCCTTTAAGTCTATGTCTTTTGTTCTCTTCGTATAATCATAGAATATTTTGTAAAAGAGTTTTGCAAGTTTGGTTTTAGAATAAACATATTTCATTTGCCTATTTGCATTATCATATCCACAATCCTCTATTGCACAAATAACATTATTAGGTAAATTTTCACCAAGACTCATACACACTGTACTTGCTCCCATTGAAATTCCAAATAGCACTATTTTGTAATTACATTTTTTAGACAGCAATTTCTTTATCCATTCGATTAGGTCAAAATGTTCATATAAGCCCATAGTAAGAATTTCGCCCTCACTTATACCATGTGTCCTATTGTCTATGGCACAAATATCATAACCTCTTTCCTCAAAAATTTTAGCGTAACTATACATGTCAAAGTGATCGCCACCATATCCATGAACAAGCAATGCAAGTTTATTTTGATTGTTGTCTTTATAAAAACCATATAGTTTAAGTCCATCATTGCTCGTCATTTCTATCTTTTCAAAGCCTTCACTAAAATATTTACTTATCTCTGGCTGTGAGGATAGTGCATTCCTACTTTTTAGTTCTATCCCCCTTTTCAGTTTTCCTCTTCGTGAAAGGGCGAACCTAAACGAAAAATATCCTATTAGTAGATAAAAGGCAAATATCACTAAAATTAAAACTAAAATAACAAACATTGTTATAAGAAAAAATCTCATACTTAAACCCTTTTTATATTACTACCGCTTTAACACTTTCGCCTGTATTTGAATCTTGATAGGATAGCCAATATCCAAAACCCTCAGGTTTATCTTCGTCAAGAGGAAACCATATTGGATAGCCAGAAAGTTCCCTTGGCGGAAATTTTTGAAATACTCCTGGTACGCCATAACAAATATATTTTAAATTATCATCTTCATAGATTAATCCTAACACATAATAATCTCCATTGTCATCAATGTTAACCTTAACCCATTTTGAATTTGGTAATAATTGCATAAGATAATCTTCATTAGGATTACTTGCAAAAAGGCTGTCTATCTGTTCTTTCATTTCGTCATAAAATCTTTGCTCCTTTACAGGTGCATCATTTTTGACATCCATTTTTCTAGTATGCTCCATATAGAATTTTTTGTATTCGCAATTATCACAATCTTTTTGACATTTTTCATCCTTAGCCATCTCTTTATCTATTTCTTCTTCTATCTCTTGTTTTTCTTTATCGTCATAGTCAACATCATACCTATCAAGCACTTCTTCTACCTGTTTGCTATTTTTTGCGAGCGAAAGAGAATCAATTACCTGCTCAAATACCTTTTCTCGATCTTGATAACCTTCACTGCACCCATACAAGATAGGTCTAGGCTCTCCTCCTACAAAATTAACAACAGCACAAGAAAATTTTTCAGGAATTTGTTTTAATTCGCTCATAAAGGTAAAAAGCATGCCAGAGGAATGAGTGAGTCCTGCCTTAACAACCTTTTTCCCATCATTTATGCCAAGACTTATTATCCCTCTTGGCTCTACGCCGAAATTGTATAATCTCAGTCTTCCGTTTGCAATCTCGCCATCACATTCAATTGTTAGCACTGCCCTTTGAGATTTGTCTTCGACGCCATTTAAAACTATACTTTTTTTATTTATCATAAAAGCACCTCTTTATATATTATACAAATTGGTGCTTATAAATGATTTTATTTTAAAGTAAATTATGGTAAAAAATTATCTTTTTTTGTCATATATAATCTTTAAAAATGTAGCATTTTAAATATGTGCATATTTAAATATTTCTCTTTAAACGTCTTCTTTTGCAAGTCTTTTTATTATCTTTCTTACTATCTCTTTTTGAGTAAAACCTGCTTTCTTGTAAACCTCAGCACCTTCACCGCTACCTTGATAGTCATTTACGCCTATTACTAAACCATTATCTCCAACATATTTATACCAAATGTTATCGTTTGAAGCCTCAATTGCAACTCGTAGTTTTGCACTTTTTTGTAAAACCTTATTTTTATAGGCATTAGACTGCTCTTCAAAGACCTCGATACAAGGCATTGAGACAACTGAGACTGAGTATTTCTTAGAGAGTTCATCGGCAACCTCCATCGCAAGACCTACCTCTGTACCTGTCGCAAACAGAACAATATCCGCCTCTTTTTCTACCTCTCTAATTATATACCCGCCCTGCATTGCATATTTGAAGTCCCCTTCTACTGCTGGCATATTTTGTCTAGATAATATAAACGCAACAGGACCTTCTCCTGTAAGTGCATATTGATAGCCTGTCAACAGTTCGTTTGCATCGCATGGTCTAACAACTTTTAATCCTACTATTTGACGCAATTGACTGAGTTGTTCAATAGGTTGATGAGATATTCCATCTTTGCCGACATATATACTATCATGCGTAAAGAAATATAGACAATTGAGTTTCATTGAACTTGCAAGTCTTATAGATGGCAACATGTAGTTTGAAAATGATAGAAAGGTAGAACAAAATGGTATAAAATCCTCGTACAAGCATATTCCATTTATAATCGCCGACATTGCATGTTCTCTTACACCAAAATGTATGTTTCGACCTCTTCTATTTACCGCATTATAATTCCCACCATTTTCTATATAGCACCTACTTGAATGCATAACATCTGCTGTTCCGCCTACTATTTGAATAAGTTTTGATGCAAACTCATTTAATAAAACATGATTTATATCTCGACCACTCATGCCCTCGCATTTATAAGATAGTCTTGCAAATTTATCCATGTCTACTTTCTTTCTATCAAAAAAGGTTACAAATTGTCTGTATAAGTCTGGATTAGATGTTGCGTATACAGCAAGTTCTTGATTCCATGTCTCGTGATTAAGTTTTCCTCGTCTTGCACTTGCCATACAATAATCACGAACATCGTTAGGAATATAAAATTCTTCATTGATGCCCAACTTTTGATTGAAAACTTTAAGTTCCTCTTTGCTAAGTGCAACGCCATGTACTGAGGATGTTCCCTCTTTATCAGTACCTATCCCTATTGTAGTTTTAAATATAATAAGGGTTGGTTTATTTGATTTCTTTGCCCATGCTATCGCTTTTGAACAAGCGTAAAAATCATTGCCTTTCTTACATTTTATAACATTCCAGCCCATTGCCTTGAATTTCTTTGCTATATTTTCTCTGTTTGATAAGTTGACTGTGCCATCCATTGTTACATCATTTGAATCGTACATTAAAATCAACTTATTTAGATTTAATGTCCCTGCAAGCGAGCAAGCCTCCATTGCAACTCCTTCCATTAAATCACCATCACCAGCCAAACAGTAGGTATAATTATTTATAATAGGAAAGCCAACGCTATTAAACCGTTCCGCCATGATAGTCTGTGCAATAGCCATTCCTACTGCATTTGCTACGCCTTGACCTAGTGGTCCTGTCGACACTTCTACTCCGTCAGTAACTCTATACTCTGGATGTCCTGGCGTTTTACTCCCCAAAGTCCTCATATTCTTTAAATCTTGCAAGGAGACATCAAAGCCGAACATTGATAGAAGAGTATAATAAACTGGGCAAGCATGACCTGCCGACAAAACAAATCTATCCCTATTTAAAAAATCTGTATCTGAAACATCAAAGTTATAATGGTCCTTAAATAGAGCAAGCATGATTGAACTTACTCCTAGTGATGCTCCTGTATGCCCACTACCTGCATTTGATATAATCTGTGCTGTTATTGATTTTACATAGTTTAAAGTTTTTTCTGTTATATTCATAACTCCTCCCTTAATTTTTCTATTATCAATTTGGTCGCATTGATTTTTGATTTTCTTTCAAAATAAAGTTCTATATCTGCTAGTCTATGCAAGTACTCATCTCTTGCCTCATAGGATATCTCGTTTAATACTGACCTTGTTTTCCCTTTTGGCAATTTTAGATAAATTATAATTGAGTTTTTGAAAATATCATTATATTCTTTGAACAAATTAAAACTTATAGACATTACTGTATTTTCAAATTCGATGATACCTCGCACAATGTCTCTTTCTCGTGATTTCAAATATTCATATCCACATTTTTGTAATATCTCTTTTGGATTGATCAACTGATAGGCAATCAATTCTTTTACATCTGCGTTGTACATATCCATTTTTGACGATAATTCAATAGAAACATTCTTACTAAATCTATCATCAAGAGAAACTATTACAAAATTTATAATGTTTTTAATTTGTTTCATGTAAATATGATAACATAAAATTTAAATTTGTACAATCAAATACCTATCATTATTTAAATTTATTCTTGTAAAGTTTTGTCAGGAACTCGTCTCTTCTTGACTCTGTATTCATGCTTCTCTCTAATTCCCCATGTTATAATGACGAGTAATGTATAAATTGAAATAAGCAGGGCTATATCAATTGTTGGCGTAGAGGCTGTTGCATAGGCTATCTCATCATTTAAAATACTGAGAGCATAGTCGCCTAAATTAGACGTTCTTAGAATTTCACTACCCATGCTATGCAATCTATTTAGCACGTCTGAGGATGGAAGATCCTTGTTACTATCTGAATAAAGTAAAGCATAGTCTGCATCAACCACCTCTAAAAATTGCTGTGATGACGATGTGTTTGAGCCATGATGTCCTACCTTTAATACATCCGCTTTTAAATAGTCGCCATATCTATCAATTAGCGACTGTTCTATCGTCTGATCAGCGTCGCCCATAAATAAAAACTTTTTGGTTTGATATGTAAGCATAATTACTGCACTAAATTCGTTACTTTCTGAATAATAGTCCTCTGCTGGCGAAAGAAATTCAATCAAACATCCTCCTGCATAAAAGGATATAGAATTGTCAGAAAAAACCTCGTTGCACTGCTTTTCGTCTATTAACGATATTAGTTCAGCGTAAGTGCTTGTTGTCGAGACACTTATCTGACCACTCATATTCTCCGCCTCCTCTTGCGTATAAACCTTTGGTCTAAACACTGTGTCTACTTCAATATTTTCAAGTACATCTATTGCACCACCTATATGGTCTGAATCTGGATGTGTCAATACAAGATAGTCTAATTTTTCTAATCCCTCTCCATCTAAAAAATTTTTCACATAGGCAGTAACATGCTCGCCCATATCTCTTTCGCCTGCATCTATTAACATAGTTTGATTATTGGGCAACTTAATAAGTGTACTATCACCCTGTTCTACATCAATTGCATGAATTTGGAAATCTTGACCTCGAAATTCATCAACTACTATGGTGTCATAAAAATAGAGCGTACCTCCACATGCAAAAAAGAGTACCAAAAAGATAGCAGTAAACAAAATTGTTAAACTTATTCTAAAAAATGTGTTACTACTAAAAATTACCTTCTTGTACTCTTTTATTCTTTCTTTTGCTTGTTTCTTTTTAAAGTTCCAATACGCTTTGTCTTTTATCATTTTATTATTGTGATATCACTAGAAAATGCTTTGAGTTTATGTCTCTTCCTTTTATTAAATATTGCCATAATTTGTGGCATAACATCTATTGTTGCCTTATATCCCTCTTCAATCATGTCATCCATGCCATCAGTTTTGGTCGAACGAAATCTTTTAGTCTCTGGTGCTATTATTACATCTGAGTTTACATATCCTCTCACCGCATTACTTTTCATTAGTATTCTTATTGAGCAAGATAAAACATCAAGCACTTTTGTGCTCTCTGTACCATACGTTCTTGACTTATTTACATCGACTGATATAACATAATCACATCCAAAATATCTTGGCACATCGGCAGGTATCGTATTTTGGAGACCACCATCACATAGTATCATATCTTCATATATGACAGGTGTAAAAACGCCAGGAACTGCACAACTACCCATGACTGCTTTTGCTAAATTCCCCTTTGCGAGACATATTTCTCTTGTAGATTTTATATCAACAGCAACAGCGGCAAAAGGTATCTTTAATTGTTCAATATTAATATTTCCAAGATTGTCTGTTATAATTTCTCCAACACCATCTATCTTTGATGGAGTAAATGGTATTAAATTTCTTCGAATGTCTTTCTCTCGAATGTTTTTTACAATTTCATACATCTGCTTAAATGTGTAGCCCGCTGAATAAAAAGCACCAACAAGGCTACCAGCACTTGTGCCAGCAACAAAATCAAATTTTAACCCAAATTCTTCAAAAGCCTTTATAGCACCAAGATGAGAAAATCCTCTTGTTCCCCCTCCACCAAATGCTATACCAATCTTTGTCTTTTTCCCAAACATATTATCTCCTTAATTATTTAGATAATAACCTTTTACTATTTAATTATAACCGAAAATATGTTAAAAACAAAACAATATTTTTAAATAAAAAACAAAAAACACTTGCAAAATTAAAAAAAATTTGGTATAATACAAAATGTCAGTGGTTAAGATAAAATTTTTAGTATAAATAAGTTGATTTTAAACTGACATTCAAGCAAGATACAAAAAAATTATAATAAGGCCTCATGGTCAAGCGGTCAAGACGCAGCCCTCTCACGGCTGAATCAGGGGTTCGATTCCCCTTGAGGCTACCACTGAGAAAAAACTGCGCTTCTGCCTAGTTTTGTGTAAACACGAAACGTAATGGCGGTGGCGCTTGTTTTTTCTCTCTCGCACCAAACGTAAATTCACTTTCGTGAATTTAGTGCGACTTTTCCTATAAGGATGGCTTATACTGCGCTTTGCAGTTTTTTTTATTTCAACTTGAGGCTACCACAGGGAAATCAGTCGAACACAACCTTTGGTATAGCAAAATACAAAGGCGGTTTGTTCGGTCTGATTATATTAAAATAAGGCAGTTTACTAATCTGCCTTATTTTGTTAAGTTTTCTAGTTGACAATTACTTTAATACTTTTGTACTCTTTGAAGATTCTTACATTATAAAAAACAGTTTAAACATTGCGTCTAAACTGTTTTTTCTTATTCAGATTCTCTTCCTTCTATTACCTCTCGCTCTAAGGTCTTTATCTCTAAAAATTGTTCTATCGTCTTGTCTTGTCCATTCCTAAAAATATTAAACATATTATTTTAAATTTTGTAACTAGATAACTAAAACAATTATTAGTACTGAGGCGATGATTGACACCGCTAAAAGAACTAGACTTACTATCAAAGAAACATTCCCAATTTTTAAATTATTCAATTTCTTTTGATAAACTGCAAAACGATTGTACACCTAATCGTTTATTTGTATCCTTTTTGGCTGGTTCAAGCCCTAAATAATTTTATAAAATTGTAAAGGTTTCACTTGATTTGCCCAGAAAATATATTTGGTATAGAGAACAAAAAAAGAACCTTATATTTATCATATAAAGAATAAAAATCTTCATGATGAAAAATTATAAGGTTCTTTTAAAAATTCTTTTCTATTGTCGAATTTAGTTTTTTAGTATTCAAATCGCTTACTATTCGGCAATTTTATCAACTACTTCGTCATCTGAGGTAGTGTCATCTTTTACAAGTACAGGCATAACTGACCTATATTGTTTTACACCTGTTCCTGCTGGAATTAGTTTTCCTATTATAACGTTTTCTTTGAGACCAATTAAGTTATCAACCTTTCCTTTAACAGCAGCATCTGTCAATGTCCTTGATGTTTCTTGGAATGATGCGGCTGACAAGAAACTTTCTGTTGAAAGTGAAGCCTTTGTAATACCTAAAAGTATTCTCTTAACTGTTGCAGGCACTCCACCCTCTTGCAAAATTCTGTCATTTTCTTCGTCAACTTTATAAACATCAACAATTTCGCCAGGAAGTAAGTTTGTATCTCCTGCATTTTCTACTTTAACCTTTTTAAGCATTTGACGAATGATTATTTCGACGTGTTTATCATTTACTTTAACGTCTTGTCCTCTATAAGTTGAAATTACTTGATTTAGAAGATATTCTTGAAGTCCTTTAACACCTTTCATACGGAGTAGATCAGATGGATTGATTGCTCCTGCTGTGATTTGTGTTCCAGGTTCAACAGTGTCTCCATTTTTAACAAGTAAAACAACTGGTTTTTTAGCCTCATATTCTATATCGCCTTCACGAGAGGCAACAGTAAAGTAATAATATTTAGCGTCATCTCTTATTCTTATTTTACCAGCAACTTCACTTAATAACGCTTCACCTTTTGGACGTCTTGCTTCAAATATCTCTTCAACACGAGGAAGCCCCTGTGTAATATCAAGAGCGGAAGCAACACCACCTGAGTGGAATGTTCTCATGGTAAGTTGTGTACCAGGCTCTCCGATTGATTGAGCGGCAACTATACCAACTGCCTCACCGAGTGTTACCATATTCTTATTTGAAAGGTCTCTTCCATAACATTTAGCACAAACGCCATGCTTACATCTACATGAAAAGAGTGAACGAATATTGACTTTCTTAATACCTGCCTTTTCAACCTCTTCTGATTGCTCTTTTGTAATCATAGTATTTGCAGGTACAATTACTTCCTTAGTCGTTGGATTTACTATGTCGTCAACAGCAACTCTACCATATATACGTTCTGCCAATGACTCTTGAACTACACCATCAACAACTAGGTCTCCAACCTCAATTCCCTTTACTTTTTCTCCTAAGTCAGCAAAGCAATCTTCGGTCGTAATCACTACATCTTGTGATATGTCTACTAGACGACGTGTCAAATATCCAGAATCGGCTGTTTTTAACGCTGTATCTGTAAGACCTTTTCTAATACCACGAGCAGTCAAGAAATATTCAATTGGAGTAAGTCCATGAACGAAAGATGACTTAATTGGAACGTCAATTTTTTCTCCTGATGCGGTTGTCTTAATACCAGACATACCGCAAAGAGCGTTAAGTTGGTCTCTTGAACCACGAGCACCTGAGTTACACATTACTTTGAATGGGTTAAGATCATCCATCTCATCAAATAGAGCCTGACCTACCTTTGCTTTGGTCTCTTCCCATAGTTCGATATTATCTTTTACCTTTTCATCGTAAGTGATGAGACCACGTCTAAATAATTTCTCATTATCTAATGCTTTTTGGTCTGCCTCATGTAAAATTTCAGCTTTTTCTTTTGGCTCTTCAATATCGAAAGCGTTGACTGTAAGAGCACCAAGTGTTGAGTACTTATAACCTGTCTCTTTTATCTTATCTACAAGTTTAGCGCAGGCTGTTGTACCATATTTATCATACGCCCTTGCAAGAATAGAACGAAGGTCTTTTTTAATTACATCTCTGTTGAATTCAAGTTCACAAATATTCTCTTCTTTGCTTCTATCAACAAAACCAAGGTCTTGTGGAATTTGTTCGTTGAACAAAATTCTACCAACAGTAGTTTCAACTACCTTAGAATAATGTTTGCCGTCAACATCTTTTGTAAGTCTTACCTTGATTTTTGCCTGTATGTGAAGATTTTGTGTTTGATAAGCAATTATCGCCTCTTCCTTTGAAGAGTAAACACTGCCTTCGCCAAGTGCTCCTGGCTTAATCATGGTCATGTATGCACAACCAAGTACTATATCTTGTGATGGTGTAACAATTGGCTCCCCATTCGACAATTTTAATATGTTATTTGAAGCAAGCATAAGTGTCCTTGCCTCAGTCCTAGCATCTATTGAAAGTGGAACGTGAACGGACATTTGGTCTCCGTCGAAGTCGGCGTTGAACGCTTCGCAACATGCAGGATGGAGTTTGATTGCCTTACCTTCTACAAGAACAGGTTCAAATGCTTGAACTGAAAGTCTGTGAAGTGTTGGAGCACGGTTCAAGAATACAGGATGGTCCTTAATAACCTCCGCCAAGATATCCCAAACAACAGGTTTCTCCTTCTCTATCATTCTTTTTGCTGACTTAATGTTATGAGATTTATTAAGGTCAACAAGTCTATTCATAATAAATGGCTTAAATAATTCAAGTGCCATTTCCTTAGGCAGTCCGCATTGATACATTTTAAGTTCAGGTCCTACGACAATAACAGAACGTCCTGAATAGTCAACACGTTTACCAAGCAAGTTTAATCTAAAACGACCTTGTTTTCCGCCTAGCATTGCAGTCAAAGATTTCAAATCTCTTTGTTTTGAAGATTGAACTGCTTTACCACGTTTACCGTTATCGATTAAGTTATCAACTGCCTCTTGAAGCATACGTTTTTCATTTCTAACGATTACATCAGGAGCACCGAGTTCTATAAGTTTTTTAAGACGGTTGTTTCTGTTTATAACTCTTCTATAAAGGTCGTTCAAATCACTTGTTGCATATCTTCCACCATCGAGTGGAACCATAGGACGAAGGTCAGGAGGAAGCACTGGAATAACGTCGAGTACCATCCAAGTTGGATTGTTGCCACTTGTAAGGAAAGACTCAACAACGTCAAGTTTCTTCATTGCCTTAATCTTTCTCTGTCCTTTGAGAGTGTTAAGTGATTCTTTTAATGATTTTGACTCTTTTTCAAGGTCAACTTCGCTTAGAAGTCTCTTAATTGCCTCAGCACCCATGCCAACTTCAAAAGCGTCTGCACCATATTTTTCGCAGGCATCTGCATATTCCTTATCTGTTATGACTTGTTTATAGGTTAAATCTGTCTTTTTAGGATCTAATACTACATAACAAACGTAGTACACTACTTGCTCCAAAAGTTTTGGAGTCATTTCAAGAAGCGTGCCTATTTTTGATGGAATATTTCTAAAATACCAAATGTGAGTACAAGGAGAGGCAAGTTCGATATGTCCCATACGTTCACGTCGAACTTTTGCTCTTGTAACCTCGACACCACACTTATCACAAACTACTCCCTTATAGCGTATTCTCTTATATCTTCCGCACTGACATTCCCAATCTTTTCTAGGTCCGAAGATTTTTTCACAGAAAAGACCATCACGCTCAGGTTTTTGTGTCCTGTAATTGATTGTTTCAGGTTTTGTTACCTCACCGTGAGACCACTCTCTAATCTTCTCAGGTGAAGCAATACCTATTCTAATAGAATCAAAATTGTTTAATTCAAACATAACATTCCCCTATTATAATTTTTCTTACATAATCGCTTGTAAATTATCTTTCTAATTCTTCAAAGTCTTGCATTTTGTTTATCTCTCGCAAGAAGTCAAGACCTTTAAGTCTTTCATCCTCATTTTGTTTTATATCTTCTCTGATTTTAGAGTTTAATCTGTCAATATCGACCTATGTGATTTCATTTGACTTTTCTTTGCTCTTAATATCCTTTGAAGGTACAACTTTGTATATCTTAGACAACATATTTATATTTCCTAGTCATCAAAATCGCCGAAGTCATCGAATATATCAAGATTGTCAAGAGTATCATGTTTTGTGCTCTCTTCAAAGACATCTTGAAGATCTTTATCTTCTTGCTCTTCGTCTGTCTTTTCTTGATGTTCATCAAAGTCATAAATGCCTTCAACAAGGTCATGCTCTGTATCTTGCGCCAATGTGCTAGATGGAGCATCTTGTTCATCCTGGCTGAGTTCACTAAGAGATATCTCTTTGTTGCCATCAGTAAGGATTTTAATATCAAGTCCAAGTGCTTGAAGTTCTTTGACAAGCACTTTGAATGACTCAGGTATTCCTGGTTCAGCGATTGGCAGTCCTTTAATGATAGATTCATATGTTTTGAGTCTACCATTGAGGTCATCTGACTTAACAGTGAGCATTTCTTGTAAGATATGACTTGCACCATATGCTTCAAGTGCCCAAACTTCCATTTCACCAAATCTTTGTCCACCGAACAATGATTTACCACCAAGTGGTTGTTGTGTAATAAGAGCATAAGGTCCGATTGAACGAGCATGAATCTTTGAGTCAACCATATGTTCAAGTTTAAGCATATATTTAACACCTATTGTTGTAAGGTTGTCAAATGGCTCTCCTGTTCTACCATCATAAAGTTGAACTTTTCCGTCCTCGCTGAAATTATTTTCTTTTAGAAGTTCTTTGATATCGCCAAGAGTTGCACCATCAAAAGCAGGTGTAGCAACTTTCCAGCCAAGAGATTTAGCAACAAGTCCAAGGTGTACTTCCATAACCTGACCAATGTTCATACGTGATGGAATACCAAGAGGACTTAATACTATATCTAGTGGTTGTCCGTTTGCCATAAATGGCATATCTGCTTCTGGAAGAACGATTGATACAACACCTTTGTTTCCATGTCGTCCAGCCATTTTGTCGCCGACGGAAATTTTACGTTTTTGTGCAACTGTAACTCTAACCATCATTGTAACGCCAGGTTCAAGATCATCCTTGTTCTTCTTAGAGAAAACCTGTACATCAACTACTACACCGCCCTTACCGTGTTGAACACGTAATGATGTATCTCTGACATCTCTTGCTTTATCTCCGAAAATTGCACGCAGTAATCTTTCTTCAGGAGTAAGGTCAGTTTCACCCTTTGGCGTAACCTTTCCTACCAATATATCATTAGGATGCACCTCAGCACCTATTCTGATTATACCATTTTCGTCTAGGTCTTTAAGAGCATCTTCGCCAAGGTTTGGAATATCTCTTGTGATAACCTCATCACCGAGTTTTGTAGTACGGCACTTAATTTCCTGGTCATAGAGTGTTATAGAAGTATAAACATCCTCTTTGACAAGTCTTTCATTGATGAGGATAGCGTCCTCAAAGTTTTGTCCTTCCCAGTTCATGTAGCCAATAAGCACATTTTTACCTACGGCAAGTTCGCCATGGTCAGTTGAATATCCATCGGTAAGGATATCTCCCTCTTCAACATGTTCACCTTTCTTTACGCATGGGCGTTGATTGAAACATATATCATCATTGGCTTTTGCAAATTTAGTAAGAGTATATATATCTTCGTCGCCCTTTTCTGTAAGGACTCTTATTTCATTGGCTGAAACGTAATTTACTGTTCCTGCACGTTTTGCAAGAAGTACACAACCACTATCACGTGCAGCAATATATTCCATACCTGTTCCAACAATTGGTGCTTCTGGTCTAAGAACAGGCACTGCTTGACGTTGCATGTTTGCACCCATCAATGCTCTGTTTGCCTCATCACCATTGACAAAAGGAATAAGGCTTGTAGCAACCGATATCATTTGACGAGGAGAAACATCCATGTAGTCAACTCTGCTTGCTGGGACTTCCTCATTTACAGAGCCATGTCTACACATAACACGTTTGTTAATAAAATGACCTTCTTCGTCAAGAGGCTCAATAGCCTGAGCGATATAACTATCATTCTCGACATCTGCCATTTTATAGACGATGTCTTTTGTTACTACTCCACGTTCTTTATCAACTACCCTATATGGAGTTTCAAGGAAGCCATAGTCATTGACACGAACATATGTTGCGAGTGTGTTAATAAGACCGATTGATTGACCTTCTGGTGTTTCTACTGGGCATATTCTTCCATAGTGTGTAAAGTGAATATCACGAATTTCTGGATCGGCTCTTTCCTTTCTAATACCACCAGGGCCTATCGCAGATACACGCCTCTTTTGAGTAATTCCAGAAAGTGGGTTCTTTTGATCCATGATTTGAGAGAGTTGTGATTGAGAGAAGAAATCTCTAAGGGCTTTGTTGACAGCCTTAGGATTCATTATTTGAGATGGAGTTACCTCTTCAAACTCTCTTCCTTGCAAGGTCTCTTTAATATTTGTTGCAAGTTTTGTTACACCTTTTCTGAAATCATTGCATGTAAGTTCGCCAACAGTTGCGACTCTCTTATTTGACAGGTGCTCTATCTTGTCAATACCTGCTATACCTTCAAGAACATCAAGGTAACAAGAGATTGTAGCAAGTATATCATCCATAGTTAAAGTAGTAATTATAAGATCCTTAGCACTGTTCTTGATAGCCTCAATTCTCTTTTCTTTTGATTTATTCTCACTTAAAATTTGCATAAGAACAGGATAGTATACGTCTTCGTAAATTCCTAATTCTTCTTGATTGCAAGGGAATACCTCAGAAAGAGTAACTCTATTATTGCCTCTCATAAGGTGTTTTTTGCCATTTACTTGTACCCAAACCTCATTTACACCAGCATTTTGAACTTTTGCAGCACTCTCGGCTGTAAATTCCTCACCTGCACGAACTAACAACTCGCCGTCAACGATTATATCCTCGGCATTGATAAGTCCTGGAAGTCTTGTTTTAAGTCCAAGTTTTTTATTAAATTTATACCTACCAACATTTGAAAGATTATAATAAGCGTCGGTAAAGAAAGACACATTCAAGAAACTTCTTGTGCTTTCTACCGAAGGTACGTCGGTAGGTCTTGTTTTTCTTGAAAATTCAAGTAATGCCTCTTCCTGTGTTGTTTGTGTTTCTTTATCAAGTACAAGTTTGATATAACGATTGTTTCCAAAGCATTTCAATATCTCATCATTTGTAAAACCGAAACATTTTAAGAATACGCCTAGGCTTATTTTATTTCTTCGCTCTAAAACTATCTTTAAATTCTCGCTTGCACCTTGTTCGATTTCAATCCATGCACCATGAACAGGAATAACCTGTGCACGCAAGGTTGCATTATTATCTTTTTCTCTTGAAAGATAAACGCTTGGTGCTCTGACTATTTGATTGATAACAACTCTTTCTATTCCATTAAAAATGAAAGAACCTTGTTCTGTCATCATAGGCACATCGCCCATGAAAACCTCTTGTTCTACTGCTTGTCCTGTCTCTTCAACGACAAAACGAGCCTTCACTTTCAGTGGAGACGAATAGGTTGCACCTCTTCGCTTACATTCCTTTATATCGTACTTAGGTTTTGCAAAAGGTAGAATTTCGGTAATATAGAGTTTTGCTTTGCCTGAGTAGTCAGTAAGAGGGAAAAATTCATCTAATACCCTTTTGATGCCTTTTTCCAAAAAATCTTTGTATGATTTCTTTTGAATTTCGAGAAGTGGTGGCACATTTATTAATTCTTCTCCACTTCCAAAGAAATATCTTTCTGATTTGCCCTGTTTGATTTTCTTTACCTTTACAGACATTTACTTTCTCCTTCTTCAATTTGCTTTAACTGCTGTAAATTTTTCTTTCACACAAAAAAGGACCTTACAGCACAAAAATGCTATAATAGTCCTCGCCTATTAAGTTAAAAAGTCAAATTATACCTATCCACAGTCAATATTCTGTATAATTATAATACATTCAATAAAGATATGTCAATAGTTTTTTAACATTTTTTTATAATTTTATTCTATTTTTATCATATTTTTATATATTTTGCCGACGGATAATGTATTTTTATATTATTTTTAACTTAAATCTCTAATTTAAAACATAATCATGTTATGTTTTTAGGACTTAGACAGTTCTTATCCAGTCTAAATCCTCTTCAAACCATAACCTACTAAGTCCACTATTTGAATAAATCCAAACGTCTCTTAGTCCTGTACTATCAAATTCGTCAGCATAGTAAATTTGACCTGTTGCTAGATTAACATATGCTTCTCTAAATTGCTGGGTTACAATAGTTGATTGAACATATGTATGTTGATAATAATTTTCACCATTAGTATAAATACCTTGATGTAATAATTCACTACTATTCAAATCAAGCGTTACTTGCACGTTTGCACTGCCATCTTCACTAACAAAGTCTAGAAGTACATCCCCAGAATCAGATACAAACATATAAGTATTGTTTCTATCCAATCTGTAAGTATAATTTACTCCGTTCAATATGTATGTGGTGTCAAGTCCTTGTGTATTTTGTAAAATATTTGTTGTCTTAATAGTATAAACTCCCTCACTTAAAGATGTCAGAAGTTCATATGTTCCACTTGTGCTTAAAATTTCATCCTCACGAACAAAGCCAGAGCGACCAGCAGAGTCTACGATATAAATATATTTCGTTCCATCATCTCTTATATAAAGAGTTTGTTGTCGAGAGGTGCTAACTTGTCCTTCAATTGTGTTATTTTCATCTACAATAGCGTTTTGCGTAGTTACAAAATTTGAGATATCTGAATTTAATCTGTAAATATTGTTTTCAAGCAAACTTAATGTATACCTATTATCAACTATATATGAGTCTTGTTGAGCATTGTAGACAATGCTTGTTGGACTATTAGTATCATCTATTGAGGATGTCCTTGATAGATAGGTCGAATTAAATAGATTATAGAAAGCACCTTCTTGTGTTGACTGACTTTGGTTTTGAGTTAATTCTAATGATGACACACCATAATTGTTGACTGCAAGTCCTATTTGACTATTCCTTACCTTTGTTGAGAAAGTTATATTATATGACCTGCTCAACTGATAAGCAGTCAAAGACTCATCATTAGTTGTATATGTATTATGACCTAGATAATATACATTATTATATGCTGAGCCATTATTATATCTAGTAGTTGAATATGTAAACGAAGCAGTAGCATTGCCAGCACTTGCGTATACCGAATAATCACTTGTCTCATCAAGAGACCTTAAATCAACTACTTCGGCATCAATTGTTGAGGTTGTATAGCAGTAAGCAAGATTTGGTGTATTTTCAGACATTCCGACAAGTCCGCCAGCAGATGCAGTTGAAGCAAGCCCTGATGTATTTGTTGTAATTTCAAGATGTGATGTACTGTAACTGTTTAGTATAGTTAAACTGCTCTCATTATATCCAACTATACCTGCAATAATAGGATCTTGTTTTTCACCTGTTATTGAGATTGTATCCGCCTTTACCGCAAGGCCTTCAATCTGTAAAGAGTTTGACACCTGTCCTACTCCACCACCAACAATTGATGAGCCTTCAATTAACTGAGCATCTACTATACTATCTTTTATAAAGGAGATACTGTTTTCAGCGTTATCTACAATACCAACAATACCACCCACACTTGATATAACTGCATTCGAGGTGCTTATTGCAGTTGCTCTAAAACTCTGCTCCATAACTGCGTTTTTGATTGTTCCGCCAGAGATTATACCAGCAATACCGCCGACAGCGTTTGCAGACCTAGGCACAACAGAGAATGTAGATTCTGTATCTCCGCTACCATAGACTTGTGTATGATCAAGCGTTCCACTTATCTCGCCTGTAACATATCCACCATAATGATAAGCCCTTATTCTGCTTCCTGTCATGACATTTACAAAAACATATTGAATATTGCCATTGTTTCCTATACCACCGACAGCAAAGCCTGCTCTACTACCTACAACTGAACCTACATTATCAGCATTGAGGTTATAGGCATTTCCTGAACCTAGAAAACCTGCAACACCGCCAGCATAAGAATAGGTGGCTAGTGAGGTGGCACTTTCACTATATTTTGCAGTTGATGATGATGTGTAAGTTGCTGAGGTATTGATACTGCTAGTTATATTTTTCATATCGTAATTGCCTATTGCCCTACCAACAACGCCTCCGACAAAGTTTCTTCCTACTACAACTAGATCACTGATGCCCTCTTCATTCTCAGAATTATCATTTATTGTAATGTCATATAAATAACCATATCTTAATGTTCCCGCAAGAGTGCCTACGCTGTTTGTATTTGTAAATGCAACTTGGCTTGGTGTAATTATAAGGTTTTTAACAGATCCCGTTCTGCTTGCAGAATATCCTATTTGAGCAAATAGTCCTGCATTAGTTAAACTTGACATAGATACTAGACTTATTTGTGATATCTCCATACCATTACCTTCAAGTACACCTGCGTAGACAGTTTGGTATGTGCTTGCTAGACCTTCATAATTTGAGTAACTTATATCGCTTACCATTCTATAATATGAGGTATTGAGACCTGTTGCTGAGGTCTGTTCATTTATTTCACTTTCAAAGTTTTCTGCATTGTACAACAATCTAGGATTGTGTAAAGAGCCTCTATTTGGCGCAGATGTGTCATCAACATAATGATATGTAACCTCTCCTGTTGCATCATCTACCTCTGAATAACTAAAATTCCTAATAGATAAAGCATCCACATTTGGACTGACGAGTTCAAGTCTATTTATCGCAAAAGTTGAAAGTTGTGTGGTGTAGATTGTATTTGATTGAGTGTTGCCATCCTCGCCTGGAAGTTCTACTCTTTCGGTTGTTGGGATATACTCAACGAATGTTGAAGAGGTATTCCCTGTGCTATAAAACCAAATGCTCTCAACTCCCATTGTCTCTTGATAAGCATAAGAACTAAAATTCTCTTCAAGGTTTGCAAATCCACCTGCATTCAATCTTGTTATACCACTATAATTTACAGGCACAATTGAAGTATTTATATCATCTTCGCCATATATAAAGCCCTCATCGTTTGTATAACTTGTGCCGTCGCCTGCATCTGTTCTTTCGTTATAGAAATAGTAACAATTTTCAAATGTTCCGCTTTGCCCTTCTAATGTATTATACCTTGCAAAACCTGCCGATGCGATTATGTTGTTTCGTAATTTGCATAGCGAGAAGGAATTTTTAATCTGTCCTGCATTTTGATATACAAAGCCTGCCATGTCTGCTGTTGTACTTGACAAGTCTATATCAGTATAACAATCACTTATATTTCCATAATTTTGGTATACAAAACCAGCAGAGGCAAGAGAGGATATTATTTGACTTTCGCTGTCTTTACTATAAATAGAATCACTTGTGGTCTGTCCAGCAACATAACTTGTGATAATCTGTCCATTATCCATATTATTGACAACAAATCCTGCAATATGTTGGTCTTGTTGCGAGTTATTTATTAAAGAACCATCTTTGAAATATGTAGATGCAATCTTATTTGAATTTTGTCCAACTATTCCAGCCATATTGTAAGGTGTTTTCATGTTTATAGATACAGAACAATTCGTTATATATCCTATATTGATGGCAGATATTCCAGCCATATAACTAGAACCGTTAAGTGCGTTGTCCGCCCTTACTACTACATAATACTCACTGCCATTTACCTCGTCGGTTGTAACATTACAATTTGTAATTATACCATTATTTTCTACGACTATTCCACCAAAATTAAAACTACTTGCACTTGTAATAAATTTTACAGTTCGCAGTCCATACCAGCCGTATTCATCATCTTGGTCGATATTTAAATCGCTTCCATCTGTTGCAGATGTGAAATTAACATTTAGGTTGCGTATTATCGAGCCACTTGATAATGATTCGAACAAGCCTATTCTGCTTCGAGAACCCATATCATAAGTACCAGCAAAATTTATGGTATGACCATTGCCATCAAATGATGCTATATCCACACTAATAGGAGTAAACGCCTCTACACCATTTTCTTCGTCAGCGGTATTAGGCAATGTTATATCATTAAGCAAAATATAATAACCACCACTTTGCATATCCATTAAATCATCATAATCATATATTGGCAGAGGACTCTCCTCACTGCTTGACGAGTAAACATTTAGTACAAATGTTGTATCAATTTCAATAGTATTTGCTCCCTCATCCACTACTGTGTAAGTACCGCTAGTTTGATCATATACAACTAAGCAATCATATGTAAAGAAATAGTATCTACTTTCTGGCAAATGTGTTCGAAGTGGCAATATATCAAGCCCTTCTGATGAGAAATAATAATTTGATACTGATAAAGCATTGCCGTCATCATAACCTAATGAGTACATCCTCCTTCCGTTGCCTATTTCCGCTTGACTATAATCAGGTTGCGTGTCAGTAATAAGGTTTGTATATGCTACCCAATTTCCGCTATAAGATAGGTTTGACATAAGAAGGTCTATGCTGTTTGTAACAGAGGTTATATTTTCATTGTATTCTATATAATCATACAAATCAATTTCTAACGAGTACTGAGTGCCTACTTGAATGTTTATTTCTCCATTCCCCATTCCGCTTACAATATCTGCATCTTGATTTACAGAAGAGTCATAATTTATCACATATTCACTTATTGTAACAAGAGTTTCACTGCTTGATTGTCTCTGAATATCTCCTTCTTGCTGACTTGCAGATATGGATATTGTAAATGTGTTTCTTCCGTTTGTATAATCAATAGTAGATGGTGTGATTTCTAGGTAGTATTCGCCATCTTCCTCTACAATTGTTGCAAGTGAACTATCACTTACAGTAGGCGGAGTAATATTATCAAGTTCATAACCATAAGAGTTGATATTGAGTCTATATCTCATGCCTCTTGCGACATTATATTGTGCATAATATCCATCAGTGTTTGAAGATGTAGGCTCTTTACCATCTATCTCAACAGCAACATAGTTTTGCAATCTTACCGTTAGATTTTTGTTGACTGTATAAACTACACCATCTTTGACAAGCGATATAACAAATGTAGTTGTGCTTCCGTCTACTACATTATACGAGCCTAAGTCGTATTTTATATAAATTACTCCATTATACGTATAATAAAGGTTTTCTCCCTCCTCTTGACTGCCATAAACATCAATGATATCTTCAAGATTTAGTCTTATTCCTGTTGTCGTCGAAGAGCCTAATATTGTCTCATCACTAAATATATTTGACGAACCAAGCGTGTTTGCATTTCGAGCAACAAGACCAAATGTAGCAACTGAGTTTCCTGATTGATAATTTGATTGAGCATTTTCAATTAAGATATAGTCAAAATCACTATCATCTGGTGATACTGTAATAGAAAGAAGTCCTGTTACGCCAGGCACTGCGATCTCAGACGTAGAGGAGAGTCCAGCAGAACCAGTAGATTCGGAAATATTTGTATAGTTATCTATTGACACTGACATAATATTTGTCTGTTCAAAATTAATTACAAATGTTGTATAGACTAATGTGTTAGAACTTGCAAAAATGTAAATAGTATAATCTCCATAGATATTTTGATTATATCTATCTAAATATAGAGGGCTGAATTTGTTTATTGTGATAGTTAGTCCAAATTGTTGAGCAGATAGATTGCTTTGATTATTTTCATATGTAGTAAAAGACACATTAAACAAACCATCTTCATTATCATACAGATATTCCAGTGCAAAAATGCTTGAAAGTTCTTCATCTCCTTGTAAGATTTCGCCGTTTGGAGATACTATATAATAATATGGTTCATCCTCTTCCGCCGTTGAATTAACTACTATAACCTCATTTAATTGTTGACTTGATATAATAGGAACATTGTTATACCTTGTATTATTTATATTTGTTGCACCATGTCTATAATTGATTATTACATTATCCAGAGTTTTGTTCACTGACGAAGAATAGGTAACTTCTTTTCTATTTCCATAATTATCAGTCTCTGTCATTGTCAAAGTAAGTTTTGGCACGATTGTCAATTTATAGTCCGCTTCAAGAGTTTCTGAATTTCTTCTGATTGTAATATTTTGACCTGTAATATCTATATCTAGTTCATCCATAGCATCAACCGTATCATCACCTTCCTGTCTTGAAATCTGAGTAATTTCTGCGGTAACTAATGTATTTTGAGCAAGATTAAATACTACATTATTGAATAATACCATACCCGATTGATCAGACTGGAAAGTGTGATAATCACCATTGACATCTAGAATTTCCAAATTCAATGAATAAAATGGCCTAACATAGAAATTTGTACTATTTTCTCCTCGCATATTAATTGTAACATTATTAATAGGAGTAGAGTTTGATGAACCATTTGGATAAATTATTGAATTCTCTTGATAATCTTCCTCATCACTATGAGTAAATGATGGTTCATCAGGATTGAAATAATTTACAACATAAATATAAAATTCAAGAGCATTATTTGAATTTAGCACGCTAGTTGCTGTTATCTGAGCAAGCCCTGTTGATTTTACATTAATTCTGCCATTTTGGTCTATTGTCAATATATCCCTACTGTTTGAAGTAAAAGTAATCTCTCCATTTGTTGTAAATGGATAAAGAACGCTATTAAAATCAACATAATTTAAATATTCGTCAAGCAAAGACTGATAGTCTTGACTGCCATCAGTCATGGCTTGAAAATAGAACATATAGTAAATATTTTGTCGTCCTGTACCATTATCTGCTATATATCTATTGTTATACTTAGCATTTACAGATAACAATTCATCATCGCCTAGGGTAAAGAAGGACTGTCCTAAAAGTGTGTTACCATTGTCTCCCGCTATAATGAAATCGCCATAATAACTTGTTCTATTAAAACTTGTTATTGTCATGCTAGACTGACCATCAGGTATCTCTATTTGTTCTCGTGATATATTGAAAGTGTATACATTTGTATATGGTTTACCACTTTCACTGTCAGCCCCCTGCATAATATCCACGTTGTTTCCGCTTAAATTGCCAAAAGCAAGTTTATCAGAATTTGCTTGATATGTTGTAGGATTATCAAAATAAGAATTTACAATTGAGTTATTATATAAAACTATCATTGAAGCATTTATACCAGAATTGCCACTATCTACCGCTTGCATAGCAAATGCAGTATTTAGATATGTGGTATTTCTAATATTTGCAATTCCTGCTACCTGTGCAGTCGTCGCTCCCGATACCTGTGCAAGATAGCCTCTTACATTGGTCCTTGAAGTAATACCTGTAAAGTTGTTTCTCTGCATACCACTATCGCCTACACTTTCAATATAGCCAACAACTCCACCTATATAGTCATATCCACGCACCTCTCCACCAACTACAATACCTTTGCCTGCATTATAGTCGTTTTCGGTATTATCTAAATTCGCTCCTACATAATTATAATACTTTGTCAAAGTAACAACAGAATCTCTATACAAATTATATCCACTATCTATGGTGCTTGAAGATGTACTAAATCCTGTAAGCCCTCCCACATAGGTAATATTTGTGGTTACTGTTACCTGTGAGGAATAGATAGGATTTGCTTGCAATAGAGCATAGGCCATATAGTTAGTATAACCTGTAAAATTCAAAACAGTTGAATCGACTTTCCTTATAAGTCCGCCGTTTGCTCCACTAACACCGCCGATATATGTCTCACTGCTGAAATTGCTGTTAAGGTAATTTACCGTAACAGTACCATTCATGTATAGTAAGATTTTTGGGTTCATACCAGCATAACTATACCTACCAGCACCTACAATACTTTCGTCATTATTTGCATTTTCAAGTTGAGATGCCGTCAAACTTCTAGTTACAGAAGAATCGTCTTCAAACAAGGTATAATCTTGCAATATATTGCCATAGTTATATCCAACTACCCCGCCTACATATCCGCTTGTGATATAAACAGATGAACTATTTAACGTAACACCAATATTTATTAAATCACCATAGTTTACGCCTGCAACAAGTCCTATATAACTGCCTAGTGGTGCAAAATTTGTTTCACTCCCTACGTTAAGTTCTCCTGAGAAGGCTATATATTCAATATAAGCACCCTCTGCAATGCTGGTAAATAGCCCATAATAGTCAAATGAGCCATTTTCACTTGTTAAAGTTTGAGCTTTTGTGATATTTATTCCTGTTATTTCAGCGTACTGTCCTGTACCTATTATTGAGCCTGACAAAGTTCCTAGTGGCAAACTTGCACTAATAGACGACACGTCTATTGAAGAGGTTATTTGATAATGTGCACTTAAATTCATATTAAGTAAGTCATCGGCATCTTCAATAGTAAATCTTGCATGAGGCGTTCCATTAGCAAAATTTACAGGTATTTCTATCACAACATTTTCATAACTTGTTAAAATATTGCCATTTTCATCCAGCCAATCGGTTGCAACAATAATTAGCGTTGCACTCATCTGCCCATCATAAGACTCTGCAAACTCTATAAATTGCTCACTTACTGTTAAAATAATTTGATATCTACCATCACTTTCTACAAAAACGATAGAGTTTTCATCAAACATACTATAAGTAGATGTTGTGCCATCTCCATTTGAAACGCTAATTACTCCGCCCTCAATAAATGCTGTAATTTCTGCATTTGTTGCAGTATTTAGATTTGTAGCGTATGCAATTAGAGAATGAGTCTTTTCTGTTGATGTAAATTCAAGTGAAGTGATTGATTCTTGCAATGTTATTTGTTGTACATCCTCATATGTAGATACCCTAATATTTATTGTATAGGAATAAACTCGCCCATATTGTCTAACATGTGCAATAAGTTTAAAATTTCGCTGGTCTGCTACACTAGGTAGTGCAGTAAAGGTCATTGTGGAGGTATCAAAAGTGCCAACTCCTGTAAGAGTATAGATATTGCTACCACCCTCCTCGAAATACATTATATCTACACTTGTTCCGTCCTTAGTAATTCCCCAAGTCCAATCGGTTTCCCAATAGATAAAGTCTACGCTAAATGATTGCTCAGCATACTCAATAGCTCCACCTCTGATTGTAGAAGGAAGAGCGAACAAGAAGGCATCATCATTTGATACTGTAACATTGAAAGTCGCACTCCTTGCATCTGTATTGTTAGTCCCTGAGTAAACATCTGCATAGGCAGCACTTACACCATAATTTCTTATGCTTTCGTTATCACTATCTTCGTCTATATAATCTCCCCTGCCGTCATGTTCTTTATATACATTTAAATTATCTATATAACTAAATCCTATTATATCTATATAATATAATATAGTTATAGACTCTCTGCGGAAGTTATTGACCGCATAACCACTTACTCTAAGTTCAAGTGTAGACGCACCATTTGCAAGCACATAGACATTGAAATTTTTATTATTATTGGTCGCTCCATCAAGTCGAATTAATTGTGAGGTAAAACTAAATTGTACGCTATTTATAGCATTTGAACCTCCATTTGCCATAACTGAAACGTCAAAATAAGAGTTATTTCCATTGTTGTAGACATATAAAAGTGTTGATGGATAATCTTCATCTTCAATTTGCTGAATGTATCTTATGGTGTTTTGTACATTTTGTGAAGAAATAGAGACATTTTGAAGAGATTCTACAACAGTAATTGTTATCGTTAGAGTCTTACCATTATCTAGTGTAATTGTATAAACTCCTGTGCCTACATTTGTTGGTTCTATCATTAAGTTAAGCAAATATACCTGTCCTTGCTGAGTACAAATAGGGTTTCCAAAATAGATATTTGCAACATCGGCAGAATTATTATTGAGTGATATCTCTGCATTACTAAAAGACACATCAGCATAGATATCGGTAAAAGCAACGTCGCCACCATTTAAATCAACGTATATTCCACTTCGATAGTCATCTGTTGTATAATCAAAATCGGTAACACCATGAACTATTTCATACAGCAGATTTACCTCAATGCTATCCTCTTGCAAAACATTGAAATTTAATGTAATAGGCAATGCTTGTGTTTCATCTGTAATATTCGCACCATCAATTCCTCTTAAATAAATAGGCTCTGATAAATCATCTATTTCAACAATTTGGTCTCTATAAGGCTCACTGCCATTATATCTCAACTCCAAATCAGTATTCGTAAGGTCAATTGAAATACTATCATATTCAGCATTAGCAGGATTTAAAGTAAACAAAAACCTTTGCCAACCATAATCACCATAATAAATATCATAGAATGTAAAAACCTCTTCTGAATTTAACAAATCAATATCATTTGCTAAAACATTTGTAGGAATTATTCTTATATTTACAGGTATTGAATATGTAAAGTTGACATTTTCATCATCGCTATCCTCAAACCCATCATAGTAGAAAGTAAGATTGAAATTTGTTGTTTGTCCTTGGCTGGTTGCACAATCTATTTGATAATAATATGTTGTAACTCCATTTTGTCTAATAGGATCACTTAGCAAAAGTGTATTGATAACATTTACATTTTCAGTTGAAGAGGATACCCTTAACAAATCACTATCACTATTTATGCTTACCTCAACATAGGCAGTAACATAATTGACCTCTTCTCCGATAAACACACCATTTTCTATTGTACTTGTATAATT
The DNA here is from genome assembly GCA_944381105.1 of uncultured Clostridia bacterium. Lineage (GTDB taxonomy): Bacteria > Bacillota > Clostridia > Christensenellales > UBA1242 > Caccovivens. The sequence goes on along the minus strand of CALWJU010000023.1, from coordinate 23,622 downwards.
TGGTATTAAGGTTATATCACTACCCTCGCTTTCTGGCAACTTATATGAATAGTCAGAACCAGGTGTATAGTTATACCCAACTATCCTATATCCTACATCACGAGAGATACTTTCACTATTAATATCAGTTATAACAATAAAGTCTCGCTGGCAATATAAAGGCTCTCCTGAAATGTTCTCATTGACTGCTATAAAAGAAAATCTTTGCCCTGGCATCACTGAGGAAGCATTTTCATCAAGTAAATATTGACCATTTTCTAGTTCTACTTCAATAAAATCATATTTTATATTGTCTGAAACACTTTCTCCCTGCCCAAGAGTAAAGAGAGCACCTTGTTCATCTTCAAATATTAAATATTGCAAAGAGTTTAAATTTATTAGGTTTACACTGACAAATTGATTTATATAATTTTCTCCTTCTATTACATCATCAAGAGAAATATCACTATTTACTTGTCCGTAAAAATAGTAATTAAGGTCTCGCTCAGTGGTGTTATCTGAGAATACAAAATCGGCTGATGATGGAATAAGTTCACTTGATAGTGAAACATAGAGAGAATTGCTTGCACTAGTAAGACCATCTGAATACTGTCTTACATTGACTCGTACACTCTTGCTAATATTCCCCTCTCTTGTTCTAACTGTGATTGTTGATGTTCCACCTTTTAATCCAGTAATAGTATAAGTACTAGAATATGAAACACTGCTTTGTAATTGCACACTATACACTCCGTCATCCTCGGCTTGTACAACAAAACCGCTCTCCATATTTCTAACTGGATTGTTTATTGTAAAAGTAATATTTTGAGAATTTTCCTCTCCTACAACAAGTTCAACTGTCTCTTGTGATGAGGAGATTGAAACATTAGAATAATCATTCTCTCCACACGCAACAAAAAGAAGGCTTGCAACGACAAGTAGCAAACTAAATATAAACATACTTAATTTTTTAGAATTTGTCATATAACCTTCCTTTGTTACTATTCATTTTTATCTTTGAAAATCGACTCTACATAATTTAATGGATGTATTTGTACCATTGTTCTTGCAGTTGGTGCCGTTATAACGAACGCCTGTCCTACTTGTGCAGAAACAATACGGTTTCGTTCTTCTTTATTGATACCACCTGAGTTTTTGTACAGTTCTATAAGGTCGTTCACGTCATTTGGAGATAGGGAAAAGATGAGTGAATATTGACAAGCGTTGATGACCGCCGTCGATTGTCTTTTTATCTCTTCTGAACCCACAAAGTCATTTATATTTTGAGTTATGACTATCTGCATACCACCATACTTACGTATTCTTTTCGCCATTGCTGTCATAAAGTTTAAGGCAATAGGATATTTAGGGTTTATAAATGTGTGTGCCTCATCTACAACAACTATAATCTTACGATTGGTGTTGTGCAACTTGTTATAATCTTTATTATTAATAATTTCGTTTTCTATGTACTTGAACACCAAAAGCATTTGTGCATTGGTAAGCATATCGTTGTTACCCGCAATAAGTGATTGAAAGTTGAAACACACAAAGTTTTCATTGGTCTCAATTGAGGTTGGACCATTCCAAAGGTTTGAGTTTCGTCCGCCCTTTGCAAACTTTCGAATATACGCCTCTGCCACACGAAGATTATTTAATGTAAACTCCTCTTTTGCTGTCTTTAACCTCTCTTGCAAAAGAGCATAGAGGTCATCAAAAGTAGGATAATCAGTTGGTTTAAGATTTCTTAGGTCTGTGTTTTCATCAATATGAAATATAGCATACATATCAAGCACGAGAGAGTTTATTATTTCAAAAGCGTCAGAGGATATACCTTCAAGAATTGTTCTAAAAAATTGTTCCAAAAACTGCAAGTGCTGATTGAAAGAGTCGTCTTGCCTTTCCTTTTCATCATCATCTTCTATATTCTTGTCATCTTCATCCCTATCAAGTGCTCGAATTACATGGAATGGGTTGATTATACCTTGAAGAGATGAACCAACGTCTATAAGTTTTCCTTTTAAACTATCGGTAAGTTTAGAATATTCTTTTTCAGGGTCGCAGATGAATATCTTTGTATTGTCTGCTGCAAAGTTTGCAAGGAGGGTTTTTGTGGCAAAAGATTTTCCAGAACCTGATTTCCCAATAATCATCATATTTGAGTTTACTCTCTGTGGATCACGTTTGAAAAAGTCAATAAACACAGGATAGGCATTATCACCGATATATATACCATTTTCATCTTGAAGTTCAGAGGAAATAAATGGAAAGACACCAGCAAGAGTATATGTAGGTATACCTCTTTGTAGTTCTTTTATATTATCCCTCATTGAAATTCCCGAACTTATAAAAGCATCTATTTGGCGAGCGAACATTTCGCTATATCTAAAACCTTCTTGTTTTAACACCGCTTTAACGTCTTTTCTTGCCGACTCCTCACAAGTAATAAAAGTGTTTACATCATAGAGTTGTTGATTGTTATTTTTTAGTTCAGCAAGTAAGTTTCTCAAAGTTTGCAGATGCGTGGTAATCTCAATTCGTGTACTACTACGCCCAGTTTTATAAAGTCTGGTCTCCATATCCATAATAGCTTTATCTATCTTTCTCTCTGAGTCATATTTTGGTGCTTTTTGAAATTTCATTACAACTTTTGTTCGGTCAAGCAGGAAGAATGACGCACCCCAAGCATTACCAACTTGTAAAGGATATTCTGTAATTGCATAGGTTCGATAGTAATTTCCATCAATATTATATCTTGCTGAGGAAAACTTAATCTTATCAGGAGTAGCCCAATTTATATACTCAGTGTATGGTATAGTTTCAAGGTCTCGCTCATTAAATTCTCTATTGTAGTTGGCTCTTAAAAATACTGCAAGTTCACTCCCCACTAGCCTATGTGTTGTAACAGGTGTTAAAGATGAGGAAAGCGACATAGCCATACCACTTATTGTGTTTTCAAGTGCTTCGAGTTCCTTTCCTAGCACCACAAGATAGAAGTAGTCTTTATAAATTTTATTTTCTCTATTTCTATCTTCAAGAAAAGCAATTCTCTCTTCAAGGATTGGTGTCCTCGCATCTACCTCATCTTGCGTCATCTGTTTCTCGTAAAGTTGGTCAAGAAGCCTATCATATTTTCTATTTTCGTTATAGGCATAGTTATCAAGAACCATTGCCTTATTAATTTTGACAATTTCGCAGACCTGATTATCGTCAAGTCTCCTTAACGCATTTCCAAAACCTATATCTATAAGGTTGTTTTGGCTATACTCATTGAGAAGGTCAAAAAGAACAGGTTTTACTTCAAGCACTCCCGCATAGTACGAGCCATATGATATGTACCTATCTCCATAAATAGATTCAAATGGTATTATATTTTTTATATTTGGTTTTCCCTTCTTTGGTGATTTCTCGTATTTTTTCTTCTGCATAGAAAATCTTGCAATGTGCGTTATGGTAATATAAAACCTATCACTATCTGCAATCTTAAAGAACATAGATATAGAAAAGATTGCCCATATGATTGCAACCCAAATGTTACCATTAAAGTTTGAGGCGATTAGAACAATCAATACTACAACAGCAATTGCAGCAAGAAGTAAATCAATTGCGGTAAAACCTCTAACAAATTCTAGTTTAACTTTTGTTCTTCTAGGAACAATTCTAACCATATCAACCTCGCTAATTTATTTTACTACAATTTAGTGCAAAAATACAAACGATTGTACGAGATTTTACATATTTTTTAAATAAAGTTAAATTATATATAATAAATTAATAGAAACAAAATATAGAAAATAAAAAAATCAATAAACTTTTTTATTTATTGATTTGATTATAATTTATTAAATTTTTTATTATTTTCATTTATATTTTATTTATTTGCTATAATAAATTAAAAAATTAAGTTTATTGTGCAATTTTGCTTTATTTATTATATTTTGATTGATAATGTCGTATTTTTTTGCTATTATTTCGTTATTATATCCGTATAGGTCATTTGTCATGGTCCTACCAAGCAAAGAGTTTTGATTTGCGAGAAGCCTATAAGGTTTAGTTTGAACCTCATTCTTTTGAAGATTTACAATTGGAAGATTATCGGTCTCTACCTTAAACACATCCGCTTTTCCCAACTTTTTTCTTTCTTTATTGCCATAAATTAAGTAATTTTTGCCTATTTTCCTTATATTTTTCCTAAAAAACTCACATTTAGTTGTTATTATGCGTTTTACCTTACCACTTTCTACCATTACATCAATAACTCTACCCAAATACAAACCCGAGGTATCATATACCTGTTTTGAAATAGGATTATTACTCTCCTCTTCCAAGAATACTTTTAGATCGCTTGATGAAGAAATTATAATACAATCATCGCCTACCGCCTTGCAGTCCGCCCTATCAATGATAAATAATCGGTCGCTTTCCTCATCTACCACGATGTAACCAATAAGGGATGACAGTTCATCACTAAAAAGCACATTAATGATGTAGCCTATATTTTCACCTTCATCGAGTGAAATAACTTTTTTTGATATATAATTTGATATTTTTTCCATGCTATAAGTTATACTTTTTAATTCCTATTTATGAACAATCGACAAAATTAAACAAAATATTTATTTTTTTATTAAAAATTAGAGCAAAATCATATAAATTTGTTGATTTTTAATTTATTTGTGGTATAATAAGTACATGGAAAAAATAGAAAAGATTACAAAAGATATGATTATAGACGACGTACTACAACTTGACGAAAACTTAGGAGAGGTTTTCCTAGGCTTTGGTATGCACTGCATTTTTTGTCATTTAGGACTTGAAGAGACGGTTGAAGAGGCTGCATTTGTTCATGACGTTGATGTAGACTTTCTTGTAAAAAAATTAAACGAGGTTTATCTTCAAGATACTAAAAAAAATAAATAAAAATCATAAATGTAAAATAAAAAACTTAAAGTCTTTAAAACTTGAAAAAATAGTGGTAAATTAATGCCACTATTTTTATATTAATTTGAAATAATAATAAATTGTTTTTTTGTTATTATAATAATTTTTTTTGTTATAACGATAAAAAATGATATATTAATCTACTAATTTTCGTTTTTTTTGCTGATTTATTAAAAAAATTGTTATTTTTTATTTTAAAATATATTTTTTATACTTTTATTTTTTTTAATTTTTTTGACATTTTTACTCATTTTTAAATAAATTTTCTTTTATTTTATTTATTAAAAGTTCAATACCCCTCTTTGTTTTTGTTGATACTAGCACTTCGTTTTCTTTTAAAAGTATAGGTTTGTCAAGTAGGTCTGATTTATTGTAGACGACTACCCTATTTTTTGTTGCTCCGAGTTCGTCAAGCAATTTATTTGTAACGCTCATGTTTGCTTGATATTCCTTTTCTCCCTCTTCAACATTTGAAAGTGAAATATCTACCACATGCAAGATTAAATCGGCATCGCTAGCCTCTTCAAGTGTAGAAGAAAAGGCGTCAACAAGTTGATGTGGCAGGTCGGAAATAAAACCTACTGTATCTGTAATTATGGCATACTTGCCTTGTTCGAGATAGAGTTTTCGAGATGTCGTATCAAGAGTAGCAAAATATTTATCATCATAGTAGACATTTTCTTTCACAAGGCAATTTAATAAACTTGACTTGCCAGCGTTGGTATATCCAACAAGGGCAATCTTTGGAAGAGGTGATTTTAGCCTCTCTTTTCTTGATATTTGCCTTTGATTTTTAATATTTTCAATCTGTTTCCTAAGCGCTTCCATCTCTTTTTCCAGGACACGTCTGTTAAGTTCAAGTTTACTCTCTCCTGGACCTCTCATTCCTACACCTGCCGAGCCAAATCGACCACTTGTACCCTGCATCTGACTAAGTCTTGGAAGCAAATATAAATCCTGAGCGAGTTTTACCTGCAATTTTGCCTCTCTACTCTTTGCTCCTCTTGCGAAGATGTCAATAATAAGCCCCACCCTATCAATGACTTTTACATTAAATTCTTTTGATAAATTCTTCATTTGAGAACCACTTAGAGCGTAGTCAACAATAACTACATCTATTATCTCACTGCAAGAGGATATATAATTTTTTATCTCCTCTACCTTGCCTTTACCGAGGACTGTGGCTTTATTGAAATCTTTAATTATTTGATAAAACTCTTTTACAACATTTAAACCCGCCGAAAAAGACAGACGCTTTATTTCATCTAGTTTTCGATTTAGTGCATCTCCTTTCTTAGTACAAACCGCCACGACAATGGCATTTTCTTGCAAAATTTTTGTATCATTCATAATTTTATTATAGCAAAAAATCATCTTCTTTGCAATCAAAAGAAAGTATTATGATAAAATTTCGCCATTTTCTACATTTATCACAATGTTTTTTACATTGCCGTTTTCACCTACTACGCTAAAAATCCAAAATAAATCTTCAAGGTCGCTATCCTTTTCGCTCAATATTTTTAAATAACATTCTCCTTTAAAAACACCATCTTGATAGTATTCTTGCATGTCAAGATTGTCAAGTGCTATATCAACTGCCTCGCTATACGATACCGAAAAACTATCACTGACATTAAAAAAATCTAGTGAATATGTGTTATACGAAAGGTTTATTTGGTCGTTACTGCCTATTAGATAGCCCAAGTCTGCCATATATGAATTTGAAAGAGGATTAAAATACATTGTTAGTGTCTGCAAATTTCCGTTTATAGATAAATTTACCTCAATTTCATTTTCCTCAAACTGCTCATCAAATTGTACCACCACAAGAGAAAAATCGCACAAATCATTATGAATACCATCCATTTTGTATGGCTCTTCTCTCTGTCCCACACTTATTGAGCCTTCCACACCATTGCCTCCGCCTTTATAATAAATCTTTGTTATTTCGCTAATGTTATTTTGAGGCGAACTATCCTCACCACAACTGGCTAAAACAAATGAAAATCCAATCAAAAACAATCCTAAGACTGCAAAACTAAAATTTCTTTTCATATCCACCTCTTTTCAATATAAATATGTTTGTAATAACAAAAAAATGTGTTAAAATGAATTGGAGAGAAAAATATGCAATTAAAAGATTATATTCAAAAGGCTTTAAAAAATCACTTTGCTCTTGGTGCAATAAATTTTTGCAATATGGAAAGTTTGCAAGGAATTATTGAGGCGTCAAAGGAAAGGTTGTCGCCTATGATTGTTTCAGTTAGTGAAGGTGCTTTATGCTATATGGGAGAATTTACAACCTATCTTTTTGAGGCTGGAAAGAAAATTTATCCTCACATTTTTCTTCATCTTGACCATGGAAAAAGTTTTGAGGTATGCAAAATGGCAGTTGACAAAGGGTTTGATAGTGTTATGATTGATGGAAGTGCTCTCTCTTTCGATGAAAATGTCGCAGTTACCAGACGAGTTTGCCAGTATGCTCACAGCAAAAACGTTCTTGTAGAAGGAGAACTTGGACAAATTAAAGGCGTTGAAGATAGTGTATCAAATAATTTTCAACACTACACCAACCCACTTAAAGCAAAAGAATTTGTTGATAAAACCAATGTTGATACTTTGGCAATTGCCATAGGCACAAGTCATGGTGCATACAAGTACTCTGGTGAGAAAACGTTACGTTTTGATATCCTTGAAGATATTGAAAGACTTTTGCCTAGTTTCCCACTTGTCCTTCACGGAGCATCCACTGTCGAACAATCTTTAACCAACAAAATTAATATATATGGTGGCAACGTAAACAAGGCAAATGGTATACCGAAAGATTTGCTTGTCAAAGCAATTAAGGAGCATAACATAATAAAAATAAACACAGATACCGACATAAGAATGGCAATGACCGGACAGGTTCGACAGTTACTAGCCGAAAATCCTAGCGAATTTGACCCAAGAAAATATCTTGGAAGTGGGAGAGAACAAATTAAGCAAGTCATCATTGATAAGATTGACAATATCTTCTTTTCAAACAATCAAATTTAGAATAAAAAACACAGCAATTACCGCTATCAAGCAAGTTTATTGCCGTGTTTTTATCAAAAGCAAATTTGCATGAGTAGGTGCTTACCTAACTGTGTGATAGCACAATTTATTGTGCTTTTTGCGTATGCAAAATTTAAAATTTAACTTGGTTAAATTTTAAGATCACACAGTGTATTTTTTGTATGCTAGTATTTTATCTTCATGACACTAGTGTTACTCTCTTTCTTCTTCATAACGCTCTTGATATTTTTTCTTAGTCGCCTGCCCTCCTCTTATGTGTTTTTCTGCGAAGTTCTCTTCTAGCACCTTTCTAGTTTGTTCATAGAGATTGCTATCTAGTTTTTTGAGACGAGTTGAAACGTCAAAATGCACTGTACTTTTACTATAACCAAAAATATTGGCAGTTTTGCGGATGGTATCGTGCGTTTTTAATATGTGATTAGCCACACTTCTTATTCGCTCTTCTAAATCTTCTTTCATTGCAAGCCTCCACTCTATACACTATGTCATAAAATTAAATTTTATGTCATAATTTGTAGAATTTTGGCTACCACCAAACTTGATTGTTCTTAGGCATGCCAAAAATGGAGCACAAGATCGTATGTGCTAAACTATTAGTGTCATGCATGACAACAACCTCCTATGATAATATTTTGCGTGAACTACAAAAATATTATATCATAGGAGGTATTTTTAATCAAAGGTATAACCTCTTTTGAACCCATTATCCCAGGGTTTTCTCTGACAAAAAATAGGCACTTGCATGCCTATCAAATATTAAAACACCTATTATTTCTTTGTATATTCATCAATTACTTTTACGATCTGTGGTAAAGATTTAAGTTCTTCTAGTTTTTCGTCTGGAATTTTAACATTGAAATTCTCTTCGAAAGTCATAAGAAGTTCAACAATGTCAAGAGAGTCAGCACCTAAATCTTCTACAATATTAGCATTGTCTGGGATATCGTCAGTAGATATACAAAGTTGTTCTGCTATTATTTCTTTAACTTTATTTAAAGTATCCATAAAAACCTCCATCATTGGTATTATAACATATATGAAAAAATATGTAAATAAAAATACAATAATTTTTGCAATTATTGTATTTTTTGAGGATATTGATTATTTTAATTGAAGGTTTAAATAGTCATTTGGGTCAACATATTCATCATTTAACATTAAGGTGAAATGAAGATGAGCACCTTGTTCAAGTTCGCCAGATGCACTTTCGCTTGCTGAACCTATCTTTTGCCCAGCACTGACCCTGTCATTTTCCTCTACATCTACATTCTCGGCAAGTGAAGAATAGATTGAAACAAAGCCATTACCATGGTCGATTGTTACAATGTATCCATCGAGATACTGATAGTCAACTGATGTAACAGTTCCACCAAGAACTGCAAAGACATCACTACTCTCAGATGTAAGGTCGACAGACATATGTGCCTCCCATTGATTTAGTGTCTCATTGTATTGGAGATTTGTGTCAGAATAATCTTTCACAATAGATGCATCAGTCATTGGCATAACAAAATTTGCATTATCAACACCTGTTTGCACAGAACTGTTAAGTGTGGCAAGCAACGTAAAAGTTAAAGCAACTGCAAATACTACCACGCCTACAACCACATAGACTCCATACCTTTTGAGAAAATCAACTACCTTATTTTCTTTTTTTATTTCCATAACTACCTCCTGAAACATTTATTGCCTAAAAAAATGTGTTTATACATAATTTTTATTTTGTTTAATAATTCATTTAGTAGCCAGTTAAAATTAAGGGAAATCCCACTATTATTTCATTTTCAGTACGCACAATTTGTACATTAACTTTCTTACCATCAACCTTCACGCTATCCTTAAAATTTACACTGTAACCATAATAAATATCGTACGTACCCACAACTTTGCCCCTATATATGTTAGAAAAACTAGCCAGCAACTTGGATAAATTTGTTTTATCAAAATAAAAGTTAACTCCTATGTAATCGTATTCCTTTAAACTGTCAATGTCATTTATTTCATAGTAATAATTATTTCCATTCTGTGCAAGGAGTCTTTGATTTTGCAGTTCATCCTCGGTTACAATTAAAATTTTATTATAACCATCTAAAAAATCAAATTCATTAACTTTTACAAACTGCAAGGAAAAAGCTAAAATAACAAAAACAAAAAAGCCAATCATTATTTTTTTCATATCGTAATGATTGACTTATTTTAATTATATAACTCTTTATTTTATGTAGATTGTTGTCAAAAATTTAGATAAAAAGCATTACAAAACACACAATTGCACCAATTAGACATAAAGTTATGAGAATAGAAAGCCATATTTTTCTGTTCTTGTCCCGTTTGACAGGGTCAATAACCTTTATTATAGGTTTAACCTGTCCATCATTCCTCTGCTTTGTCTCCACTTTTTGCTCGATTTGGATATTCCGAGGTTGCACATCATTGTTTTCTTTCTTTATGACAGGCTTCTTTGGTGGCAAACTTTCACTTTTTATAGGTGGTTTTGGCGGAATTGGACGTTTGATTGATTCCATTATTTTCTCCTTTGTTATATCAATAATAAAACATTTTAACTAAATCTGTCAAATATTTTCAATAGGATTTATTCCCCAAAGAGATTGAACATCTTGCTCGCTTGATAGAGATTCAAAAACTACATTTAGTATATACTTATGGTCGCCTTGCAAATTTTCATTTGGCACTATAACATGTGAGCATAAAGTCGCTTTGCTTTGCAATAGCAATAGGTCATTATAATAAAAATATCCATCACTTTGATTATAAGTCCAGTTTGCTGTAGACACTATATCCATGCTTATATTTTCGCCACTTCCAGATAAAACATACACCTTTGCACGAAGATAAATATCACTTTCCTCATCTATATTAGTTACACTAATAATTTGAGAGAGACGTTCGCCTGGCAGATATGAACCATCAAAGGTTAGAGATATCGTGCTTGCTTGGTTTTTGCTTATATTTGTAGATACCGTTCTTCCAAGCGTCAAATCAGTAGTATAAGACACGTCAGTCTTAAAAAACCAACCGCTTACACCTAAATATATAGATATTGCAAGCAATATTAACAAAGCAAACGATAAAAATATCCATCCAAAATTTTCTTTACTAAATTTCATAATATTATTTTGTATAAAAACTTTGTAAATATTCTTGAAAATAGTTTAAAGGCTACTTAAAAATTAATATAAGCATCGTAGTGTTTATTTTTTATCTATATGTCCGCTTTTTGCGACGCTTTGCCCTATCTGCTCTAAATCTATCAATTTGATTTTGTTTAAATATAGAACTTTCTGCCACAAGTTCATTTTTCTTAACTTGCCAACGATATTTTCTATTCCCATAAGCCATATCGTATGAGAGAATTAACATACCTTGTAATAGATAAATATAATATGAGAATAATCTCCAAACGAGAAGCACCCAAACAAGAACTCCACTATTTTGTATAACAGTACCAAAGGCAGCAGTAAAACTTATTTCATTCATCCCCGTACCACCAGGAAGAGGGAAGAATGATGATGCAAGGTCAACGAGAAGAGACATGACAAAAAGAGTTATATATTCACTACCTGGTAAAGTAGGAATAAATATTTTTACAATAAAGAAAGGAATTGAGTAATTTACAATTAGTTTTGCAGATGAAATTAAAAACATAGCAATAAAATCTTTGGGAGATTTTGCATATTGTTTCATAACATCTTGGAAATCACTTATATATTTTGTTATTTTTTCGTACTGTTTGTCATAGTTTTTTATAATCTTCATTTTATATAATAATTTTAAAACTTTGACAACAAGTTTACGACCTATTGTTTTGCAGACTGACAAAAATACCGTGATGAAAAGTACTATTGAACTGAATACAAAGCCTAGTATACTTGTAACACCTACAAACGTACCATACCCCTTTGATGTAAAGGATATTATAAGGCAAATTAAACTTAATACTACCCAAGCCATCTGTTGAAATTCATACTTTGCAAGTGGAATTGAAAGGGATGTATGAAGAGGTGTTCCCCTCTTTTTTAAATATGATATTTGAAATGGCTGACCGCCTGTTGCCATAGGCGTTACATTATCATAGTATCTGCCAATCTCTGCGACCTTATATCCTAATCCGAAATTCCATTTTCCACACGAGACTTTCAACAGATAACTTATCGAGAGTGTATCGAATACTAAAACAAGACCAAATATTAAAATACATACAAGAAGATAGGTAATATCGATATTAAGTCCACCTTCTGGCATATCCTCATGTAAAAATTGATAGATAAGTATGCCTGCTACTACAAAGATATTGATGATAAAAAATACTATATTTATGATTTTACTTTTTTTGCTACTTTGTTTTGAAACAGACTGTTCTACCTCGTCTATCTTTTTCCTTTGGTCGAGATTATTCTTTTCCTCTTCGGTTAATTTATTTTCTTCAATTTCTTTTTTGTTTGTCCGCTCAATTTCTTCGTTTATTTTATTCTCAATATTTACAAGTTTTTCTCTTGTCTTTTCTAATTCTTCATCTTCTAACTCTTTTATATTATCATCCACCACTTTTTCATCAGAGTTTTCTTGAATGACATCCTCAAATTTATTTTCTTCTTTTATCTCGTTTATTAGAGTATCCTCTAATTTTTCTTCTTCTGATTTTTCTATATTTTGATTTACTAAATCATCTATATTTGTTTGGACAAAAAAGTCTTTCTCCTGCTGAGAAATCTTTTTAGATAAATCTTTTTGTCCTGTTTTTTGTCTCATGTATATATAGTATCAAAAAAGGTGTACCTTGTCAAGCAAAGACACCTTTTTTAAAATAATTTTTAAGTTATCGCAATTACAAATTTTAAACATACCATTTATGTCCGATTTCAAAAGCATCTTTAATTTGATTTTATCCAATTAAGTCTGAATATCTGCCTGAGTAAACTGTAATTGTATAATTTTCACGCAAAGTCTCAATATTCATATTTTCATAATTTGAAAAGTTGTCGGTATAAAGTTCATCATAAAGAACATCAAAATAAGTTTGGTCAACAAGCAAATTTACCCTTGTATCATTTAATTTTTCAACAGCACTTTCATCAAGTGTGAAATTAAGAGTTATGCCATCGCCAAAGAGGTTTTCACATTTTCCTGTATATATTAATACATGCAAGCCATACTCCGACCTAACAATAGCCGACATATCTCCTATCTCTGCGTTATTGTTGTAAAGTTCAAGACCTGCCTCATTGAAAGAGTCTACAAAACTCGAAACAGCCTCACCATTTGAGTCTACACCGATTACATAGTTTGACTCTGCATTAAACATACCTGTATCTTCGCCATATGTGTAAATAAATTCGTTTATAGTATCGCCTATTTTATTTACATTACCCTCTTTTTTAGCAGAGTCAAGTTTTTGAGACATAATATCATAAACGTCATCTACTGTCAAAGTCGATTCAATCTCCTCATATGCGTCCGTTTGAGCATTGTACTTTCGCACAACAGGAGTGATTTGTGAATATAGAGCATCAAGGTCTTTTTCATATTCAACTCTTGTATAGCCACCGTCGTTATTTTCATACTTTTCTGTCAGTCGGTCATATTCATCTTGTTGCTCGTCGGTAAACATGAAAAGTACATTTGCAACAGTGAAAAATTGAGTAGCACCCTCTTTTGTAGTGTTAAAATAGTACATATCATTTAAACTATCTTGAACATCATCATCATATCCGCTGTCATTTTCTATATTGTATTGTAGATAATCTGATCTTACCTTATTAACATAAAGATTGACTATTTGAGATGCTGTAATTGATGTCGAATTTGATTGTGGACGATTGTTATATGAATAAAGTTCAAGCAGATAATTTTCATATGCTGTATCATATAACCTCTCAATCTCTCTTTCAAAAACAGATGGTGCGTCCTCAGACAAATTTTGTCCTCTTTCGCTTGAAATGAGGTCATTTAAATAATTTTGATAGGCTCGTTTATAATCACTATCAGATTCAATCACATTATCTCTAAAACTTTCAAATATTAAAGCCCTATCTTCGCTATCATTAAAGTCTCTATTTACTGTTGGTCTGAAATTATCAAGAGGATGCTCATTTTCTGCCAAACTTTCAATTGTATAGTAGATTTCTCCCTTTTCATCATAACCTACAACTAGTTTTGCAGTCTTATCATATCCCCCAAAGGTAACCTCGTCTGTTTCTTCTTCATCATCACTTCCTACAATGCTATCGTAGTAAGAGTTTAAATTTTCATTGAGCGAGTCTACAACTTGTTGCCATAGGTATGTCTTTTCTAGGTCGCTTAATCCTGTTCCATCTCTATCATAGCCATATTCATCCTCGGCTGTGATTATGGTAATCAACCTATTTTCAAGCAGTTCAAGCGTCATTTCTACTGCTTCCTCTCTCGAATAGCCATAATACTGCTCATAGGTATATCCATAACTTGAATAGCCAGAAACAAGGTCTAATTTTGTTATCTCTTCACGTCTACCTGTTTCTTTATTTTCAACAACGGCAACTACTTGATTGTAATATCTATCATAATCTGTTTCAACCAAAGAACACCCTGCAAGCAAGCCCATGCAAAGTAAACAAAAACTTAGTAAAATTCCAGTAAATTTCTTTTTCATTGTCTCTCCATATTGCTAAACAATATTCGTACTCTTAAATATAACACATTATTATCTAATTTTTCAAACATTTTTAAGCATTTCGAGAAAAAATTTATTCAATCTGGTTATTTTTTTACTCTTTTAATGCTTTTTCAAAGAAATCAATCAATCTTTTCACTTTTTCCGCCACCGAACACAAGCAGTCAAATTTTATCTTAACCGAACTATCAAAGGCTAATTTGCCAGAAAATTCAGAGATGTATTTTGATAGTCTTTGGTCTATTATTTCCTCTTTTTTGTCTAAAAATACCAACATATCATACTTATTTACCCTTATTTTTGTAACTCCAAAATTACCAGCAATGTTTCTTAGATATGCAAGTTGGCAAAGATTTATTATCTCTTGTGGAGGCTCGCCATAACCATCTCTAAGACTTTGAAGTATATTCTTCTCCTCCTCTTGTGAGGATATTTCGCTTATTCTTGTATAGTATACAATTCTCTGCTCATCGTCTGATATATAATTCTCGCTAATAAAGCCACTGAGCGATATTTCAAGCCTAACGTCGTTTTTAATTTCAACCTTTTCGCCCTTAACCTCCTTAACCTCTTCATCAAGCAGTTTGACGAACATGTCATATCCTACCTTAGCAATATGGCCATGTTGCTCCTTGCCAAAAATATTACCTGCTCCCCTTATTTCTAGGTCTTTCATGGCTATTTTAAAACCACTGCCGAGTTGACTAAACTCCTTGATTGCTTCAAGTCTCTTATAAGCCTCATCTGTAAGATGTTTATCTTTTACATAGGTTAAATAGGCATAACTAAGCCTATCGCTACGCCCTATTCTTCCTCTAAGTTGATAGAGTTGGCTTAGTCCTAATCTATCAGCCTCGATTACAATCATGGTATTTGCAAGAGGAAGATTTATTCCATTTTCAATTAGAGTTGTAGACACAAGCACATTATAAAAGCCCTTGTACAACCTATCAATCACATTTTCTAGGAGTTTCTCTGGCATTTGACCGTGTGCAACTCCTACACTTGCACTAGGCAAAAGTTTTCTTATGTGCGAGGCAAACTCCTCTATGCTTTCTACTCTATTATATATGATAAACGCCTGTCCGCCACGAGCAAGCTCTCTATTTATTACGTCCTTAATCAGTTGGTCATTCTCTTCGGCTAGATAGGTCTGTATAGGAAGTCTATCACGTGGTGGCGTCTCTATAACAGAAATATCTCGTATGCCAGAAAGCGACATGTTTAGCGTCCTAGGAATAGGCGTCGCTGAAAGAGTAAGTACATCAACATTTCTATGCTTATTCTTTATTTTTTCTTTATGTTCCACTCCAAAACGCTGTTCTTCGTCTAAAATTAACAATCCTAAGTCTGCAAACTCAACGCTGTCGCTAAGTATTTTATGTGTACCAATAAGCATATCTATCTCGCCATCTTTTGTTTTTCTTATTATCTCTTTGATTTGCGAGGGCGATTTAAAACGATTGATGACCTCAACTTGAACGCCAAAAGGTTCTAACCTTTGCTTTGCTGACATGTAGTGCTGTTGCGATAGGATGGTCGTAGGACAAAGGAGGGCAACCTGCTTACCATTATAGATACATTTAAAAGCCCCTCTAAGAGCGACTTCGGTCTTGCCAAAACCTACATCGCCACAGATAAGCCTATCCATAACCTTATCACTTTCCATATCCTTATCAACGTCCATGATTGCTTTTATCTGGTCTGGCGTCTCTTGATAGCCAAAGTCGTCGGCAAATTGCTTTTCTAAGTAGTCATCACGTTTAAATTTAAAGCCTTTCAAGGTCTCCCTTGCCTTGTACATCTCCACAAGGTTTATAGCCATCTCTTTTATGCTTGCTCTTACTCTTTGTTTGAGCCTTGTAAACTCACCGCCACCGAGAGATGAAAGTTTTGGACTTTCTTCGCTTCCAATATAGGCTGATATGGTGTTTGCCTCTTCACTTGGAAGATATAATATATCTCCGTTTTTGTACTCGATTACAAAGTAATCTTTTTCTACGTCAGATATTTTCATCCTCTCAATCTTGATACATTTGCCTATACCATGAAAGGTGTGTACAACATAATCGCCAAGTTTTGGCAGATAAAATACAGAGTGTTTACTCTTTGTAAAGGTGGCAAGAGTGTTTCTAAATAGACTATCACATCCAATACCGACAACACCCTCTTTTAAAAATGAAAAACTATAAGGACATGCAAGAGAAGAGATATAGACATTGCCCTCTTCAATCTTTTGTCCGCTATATGAAGTAAAATTTATTCCATTTTCAGTTAAAAAATCGGAGAGAGTTTTACAGTATCTATCACTACCAGCAAATAAAATTATCCCTTGTTTCAAATTTATAAAATCGTTTATATCCTGTTTTAAAAGCATAAAATTTGTAAGATAACTTTGCTCACCAACCTTTTCATTGTGATAGTCAGGTCTAATCGTTTGAAAGTTATCAAATATCATATCACTTTTGCTTTGCAAGGCATCAAAATTTTGATAATTTTCATGTCGGTAAAAGGACATAGCAGAATAGGAAGCCATTAAAAGTGATATTTCCTCGTCAAGTCTTTTAGGTTCATCAAGAATTTTCTTGCCATCAAGGTCAAACACGTCATTATCGCCAAGTGGTAAAAGAGCGAGTGGTATAATTGTCTTTTCAAGTTTTTCAATGTTTTTCATCGTACTTGGGTCAAAAACAGAAATATTTTCAACAAAGTCATCAAAGAACTCTATCCTAAATGGATTTTCTGCTGTTGGCGTAAATATATCAAGTATATCTCCTCTTAATGCAAACTCTCCTGGGTTTGCGACAAGACTAGTTCTCTCATATCCATAGGACACAAGATTTTCTATCAAGTCATTTAGTCTTATTGTCTGGTCTTTCTTTATTTCAATTGCCCTAAACTTATTTAGGTCAAATTTTATTATCATTGAGCAGGGCAAAAAGATGAGAGCATCAATTTCTCCGAGCAAATATCTATTTATACTCTCGATAAACGGCATGAGGTTTTTGTCATGAACGTCTTCGTTCTCTCTCGCACTTGAAACTATCTCAACCTTTTTACCAAAAGATTCAAGTCCTCTCTTAATCTTTCCTGCACTAACAAAATTTGGACACAAAAAAATTAGGCGAGATAAGTTTTGCATAATCATTATCTTCTCGCCCTCTCCGACGTTCGATATTATCTTACAACTGAGTAAGTTTTTTAAGTCTTCTTTGAGGTAGTCCATATTTATCCCTGTCTATAACTTTTCTTGATTGTCCTTCCCTAAAATATAAACTACGTGATGTTAAAATTTAAGCAAGTTAAATTTTAATTTTGCTAAACGCAAAAACACAATAAATTGTGTTCATCACATAGTATGTATGACCATCAGTCTCACTCTTGCAAGCAAGTTCGACTTCCGATATTATAAACTAAGTGATGATAAAATTTTACTAACGCAAAATTTTATTAAATTCTTGCGAATTTGTGTGCTTTTAGCACTCATCACATAGTATGTATGACCATCAGTTGCTGTCAAATATGGCTTTGCCCTGCTTGACGACAACTTCCGATAATATAATCTTTAATACTTAAAAACATACTTTTGTCGCTTTTTATTGATTTTTTAGTGTTAGTGTCAATAATTTAATATAATTGAGTTAATTTGTCGTCTATAACTCAATTTTTTAATAACTGAGTATAATTGGAATAATGGAGGCAAAAAATGAAATTATCACACATATTACAGGATATAAGAATTAAAAATTATGACACCTCTCTCGATGAGACAGAAATAAGTGATATAAAAATATCTGATAAGGATGTACGTAAAGGGGACTTGTTTATTGCACTTGAAGGGAAAAACTTTGATGGAAATAACTTTATAAATAACGCATTAGACAAAGGTGCTAGTGTTATATTTTCTCAGCATCCGAGTGATGACAAGAGAGTTGTTGTGGTAGAAGATGCAAGAAGTGCTTATGCTCTTGCTTGTAAAAATTTTTTCGGCAGGTGTTGCGATAAGTTAAAGATTGTTGGAATTACTGGAACAAATGGAAAAACTACAACTGCCTCGACAACCTATGAACTTTTACGTTACTCTGGTGTAAAGGCGGGACTTATAGGAACTATGGGTGCGAAAATTGACGACAAAGTGGTGGATACAGGACTTACCACACCTGATCCATACATGCTACACAAACTGTTTAAAGAAATGAAAGAAAATGGATGTGAATGTGTGGTAATGGAAGCCTCTGCTCACGCCCTTGCTCTTAATAAACTTGATGGTATAAATTTTGATCTAGGAGTTCTGACAAATATTACCGAGGACCATCTCGATTTTTTTGGCAATATGGAAAACTATGCAAATGCCAAACTTAAACTTTTTGATAAAAATAGAGTTAAACTTGGAATTATATGCGGAGATGATCATATAGGTCGAGGTTTATTATTGCGCCCGAAAGTACCTGTAATTTCCTATGGACTCAGTGATTTTTGTGATGTAAATGCAAAAAATATCCAAAAGTCTTTCAGTGGCTCAACCTTTGACTGTGAGTGTTTGGGGGAGAAGTTTAAAATTAAGAGCAATTTAATAGGGGAATATAATATTCAAAACGCCCTTGCCTCAATTGCGATATGTCGAAGTTTAGGTGAGCCAAAGGAATTGATAAGTTTAGGTATGAGTTGTATAAATCCAGTCGAGGGAAGATTTAATGTCATAAAAATGGGGGACAACAACATTGTGATTGACTATGCCCATACTCCTGATGGACTAGAAAAAATATTAAAAACTGCCAAAGAACTTTCATCTAACAAACTAGTTGCCATATTTGGCTGTGGCGGAAATCGTGATAGACAAAAACGTTCTATTATGGGGACAATTGCCTCACGTCTTGCAGATGAGGTAATCTTGACAAGCGATAATCCTCGCTATGAAGATCCTTATGCAATAATAGGCGATATAGTTGATGGAGTGGTGAAAAATTGCAAGGTTATAGAAAATAGGAAAGAAGCAATAAGATACGCCCTTGAAAAATTTAATCAAAATGAAACAATTGTAATCGCTGGCAAAGGCGGAGAAAAATATCAAGAAATTAAAGGAGAAAAATATCCTTATAATGATTTTGATGTGGTCTATGAATATTATAGAGAAAAGATGTGTTTAATAGACAATGAAAACAAACAAGAAAGTCCTAGTCAATTGGCAAATTGTTTAGATGAAGAGGAAAGAGAATAGCGCAAAAGAAATTTATAAATAACAAAAATCAAAAATAGAGAACATTTATTCAATATAAATTAATTTTTTCAAGCATACTTGCACAAAATATTAAATAAATATATTTTGAGGTGGTGTATGCTTGATTTTTTATTGGTTTTTATAGTTGGACTTGTTCTTGCCTTAATAATAGGTTTTCCTGTCATAAAAATATCAAAGAAATTTCATATTCAACAAACAATTTTGCATTATGTGGACAAGCATGCAGGTAAAAGTGGAACTCCTACCATGGGCGGTGTGATTTTTATTTTATCAAGTATAATTGCAAGCCTGATTTTTATTAGGGGTAAGTTTTATACTCCTGTGTTAATTCTTCTTGCCATGCTTGGATATGGAGTCCTTGGCTTTCTTGATGATTTTATAAAGATTAAATACCATAAAAATGAGGGGTTAAAGCCTTATCAAAAGATAATAGGACAGGTTTCTCTGGCGCTAATACTTGCAATTTTTGCTTATTTTAATATAGGAACTTCCATCAATTTGTTTGGTTTTGAAATTGACCTTGGACTATTTATTATCCCTTTTATAGTCTTTTTCTATGTTGCGGTTACAAATTCGGTAAATCTTACTGACGGACTAGATGGACTTGCTGGCGGTGTAAGTATGGTTTATCTATTAATTTTTGGTGTGATTGTTGCTCTCCTTGGTGAAAGTAATTATTCTATAATTTCATTTGCTCTTGCTGGTTCTTTGTTAGGCTTTTTGGTCTTCAATTGTTTTCCCGCCAAAATATTCATGGGAGATACAGGATCTCTTGCTCTTGGTGGGGCTATCGCAAGCCTTGCTGTGTTTTCGAGGCTCGAACTAATTATGGCAATAATAGGGATAATGTTTGTATTGTCTGCTCTATCTGATATTATTCAAGTCCTATACTTTAAAAAGACGCATAAGAGAATATTTAAAATGACACCTCTTCATCACCATTTTGAGAAAAATGGCGTGCATGAAAATCGAATTGTGGCAGTATATATAATAATAACTCTTGTTTGCGGACTTGGTTCGCTTATAGGGTATATGTTTGTTACAGGGGTAATATGATTAGGTTAAAAGGCAAAAAAGTTTTAGTATATGGCATGGGCATAAGCGGACAGTCAGCCTGCAAACTACTGCATGAGAAAGGTGCATGCGTGAGCATATATGATGACGAGAAACGTTTTTCAAATGTTTATAGTTTTGAGACAGAGCCATTACTAAAAAAGTACGATTTGGTAGTGGTGAGCCCTGGAATAAAGGTGATAGGAAATCAGATAATTTCTCATTTTATAATGAGCAAAACACCTATCATTAGCGAACTCGACCTTGGCTATCTTTTTACAAAAGGCAAAATTATAGGCATAACTGGGACAAATGGTAAAACGACGGTTACATCTCTTGTTGGAGAGATATTTAAAAAAGCAGGCAAACAGACTTTTGTTTGCGGGAATATTGGCTTGCCGTTATCCTCTGTTGCTTTGAAAAGTAGTAACACCTCAAACTCTATTGTCGAGGTCAGCAATTTTCAATTAGAACTTTCAAGATATTTTAAACCGAATTTGGCATGTATATTAAACCTTGCTCCTGATCATCTGGATAGACATGGTAGTTATCAAGAATATAAACGTGTTAAAGAAAAAATACTAACAGGTGGCAAACAAAAGGTGGTTTTAAATTTTGATGATGAAGAAACAAAAATTTTAAAAATAGATAAAAAAACAACATTTTTTTCTAAAAAATTGCTAAATAAAGGTGTTTTTATTAAAAATAACGCAATCTATTACAACAATAATAAAATAATATCACTAAATGACATCACTTTGTTTGGACAAAAAAATTTAGAGAATGTTTTGGCTGCTGTTGCTATTTCGGTCAAATTCAAAATTAAACCAAATGTACTAAGAGAGGCAATAATTTCATTTAAAGCACCACCACATAGACTTGAATATCTAGGTCAGGTAAATGGTGCAGATGTATTTGATGACTCAAAAGCCACTAATGTTTCGGCAACGCTATCGGCAATAAACTCTCTGGGAGAAAGAGGGCTTGTGCTTCTATTAGGCGGACAAAGTAAAGGCGAGACATATGACGAGATTTTTAATAAAAATTATGATTTTGAAAATTTGATTTGTTTTGGTCAGGCAGGTGGAGAAATTGCTGAATGTGCAGAAAAATATGGCTACTCATCTCAAATATTTCCCTCTATGAAATCTGCCACTTATTACGCAAAGGTAAATGCTTGCGAGGGGCAAAAGATACTTCTCTCGCCAGCATGTGCAAGTTTTGATGAGTTTTCCTCATATTCGGCAAGAGGAGAGGTTTTTAAGGAGATAATGTTTGACAATTTTGAAAAAATCGAAATGTCGTAATGATATTTTAATTATTTGTTTATTGGTTATGGCACTTGTCATATTTGGGTGCTTAATGGTTTATAGTGCGTCCTATTATAGTGCAAATTATCATTATGGAAACAAATATTTCTTCCTATTAAAGCAGATATTAGGTGTTGTTTTAGGCATTGTTGCTATGACGTTCTTTACTTTTTGTGATTATCATCTCTTTAAAAAATACAAATGGTGGATAATTGCAATAACTTTTGTATTGCTTGCCCTAGTTTTTATTCCAGGTCTTGGTATGGAAAGTTATGGTGCTAAACGCTGGGTGTCAATACTCGGTTTTTCTATTCAGCCATCGGAAATAGCCAAATTTGCTCTCGTGATATTTATAGCAGGGTATATGTCTGACAATCATGATAAAGTTAAGACACTTAAAGGACTTATGCCTGTTTTAATAGTTGGAGGGTTTATGTGCGTGTTAATTATGCTAGAACCCTCTATGAGTGTAACAATGTGCATTGCTTTTGTAACTCTTTTCATGCTGATAATAGGAGGAATGAGCAAGAAGCATACCCTTATGTTCTCTCTGCCTGCTGGTGCGGTTGTGCCAGTCCTAATCTTGATTGAACCATACAGGTTACGAAGACTTCTGGCTTTTATTGATCCTTGGGCATCTCCACAAGGGGAAGGCTTTCAACTTATTCAATCTCTTTACTCTCTTGGTGATGGCGGTTGGTTTGGTGTCGGTCTCTTTAATTCAAGACAAAAATACCTCTTTTTGCCATTTGCTGAATCTGATTTTATACTTTCCATTATCGGCGAAGAAATTGGCTTTGTAGGGACAACTATTCTTATGCTAGTGTTCTTTATACTTGTGTATAGATTGATTAAAATCGCTCTTTCGGCGAAGGATAGGTTTGGTGCAATGCTGGTAAGTGGAGTGGCTTTTATAATTGCTGTGCAAACCCTTCTCAATATTGCAGTCGTAACAGGTTCTATTCCTCCTACTGGACTTCCTCTTCCATTTATTTCAAGCGGTGGTACATCTGTCTCAGTCTTTATGGCAGGTATAGGAATATGCTTAAACGTACTAAGACAAAGCAAAGGAGAAGACATAAGACCTATTTCGATTAAAAAACTTAGAAAACTAAGTTTAACTAAACAAAAGAAAAATTGACTTTTTTGACAAATTTTGCACAATTTTACCAAATTGCTTGACATGAAAAGTTGGGGAAGGGTAAAATAAAGATGAAAAATAAAGTTTATTTTATAAGATTTTTCACAAGATAAAAAGGGAGGGAAATATGGACGAGAAGTACAAGAGAAGTTATAGGTGGCGATTGACTGCAATGATAATGCTATTTTTACTAGTGCTTGCTGTGATATTTATTGCAATATTCGCACTG
>CALWJU010000022.1 GCA_944381105.1 uncultured Clostridia bacterium | reverse complement strand
GTGGTGCGCCATGGGCGATTCGAACGCTCGACCTTCTGTTCCGTAGACAGACGCTCTATCCAGCTGAGCTAATGGCGCATATTAAGTTTTTTGACTTCTTTTTTATGGGAGAAAATCGAACCCAAGACCATCTCTTCCGTAGACTGACGTGATATCCATTTCACCACAGACGCATTTCATTCTTAGACAAATCTATCTTTAAATTTTTATTGCATATTTTTGTTTTCGTAAAAGTTATTTAGACAAATCTGTCTGTGGCTTTTTTTGAATACTGATTTATCTTGCTTATTGAATAATTTTTGACATCATCATTCTTTTGCTTTCGCTTTGAACCCCTCTATTATAACATATATTTTTCATTTTTGCAATTATTTTCTTAAAATTTCTTCTTAAACAAATGCTATATCTTGTTTGTAACTAACAAAATATTGTGAAAATAAACTTCATTATCAAAAATTTCTAATAAAAAGGCTTAAAATATACTTTTTTTTGAAAACTTATCTTTCAACTTCTAAATTTGAATTAATTTCGTCCTCTATCTCTTTTACCTTTAATATGCCTGCACTTGCTAAGGATATAATTTGTTCATCATTATACACTTCCCCTACCTTATATACCCACTCATATGCGGTACTAGATGAGTTTATATAAAACATGGCATTCGAAAAGTCGCCTTCCATATAAAGTTCGTACCCTTTTTGCAGACTATCTTTTGCGTATTTAAGTTCTCGCCTGCACTTCTCCATAGTCATAAAATCAATTCTCATATTCCCCTCACTTAGATAAATTATATCATATTTTTTGATTTTTTCCAATTTTTTAGTGAAATATAGGGCAATTTTTTAAAAATTGGCTATTTACAAGTGAAAAAATATATGTTATAATTCTATTGAAAAACAGAGGAGAAAATATGGCAAAAATTGATTTAAAATCTATTATTTATAATGCTATAAATTATGAAATTTACAATGGTACACCAGTCAATTGTAATGACTCTGTATCTATTGATGACTATCTCTCAAATACTGGCACTAGTAATATTATAAAACGAGTATACCCTACCGTCTACGCTATGATTAAAGGTGGGAATTTTCATAATAATATATCTAGCACAGGCAAAACATTTTCAACAGACTTATTACTTCGAGAGTTTTATGACCAAAGTGATTATGGTGCTTTTGCAAAAAGACGAATATATACAAATCAACAAGATTATGAGTATCAATATGACAATGGGAAATATTGTTTAAGACCTTATATATATCTTGATAAAGACAAACTGAAAAAAGCAATGAAAGACTATCCTGATTTAATCAAAATGTATGAAAGTCAACTTAAAGATGGGACAAAATATAAGGTTATTGAATTTGGAGAGTATCCTCAATCTGTCCCAACCTCTGTTGAGATACAAGGAATTGGAAACGCAAAGAAAACAGGCAAGGTGTATTATTACCCTAGCAAGAACGGCATTGTAGCCGATGAGGAATATATTTTCAAAGGTCAAAAATATGTGCTTGCAAAATATGAAGGCAATATATTCGATTTTCTTCAAGTAGCACAAAACGCAAAACCTGGCTATGTCTGGATAAAGGTTAAACCTATAAAGTGGGTTGTAAAAGAGGAAAACACTACCACCTATAACCTTTCAACAGAGGATGCAATTTTGGGAGGAATTCCTTATAACCTTGACAACTCAAAGAAATACTCTTGTCTCTATCAAAACAGTACAATTCGTGGTTTTTTGAATGGAATAAATACCAACAACATCACAAGCAATGGAGAACCTAAATTTGCAAGTGATTGTGGAGGAGATTTTACAGATAAGGGATTTTTGCAATCTGCATTTGAGATTGAAGACCAAAACATAACAACAATCTCCCCTCAAATTAAGTCGGCAAAGCCTACCGCTATTGCAAGACCAGCATCTAATAAAGTAAACCTTGCAAGTTTTATTGTGCCAACTATACTTAGAAATACAGATGAGTTACGCCATAAAGGAGACCCAAGTTTTGCCACAAATGACTATGTATTTTTGGAGAGTAAAGAGGAACTAGAAAACACAACAACTGATAACGAAAGAATTGTTTACCCATCTGACTATGCTGTAATGAATAATGCTATTGTCAGTGATAAAAGAAGGGGGCACAACAATAGACCTACAACATACTACTACCTTCGCACAGCAGAAGATGATACAAACAATATTACAATAGCATTCAAAGGTGATATTAACAGCGATAGTCGACGCTACCAATGGATTTCCATATGTCCAACTATAAATCTTGATGCGGATGCAATTATTAAAGCAAGACAAAACTCAACTCAATTTAAAATTGAGCCTGTTAAAGATACAAAAGGAAAAACTTTGTATCACACTATTGAATTTGGCTCTTACCCACAGGATAAGGCAGAAAATAGTGATGAACTTGAAAAACTATACAATGCAGGAACTCTAACTGCAACAGGCAAGGTTTATACAGGTATGTTTGACAGCAAAAACAATGATTTTAAACAAAATGTTGAATATCTTTACAAAGGCAAAAAATATGTAAGGGTATTGGTAAAGAGATATGATGAAGATTTTGAATTTAAGGATGGAACAATGCTACCGCCACTCGACAACACACCATTGTGGGCAGAGGTTCAACCTATAAAATGGAAGATAAAAAACTATGACGAACTGCCAAAAGAACTCAACCCAGACGGCAAAGGTACTGCAAAGGTTATCTCAGTGAGGACAGAAGAGGCAATCATCTCAGGTTTGCCTTTCAGCAATGCCGATGCCTCACCTGAAAGCACTATGTGGCAGAACAGTATTCCTAGGGCATTTTTAAATGGCTATGACAATTATAGCGAGATTGACAATGGAAACGGAAATGCAAAATTTAAAGCAGAAGAAAACTATAATTTTCAAGGGAAGGGATTTATAAGTGAAGCTTTTGACAGCACGCTTACTATGCAGGCAAGTGCAAATAAAAATAATAAGTATATAAATGAGGAGAATGAACAAGTGAGTGAAGAAATCGAGGTGATTAAAACCACCCCACAACCTGTCAAGAGGTCAAGGCTTGAAAGGCTTAACCCTGACAGGACTCCAAGTGATGAGCGTAGGCTTATGACGGATACTGAAATCATAAAGAGTTGGATAGATGCAGGACAATCTGTTTTGCTGCGTGGACCATCTGGAATTGGTAAAACTGAGAGGATAAAGAAATTGTATCCTGACTTAATTTATCTCAAACTTACAAATAATATGTTCCCTGAAAAAGTAGTTGGCTCTATGAACTTGCAGACAGGTCAATCTATACCGCCCGACTTTGCAAAACAGGCTCTGCTTGCTTGTGCGACAGATGAAGAGAGAAAACTTGTCGCTGAAAATGTGCAGTATCTATATGAGATAGCGGACACCATATACGAGCGTTCTAAGACTGCAAAAGACAGAGTTGTGATTATGCTTGACGAACTTTTAAATGTCAAACCTGCCATTCAGTCGCTTGTCTATACCCTTGTTCTTAACAAACTCGTTGAGACAGGAAAGGGCTTAAAACTTCCTGCAAACACCGTTGTTGTCGCAACAGGCAACCAAAAAAAGTACTCGCTTGTTGCTGAGGACCTTGCCGAGCCTCTTGAAAAACGTTTCGACCATGTGCTTGATATGGAACCTAAGGTCAGTCAATGGCTCACCGAATATGCTATACCTGAAAAGGTACACCCTGCGGTCATGGGATATATCTTCACCAAATATCTTGAAAATTCAAAGAGTGATGAACTAAAAAAGATAGGTTATTTCTATGAAGAGCCAGAAGTTGGCGAGATAAATCTTGATAAATTTGGCTGTCGTGGAAAGACTAATGACCCTCGTGGCTGGGTTTCTATCTCGAATATGTTATATGGCTTTGAAGATGATTTGAAAAATGGCAAGTTTGCTGGTAAGGATGTGGAAGAATTGCTTAAAACCTCACTCATAAGCAAACTTCGTGATGAGTGGGCAAGCGAGTTCTATGATTTTTATAACTACCCTGTACTGACTATTGATGATATTGCAAGTGGCAATTATACAGAT
This sequence comes from uncultured Clostridia bacterium, assembly GCA_944381105.1. GTDB lineage: Bacteria > Bacillota > Clostridia > Christensenellales > UBA1242 > Caccovivens. The sequence goes on along the minus strand of CALWJU010000022.1, from coordinate 73,048 downwards.
GTAGATCTGCCGACTGACACAAATGAAAAATTTGCCTATATTGCAGGGCTTTTGAGTGCTGATGAAAAACAACTAGAAAAAGCAAGAGATTTTATACGGGACTATTGCGACCCTGAATATCTTTCGGTGTATGACTTGTATTGGGCTGGAAATGACGAAAAAAGAATGCAAAAAATCGCAGAAATGTGGGAAAAAGATGCTCTAAGGGAAAGTTTGCACGAAAATGAAAATATGGCTGATGAGAAAACGGCTGACTATAAGAATATATCTGACAAGAATTCAATGTCAAGAAATAGCACAAAGAAAAAATACAAAATAACTATTGACGAGTTTTGGGAGACTGGACACAGGTTGGCAATTCATACACCTACCAAAGAGCAATCAGAAATATTAAGAAAAGTATTTGATAAAATGGGCAAAAAATGGCAAAGCGGAGACTCCTATTTGGACTTTAATTGTTGGGATGAGTATAAAGGAAATACTACTTATTGCAATGATAGATGTTACGGCTCCGCCAAAATAAACAACGGCAACTATAAAATATACAACTTCGACGAAGTTGATATGGAAAAGTATCTTGACAAGCAAGATAAAAAAACGATCACAACAGTGAAGAGTGCTCCTGCAAAACCACATGGAAATGGGAAATATAAAATTACAATTGATAAGTTTTGGGAGTCAAGGAACCTGTTGGCAATTCACACACCTACAAAAGAACAGGCTAAAATTTTATTGAGAGTATTTAATAAAATGGGTAGAAAGTGGTCAAGTGGAGAATCGTATTTAGACAGTGATTATTGGGAGAATTGCAAAGCTAACACTGTTTATAGTAATAGCAGAATTTATGGTAGTGTAGAATCTTACAAAGGAGTGAGTACCATATATGAATTCGACGAGGTTGATATGGAGAAATATCTTGACAAGCAAGGTTCAACAGGCACAACAGTGAGGAGTACTCCTGCAAAACCTCAGAGAAATGGGAAATATAAAATTACAATTGATAAGTTTTGGGAGTCAAGGAACCTGTTGGCAATTCACACACCTACCAAAGAACAGGCTAGAATTTTAATGAAAGTATTTAATAAAATGGGTAAAAAATGGTATGATGGAGACTCGTATTTAGACAGTGATTATTGGGAGGATTGCAAAGCTAACACTGCTTATTCCAATAAAGGAAAATATGGAGACGCTGGATATTATCACACCGTATACAACTTCGACGAGGTTGATATGGAGAAATATCTTGACAAGCAAGGTTCAACAATCACAACAGTGAGGAGTACTCCTGCAAAACCTCAGGCAAATGGGCAATTTAAAATTACAATTGATGAGTTTTGGAACTCACATGACGAGTTGGCCATTCGTACACCTACCGAAAAGCAGGCCGAAATTTTAATGAAAGTATTTCGTAAAATGGGCAAAAAGTGGTATAGTGGAAAATCGTATCGTCCATATAACAACTTTTGGGAAACGCACAAAGAAGACACTGCTTATTCCAATAAAGGACGATATGGAGAAGCTGGATATTATCACACTGTATACAACTTTGACGAGGTTGATATGGAAAAGTATCTTAGTAAACGAGATAAAACAAACATAAATGTAAATAGTACACCTACAAAGCCTCAGAAAAAATGGGAATATAAAATTACCATTGATGAGTTTTGGGAGGCGAAGCGGATGATAGCAATTCACACAACTACCAAAGAACAATCAGATATATTAAGAAAAGTATTTAATAAAATGGGTAGAAAGTGGTCAAGTGGAGAATCGTATTTGGATGAAGATTATTGGGATAAAAGGTATAAGGCGGATTCTGTTTATTGCAATGATAGCACATATACTTCCATTGACAAGTGTGATAAGTTTGGTTATTGGGTATATGAATTCGACGAGGTTGATATGGAGAAGTATTTAGAAAAACTTGGGATAGACCTTAAAGACCTTCAAAATGAAGATGAAAAGGAGTAGATAAGTGAACAAAGACTTAATCGATTTGCAAAGAAATTCTAAGGCGGTTTGTGTGATTGTCAAAACAGACGAGTACAAATCGCTCTCCCCTATTGTCAGCATGGAAGCAGGTGTAAGTGATAGTTTTTTAAATCAAGTTCCTTTTGCAAACAAATTAAACGACAAATGCAAGAAATATGAAATTTGTTATTTTGTTATCAAAAACATAGACAAGATAGACAAACCTCAACAGGACAGATTTGTAGGACTTGTGAAAGACAGAGAATACAATGGATATAATTTGCCGAGCAATTGTATTATTGTTTTTACCGTTGAAAATGAAAAAAGTTTAAAAGACATATCAAGTGAAATTTACCGTTTTGCTGTAATTGATATGTAGGAGTGAAGATGAAAGGTGATTTAGGGCTAATTGAAGATATAAAGAAGTTGATAATTGCACGTTATCCTCGTTTTGCCTCGCAGATTGCTAAGACTGAATTTAAGTATAACAGCAATCTCCCCTATCATACTGCTGGGACTGATGGAAAGACAATCTATATAGACCCTGATTATTTTGCAGGTCTTGATTTAGACAATAGAATTTTCCTTGTCGCACATGAACTTATGCATATAAAATTTGAGCATAAGTTTCGTTTGAAAAACAGAGACGGAAATATGAGAGATAGTCATGTGTGGAACATTGCGACCGATGCTATAATAAATGCAAACCTTGAAAGAGATGGGTTTGTTATTCCAAATGGTTATATCAACATAAAGGGTGCACTGAAATATAATTCTGAAGAACTTTATGACCTGCTCTATCAAGAAAAGCAGAGGCAACAAGGCAATGGCTTCGGAGGACAAGGTCAAAAAGGACAACCTCAGCAAGAACAAGAAGGTTCCAGCCAAGGAGGGCAAGAGAATAAGCCGTCTGACGAAAAAGATAAAAATGGTGATAAAAACAAGCAGGGACAAAGCGAAGGGAACGGAGAAAACTCGCAAGAGGAAAAACAAGGAAAAGACAAACAGAGTAAAGACAAGTCAAATAATAGTCAAGATAACTCCTCAGAAAATGGAAAAGATGACGAGCATAGTAAAGGCAACTCGCAGGGCAAAGGCAACAAAAACTCACAGAACGAGCAAAATGCTTCTGGTTGCGACAACTCTGATGGCAAGGAAAATCAAGACAAGATAACTGATAGTCAAAATTCTTCAAGCAATAATCAAAATAAGGGCGTTTTTCAAAGTGGGGAAAATGCTTCAAGTGGCGGTCGAAATGAGAATGGTCAAGAGGGGACTATCAAAAGTGGGCAAGATAAAAATCAAAATAGTAAAAACTCACCTACTTCGCAAGATAGCATAGTCAAAGATTTTGATTTTAGTCAAGACACCATAGATGACCACTCACTTTGGGAAGATAGTCTTAATAAAAATCAAGAGAGAAAACAAAAAGGAAACAAACAAGATAGCAATTCCTCTACACAAGAGCAAAATAATCAAGACGAGCAAAATTCTCAAAAAGACAAGCAGGAAAAGAAGGAAAAAGAAGATAAGAAAACTCAAAGAGAAAAAAAGGCAAGCATAAAGGAAAAAATTATTCAAAAAGCGAGCAAGATTGTTAAGAAAAAGAATAATAATGAAAAGCAAGACAAGCAAAATGATGATGACAATTTAAGCGATAATCAGGAAAAGCAAGACGGCAAGGATGAAAAAAATCCGCCTACAATACATGAGCATGACAGAAATGATGCTCAAAACGACAGATACAAGCAGAGAGGAGAGCAAGACAACTCTCGTGCAAAAAATGAGTTTTGGAAGTTTGATAAGGACAAATTTGAACAAGACTCCCCTGACTATGAGGCTAAACTTGACGAGAGAGAGGAGTTTAACAAAAACAGGCAGGAGCGAAGAGAAATAACTAAACAGAAATTTCAGCAAAAGCAGGAACAAGTAAAACATACGACGCCTATCAAATCTTCGGTCTTTAAAGATATTGGAAAGACAAAGGCTATCATTGACTGGAAACTCATTTTGAGGAGAGAGGTAGAAAAGACTGAGACTGTTTGGTCGCAAAGACGCTCTATTGCCGAGAACAATTATGCCTACCGCCTTGAAGAGAATGATCTTGACGAGGGCGTCGAGACTGAGGTTCTTATTGATGCCTCGACATCTGTAAGCGACAGAATGATTTTATCTTTTGTAAGACAACTCAAAAATATTGTAAAAAATTCCACACTAAAAGTTAAATTTTTTGCAGGTGTTGTTACCAAAGATTTTATTGAAATAAAGACAGAGCGAGATGTTGACAAGATGACAATTTTTAGACCATACGACGGAACAAACTATGACGCCGCTGTAAGAGCGTTTACAAACAAGAGAGAGACAAATAAGATTGTCTTTACTGATGGAACCTATGGTTCAATGCCTGAAAAAGACCTTAAAGATGCAAATGTTTTATGGCTGGTCTATCAAAATGAATATTTTAGTCCATGTTGTGGAAAGGTAATTTTTATTCAGCCACAAAGCATTGACATGGGACAAAATTTAATTAATGAGGAAAGTCAAGAAGAGATAGAGCGAGAATAAATTACTTTTCTTCTAGTGAACTAGACTTACAGTCCTCACAAATTATTGACTTATAGATAACCTTCCCCTCATACTCCTCTTTTGGCTTTGGAGATTTAATTATCATATATGAAAAGCCTCTTTTTGAGCCAGTTCTACCCTCGTTATACTCTGCACCCCACTTCTTATAAAATTGTCTTGTAACGGGTGTGTTAATTCTTATAAATGTAATAGGCAACTCTTTATTTATCCATTTTGATAGTTCCATTAAATCTTTTATACCATAATTTAAAAGGAAATTTCCTAAGTGGTTGTCTCGGTAATTGTCTTTTATATTTATTTCATTTAAAATAACAAAATATTCTGGGACATCAAGCCACCCATTGTCTTTTCTCTCTTTAATTTGCTTGCCGTTAAGATGTTGCAAGATAAAATTTAGATGACCTATATTTTTCAAATTACAATCAAACAAATAAAAATCTTTTTCGCCAGAGAAATTTATAATATCATATCTATCTTTTTCTACTATAATCAATATATCATCTTTATAGGAGACAACAAAAAAATCGTCTCCATAGGTTCTTAATTCTTCAATATTTTTCATAATTAAATTATATCACGATTTTTCTTAAAATCAATAGAGAAAAAGAGCGTAAAACACTTTTTTACGCTCTTTTTTGTCATATATCTTATTATGTCTGCCACGCAAGAGGGCAATCTCTATTTTCTTTAAACCAATCGGTGTCTTTGAGTTTGAGGTCATGTCCGCTAAATTCAAGTGAGATTACGCCGTCGGTAACTGTGAAGATTATATTTCCGTTCATTGACTTTACTGTTGTATCAGACATTGAATCACTATAATTGTCAACAACGGATGTAACATAGACTTTGTCGGTGAAAGGAGAGACTCTATCAATAAAGTCTTGGCTAGGGAATTGTCTTGATGGATCGTCGGTATACTCGGCAGTACCTGCACAACAGCAGACTACCACATATTCTGGGGTTATCGCTTGCATAAGACTATCAGTACTTGACGTATATGAGCCATGGTGCCCAGCCTTATAAAGTATGCAGTGTGGCAGTCCGCCATAGTTTTCTTCATAAAAGTCAACTAGTCTTTCCTCTCCCTCTGCTTCTAGGTCGCCTGTGAAGAGATAGTGATTGTCGCCTTGATTTATCATTACGCAAACTGAGTGATTATTCTCGCCACTTGTATCTCTAACCTCATAATAGTAGTTGTAGAGAATTTCAAGTTCGACATTATCGCTGAGTTGTATTACCCTACTTGCACCATTAACGCTATTGTAACATTCAAGCGCAGTCCAGTGATTTGCCCCGTTTGCAATCTCTTCTTCTCTTGCCGAGTAGTAACGCCCTATAACCGACCTTTCTGTAATTTCGTCGTCGGTTTTGCTTGTAAGCGGAAAGTCTATTATGTTCTCTACGACGTAGTGTTCAAATATACCCTCTCTTGTACTTGTGCTATAAAATGCACCTATATGGTCCTCATGTCCGTGCGTCGCTATAACATATTCAAGAGTGTTGTCGGTTACATATTGGTCGACGTAGTTAATAATTGTGGTAGCAGAACTATTTTGCGAACCCGCATCAATGAGTATATCGTTATCTCCGCACTGGATAAAGATTGAGTCTCCTGTGTATTTGTTACCAAGTTCCATAAAGTGAATGGATATGTCGCCCTCCACTATCACTGATGGCTGATCGTCCTGCGAGCCTCCTGTTTCATCTTCTGTTGGCATAGTTTCGCTGATTGGAGCGTCCTCAATAAAAACTCGGTAGGCAAAACCTACGCCAAATCCTACCGCTATCAAGATTAGAGAGGCTATGACACTTAAAAAAAGTTTAAACACTTTCATTGCCCACCTCGCTTGCTACAACCTTTACAATACGATAGCGTTCAACACCTCGATACCTTATATCATCAACTGTATACTTTATGTAGTATGTATCCTCTGTCTGAGTGTCGACTGTTCCCTCAATTTTGATTTTATCGGAAATGTCTTGCCCAAAAGAAATGGCTATGGCACCCTCCTCGTGATAATCTTCTCCGACGTAAAGAGTAATCTCCCTGTCACCAATAATCTCAAATGTGTCATTTGCTGTGATGCTTTTAGCGGTAAAATATCCGCCAATTCCAGCCACTATAACAAAAAGCAAGATAACGACAAAAAATATCCGTCCTTTTTTACTTTTTCCTCTTGCCATATTGACTCCTTTAAGCGAATTTTTTAGTATGTTAATTTGTTTATGTATTTATCAATTAAAAAACTTTTACACTTTCATTTTAAAAGCAAACCTAATTTCGATAATTATCAGATTTAATCAATTATCGCATGTCTATCTTAAATGGTTTTAACCCAAAGTCCGTGCAGATTGCATAGCGAATATACTGCAATCAATTTCTCATTTTCACCTAATACAAAATCTGTTTGAGGTTGCTCATTTGGGAAAAGCGACCTTACATAATACCCTTTATCTGTAAGGGCTATTATATGAGAAATGTAGTGCTCTTCTGTCATAGGGTGAGAAATTTGTCCAACCTTAACAGAAACATTTGTTGAATTTACTGTAACACAAGGTAGGTGTTTTTCTGTCGCACCATCAATTTTAAGAGGATTCATCTCCTCCATCATTTGTCCACAGCAGAAAAGTGGAACTTTGCTATCTACAAGTTTAATTACAACATTGCCACAAACTTTGCATTTATATAATACTAATTTTTTCATATTTTTCTCCTTTTATTTTGCAGATATATTTTATCATAAATATATTAGTTTTCAAAATAAAATTTTGATTGAAAACAAATTAGACCTCTTCTATAAAGCCACAATTTTTTGGGACTGGCATTGTTTTTTCTTCTTTTGATTTTAAGACAAACTGACAAGAGAGCAATTTAATCCTCTTTAAATCAAACCTAACATTATTTAACTTATATGTAAGTTTATTGTCATAATTGCATTTTTGGCATGTGCCTGACAAATTCTCTTTATAAGGGCAATGTCTAAAATACATATACTCTGGGAAAAAACTTTTATATGAATAGGTATTTACACCACAATTTTTTATATAATCGTGATTTTCAAAAGATAGGATAATATTTTTAAATCCTTGTTCCGCATAAAACTTGACAGCATATGAATTGAAAACATTTAGCCCACTTCCTATTATTGTCTTTTCTTTGGTAGTCAGATAAAGAGAGTAATAATTATTTGCTACCACTCCCCAATTTGAGCATTGATTCAAAATTTTCTTTATCAAATTAATTTCATTGCCGTCTGCCATAATAGGCAATGATATGAATATTTTATATTTACTAAATTTTTTATAAGATGACAAAATTTGTTCGTCAAATGATGCTGGCTTATAAATATAAAGTTTTTCATCTTCAAATTTAATTTTCGAGAAGTCGCTAAACTCAATAATTTCGCCATTTTTATGCAAAATATCAGTTATTTCTATATTTTTTGGCGAAAATTGAGCCTTTTTGTCTATATTTTCTCTAATTTGATAATTTATCAAAATATTTTCTTCTAATTTTTTCAGACTCTCTCTTCTAAGCAAGTTAAGTTGAGCCTTTGTTAAAAAGGCATCTCCAAGGTCTATTTCTATCTCTTCTAATATGAATTCATCTCCGAGTTTTGCAAATTGTTTTTGACAATCTTCCTTTGTTAATGGGGCTGTCTTTGCCTTCTCTACAACTATATCGCTTTCATATTTTATTTTTGTAAAGGCACTTTCTAGAAAGACAACCGCCTTTTCCCCTGGCTGTAAAATGAGACTTGCTTTCACACTTATTTTTTTCTGATTTGCAAGATATTTACCTTCTAAATCACTATTTATAATCATTCGTACATTGCTATTTTTGGGAAATTCCGCCTTGCTAGTCAATATATATTTCCCATTTTCTAACTCTTTGAAGTCGACAACCGAAATTACACCTATCTCTCTTTCTCTATCAAAAATCTTTAATACATCACCTTTTTTGAGTTTTTTTGAAGATTTAATATGTATTTCATTAAATTTTTTGCCTTTTCTAATTTTCTCAATTTTTCCAATCTCTACACCTATATGATTTTGCGACTTATAATAAATGATTTTTTCTTGGCCGAAATAGCCACTTATAAAATCGCCCCTGTTAAAGACATATTTTAATTCTTCTTTATCCTTTTCATTGTATATAAAATTATTGTCAATTGCTTGTCTATAAACTCCTGTTGCAACAGCAACATATCCCTCTCGTCTTGCCCTTCCCTCTATCTTAAAACTGCTTACACCCGACCTATAAAGTTCTTTTAAATATTGAAGCATACAGAAATCTTTTGTACTTAAAAAATATCCTCTTTCTTTGGTACTATCATGCTCTAAGATATAAGGCAACCTACAAAACTGTTTGCATTTGCCTCGGTTGCCACTAGCACTTGCAAGAAGTGAGCATAGATAACAGTTGCCAGAAAAACTTACGCATAATGCTCCTTGTATAAAATATTCAAGTGGTATACTGCAATTCTCACTTATTCTCTTAATTTCAGAGAGCGGTGTTTCTCTTGCAAGCACAACTCTTGAAAAATTGATATCCTTTAAAGCCTTGATTCCTTCAAGATTACAAATCCCCATCTGAGTGCTGGCATGAAGTTCTATGTATGGAAAATTTGCTCGCAAAAAATATGCCAGACCTATATCTTGGACTATAAAAGCATCAATCTTACATAAAAGTGATTTTTTAACCAACTTTAAAATTTCTTCAAATTCACTATCACATACAAGAGTGTTAAGTGTCAAGTATACTTTTACATTGTGTAAATGTGCTAACATTACAGCATCTGCAAGGTTTTCAATGTTGAAATTTTCTATGTTCGACCTTGCATTAAATTCGCTGAGTCCTAAATATACTGCATCTGCACCATTATTTATTGCACACTTTAAAGCATTAAAATTCCCTGCTGGCGACAAAAGTTCGATTGATTTTTTCATATATAAATTATAACAAAAAATTTGTGTTTTTTCAATCGGTAAGGCATTTTATTTCTAAATTTTTTTATTTTAATAATCTTACACGAATAAAAAGCAAATAATCTGACAATACTTAGTTTTGGAGGAACAGTATGAGTTTGAACCCTTTTCTTGAAAAATCAAAAAAAATTGAAAGTACAGTGATGAGTTTTAAAATGCTTTCACCAAAACCATACAATAAAGATGAAGTTGACCCTTACACGAGAGTAAGATGTATTCTTATGAATGGTACAGAATATGAAGCGGTATGGTCTAAGCACCACCTAAATAGGCACTGCGGAAACAATGACATAAGAAGAGCGGTTTGTTTTATACGGAACTGCGAACAACAGCAACAAAAACTTATCGCTAACCTTAAACCAGCCGATGAAAATGTATTACAAACCACCCTTGGTTATGAGCAACTTGCTGTTGACCTCACCGCCTTTTTGGCACAGAGGCAAACAAACCAATTTGTAAAAGACGCACTAGATTTTGCATTACTTGAAGATTTTGACCATTTATATAGATATGCCAACTTGCTAGAAACGGATATGGGTGAACATGCAGAAAAATATATCGGCTCTTATACTGAAATTATGCCTGGTAGACCTACTGTCGCACATCACCGACACCCATTTGATAATATTAAAAAACCTATTTCTAATATGTCAGCAGACCCAATAACAAAATGTGATGTTTCAATAATAACCGCCGCCGAACAGCAGACAATGAACTACTATATGAATTTAGGTTCTTTCTACAAACATCAAAAAGGACGAGAGGTTTACACTGAGATTGCCATGGTTGAAGAAGAGCATGTATCTCAATATGGCTCACTGATTGACCCATCGATGACTATGCTTGATGACCTTTTGATGCACGAATATATAGAATGTTATTTATACTTTTCAATGTATAATGATGAAAAAGATAAAAATATTAGAACAATTTGGGAGATGCTCTACGAACAAGAACTTGCTCATCTCCATTATACACTTTCTCTTGTGCAAAAATATGAAAATAAAGATTGGTTCGATGTTATACCAGGTGGCGTATTCCCTGAACTTATATCCTTTTCTCCTCAAAAAGATTATATAAGGTTAATTTTGGGACAAACAGTATCAAATACAGGAATTCTTGAAAAATATATTAATGTAACTAAACTTCCAGACAATGCTAATTTCTTTGACTATCAAAGAAAGATAATTAAAGATGTTGAGACTATGCCTTCTCATGCTGTTATAAACGAACATATAAAAAAGTTTGGAAAAGATTATCGTCTTCAAGATAGCGAGCATCCAATAAAATCGTTGAGAGACCGAAATACAGATAATTATACAATAGGAAGAAGTAAATAATACAAAAAAGCATTTATTTTGTGGCAAATTCAAAAAGTCAGGCACTTTTTAAAAAACGTAACAAATTAAATGTTTTTTAAATTTCATTTATAATTTCTATCAATTTTTCTTTTAAAACATTGTCAATACAAATAACTTAAAAAAAGCGAATAGTATATATTCGCTTTTTTGTTTTAAAATATAGATGAAAATAGGTGCATTATTGCTTGTAATATCTTGGTTATCCACCTCTTCTTTTTAAAATAATCTATGCCTACCCTCTTTGAATTTTTTATATCTTCTTCAAAAATTTGTTGATACTCTTTATTTAACTGCTGAGAATAGATAATTACAGTGTTTTCAAAATTCAATCTAAATGAGCGATTATCTGTATTGCATGTACCTATTGAAAGTTTATTATCATCTACAAGCAAGGTCTTGCTATGCAAAAAACCATTGTATAGATAAATTTTTATGCCAATTTCTGCCATCTCTTTTAAATAAGAAAGAGTTGCAAGATATACCGTCTTTTTATCAGGTATGTTTGGCACCATGATCCGCACGTCTATTCCACTTTTAACAGCAATTCTTAGTGCCGATGAGAACGTTTCGTCAGGTATAAAGTAAGGAGTTTGTATGAATACCCTATTTTTTGCACTTAAAATCATTTTTACATAGGTTTCTTCTATCTTAGGCACTTGACTATCTGGCCCAGAATAGACAAGTTGAGTAGTAGCATTACCCTGAATCGTTGGACTAGGGAAATAGCCATTTTCCAAATATAGCCTTGGAGGAGTGCTATCATTTTTACAATATCGCCAATCGTCCAAAAAGATATTTTGAAGAGCGTATACGCCACCACCTTCTATTCTTATGTGAGTATCACGCCATGGAAACAACTTTTTATCAAGTCCAATATGGTCATTTCTTATATTGATACCGCCTGTGTATCCAATTCTACCATCAATAACAACTATTTTTCTGTGATTTCTATAATTAAGTTTTAGATTTAGCAATCTTATGTGCATAAATGGAGGGAAAAACTCGCCTACTTGCCCACCTGCTTTTTCAAGACGTTTAAAAAATCGTCGTGGAGCTTTACGTGAGCCTATTGAGTCATAGATTAATTTTACATCCACTCCCTCCCTTGCCTTATCGCAGAGAAGAGACATTATCTCAGTACCCGACTCGTCGTCTGCGAAAATATAATATTCTATGTTTATTGAATATTTAGCAGAAATTATATCTTTTTTCAAACTATCAAGTTTATCTTTTCCGTTTGTAAAAATTTTTATATCATTTCCAGGTATTGGGTATGATCCATAGTTGTAGCATAAAGCGACAAGTTCTTGATCATCCTTTAATATACCATCGAGTTTTGCCTCTTCTAGTGTTTGTATACCCTTAATATTACGAATAATGTCTCGCTCCGATATTCTCTTCTTTTTCATCATTCGTCTGGTTCTTACACTTAATCCACTTCCAAAGACTATGTAGAACAGGAACCCTATTATTGGCAAGAATGTCATAGCAGTTATCCACGCTATTATATTCTCTGGCTTGCGTTTTTCTAGAAAAACCATACCTATTAAAAGGAGAAAATTAATACAAACAACAACTATAAAACATATTGAAAACCAGTCCATTAATTTCTCCTTTTAACTAAGTATATTATTTTAATTTGACTGCGACCTTGCTGCTAGTCTTAATATGTCCATTTCAAGTGGCGTTGCATCATCAATACTGATATCTCTATCGACGCCAGAAACTTTCATCCTTATGACTATTCTTAGATATTCATTTTCGTTAAATTCTGAGGTATAAGTTATTCTGCCATTTTCGTCTATTGTTGCATTTCCTGAGGCATTTGGATCAGTTGTGGAATCAATAACAAATGTTAAATACAATGTATACTCACTCTTGCTTCCACTAATAACTTCTTCTTCAAGATCTGCGTTGGCTACCGTCATAGAGAAAGCCTCATTCCAATCATTGAAATCTGAATATCTTATTCCATTTTCTTCATGTATAGTCAAGTAATCCATAATTATGTCGCCTGGCTCAGTCCTTTGCAATGAATAATAATATCCTGTAACATAATAGTTTTTAGAAATTCGATATGTATAACCACCTGTCATACTTAAAACATAGTATTTCCTTACATTGTAATAACTGCTTGAATTGTCGATGAGCGATGAATCTTCTACATATATAGCATCATACTGAATTGTTTCTATGGCAATGCGAGTTTCGCTATCACTATTCTCCTCGCCAAATCTGACAAGATAATAGTTGCCATTTTCGTCAGTTCTTAGTGCCTGCCCATCACTTGCTGGTACATAATGATTATTGACAATACTTGCTCCCTCATTTGTAATATAGTAAAATTCCGCATTGTTGTCAAGTGGGACGATTCTTATTTCATCCCCTTCTTGTATATTTCTTCCAAATTGTTGAGATATTGAAATATAATTTGTCCTAGCAATAGTTTGTCCATTTGTAAGGGATACAATCGCTGGTTGTTGATTTACTACCTCGTCATCTCTTATTAGGTACAATTGGAAATTGGTTGTACTATTACCATTTACAAGCACCTCTAAGGTGTCATTTATATAAGAGTAATCTCCCTCTACATTGCCACCATTTTCTGTTATATTGAATTGATTGTCAACATCAAACATAACCCCATCTCTCACTGGTGCAACATTGTTAGAAACAACAGTAACCTCTCTTACAACAGTAATAGGGACAATCAAATCGTAGTACTCGGTAACACTATTATTGTATTCATATTTAAGTCTTATTACCATTTGAACTGAGGCTGTATTGCTTTCATTATATAGGTCTGTGTCAGTAAGTTTAGGCATTATAAGGCTTGCCTTATCTGATGTGAACACTCCTCTTGCATTTCCAAAGCCATTGAAATAGAACAGTTCAGTTCCATCTTCATCCTCCATGTCATTTGTGGCTAGGTAATAAGATTCTGCTGATAAATCTATCCTTTCAGCAACAGAGTTATCATTTTCGTCATAGAAATTTATAGAGTCAATAGTTACGTAATTAATTAGTGGTATTTCAAAATAACCTAACTCTACATACTGATTCCATCTAGGCCAGATTGACTGTATCTCCGAATCAGTTGTAGTATAACCGCCATTTTCGCCTAATGACACACCTTGATAGCCTAGTGGATCCTGTGCGTACATATGTGCTTGCAAACCATTTATTGTAATAAGTGTAACATAGCTATCTGTGCTTATAGGAGAAGTAGGGATATTATTAATAGCATATTGTGTACTATCATTTTCTGAGATTGTGCTAATTCTTAGCAAATCATATTGAGCACCAATATCAAAATGACTGCCCTCTGTCAAAGTTATACCAGATGATGAAATATTTGGCTCTGATGATGATTGCAAACTGAAATATACAACATATCTAAATCCATAATCATCTTCTGCTTCTATCATAAAGTATTGAGTACCAAAAATCACCTCTTTTGCATTTTGGAATAATGTGCCATTTCCGTCAACCAAGGTGTATTGACCACTTTGATAATCCCATGTTGTAAGATCATCACCTAGTTTCTGCTCCACATTATCTGTTTGATTATACTCAACACCTCCTACAACATCACTTGGAACTCTCATAGTGATAGTAAAGTTAGAGGTTGCGAGTTCTGCACTTTGTACTGCACTATCTCCATTGCTATGTCTAACTGAAACATAACCGTCATCGGTAGAACTTGATTTTGTCAACCTAAATGACTGATAGTTACCATTATCTTGCACTTGGTCAATGTTATAAATATTATTTATGTTTGTTATTTCATCACCCTCAACATCATCCTCAGTAAAGTCTACCGCATTTCCACCAAAGGATACTATGTAGTCAGGTATAATTTTTACAACCACATAAAAATCTTTTGAGGCTGTGCCATTGCCTGCTAGTTGCACGCTGTATGTTATTTTTAGTAGCACTAAATCGCCTTGATTATCAGCACCTAATGGTGTGAGCCAGTAATCATAAGTATATTCGCCGACATTACTCCTTGGTGAAGGCCTTAGGTATTGGCGATTACTCTCAGTCGTTGTTTTAAACTCGTATTCATTATTTTCAAGTAGATATTCTTGTAAAAGTTCGGTAGTGCTTTCATCTGAAATCTCACCTAATTCTATAACACTTAAAGAAAGGTTTGCCTTGTCTACTCCAAAATCTCCTACACTAACAAGTTGACCTGTACTTGGATGATGAACGCCAAATTCACTAACCATGCTTGAATATTCTTGATTGGTTTCTAATATCACATAATTATGTACAGAAGATATTTTCTCTTCAATATCGACGTCAATCGTTGGCATATAGTAATAATTAACATTTAATTCAACTATTGAATTTTCACTGCCATCATCTTTATCAAAACTATTAGAACCAAAGACCTCAGCACTGGAAATTGTATCCAAATCGCTCGAACTTATTTCATTTAAATTTAATTGATTTAGATATTGTTCATAGTAGATATAGTCTACAAGTATATTTGAAGTACCGCCGTAAACAAGTTGTACTCTATTTATTAATGAAATACTTTCAAATATTGCATTGTTGGCATCAAAGTTTGTTCCTAAACTTGAAATGTCTGTTATGGCTATATCTTCGCTATTGACTATAAGTCCATTATTTGAGATTGTCAAATTATTATTTTCAAAATTTGTTACGAGGAATACACCAACATAATCAAAATCTGTATAGGATACTATTGTTTCGCCTTCCATATTTGCACTTGTCATACTGTATCCAAGGTCAATATTTTGAGTAAGCCCTGCTCTGCTACTCTCAATATATTGAGGATATGAAGCATAATATTGTTCTCCGTCGCTAAATACAAGATAATACATACCTGTTCGACTTAAAGAAGGGCTAAACGTAACCTCAGCAAGCCTACTCTTAGCGAACATACTGCTTGAAAGGTTAGTCTGGTCAATATAACTTATCTCGTAATCAACCGTTGTGCCACTTGGTAACTGTCCCCTTGCTGTATTATTTGTTACATTATTGATTTGAACTGAAAGGACATTGTCGAGAAGAGATATATTATAATCAACTTGAACATTTTGATATGTTATACGCAAAGTAATCAAAGACTCACTCATGCTGTCAACTATTTCGCCAGATGTATTTCGACTTCCACGAACAAACACTATATCATTTGCAGTTGCTGGTATATACTGACTTGTTAAATAATATTCTCTCTCTTCCCCTGCATCTGAATATATAGTCGCATTTTCTAGTGAGTAAACCAGAATTGAAACATCTTGGCTGTTATCTTCAAAGTTTAACAGGTTTTCATAATTATAGTAAACATTTCCCTCATCATCATACTCTGCTGGTGCGAAAGATAGTCTTGAATTATCACTAAATATAGCACTGTGAAGAATAAAATCTTCTAAAATATTTGTGTATGTTGAATTTGAATCTAAATATTCTTGCTCTAATCTTTCATCATTTGGCTGAGGATAAGAAATTGTAATATCAACACTTGGATATACCGATAGTGAGTAGGTCATATTAAATTGTTGATAAGGTGTATCAATAGTAACCTCACATTCGCCATAGGTAAAGTAAATTCTTACCGTCAAATTAACATCCATATTTGTCAAATTTGCAACATAGTTTGTTAAAATAATATTATCAGATATCACTGATGCAAATGCTTGACTTGAAGAGGTGCCTGTATAAACTATTTTGGTATTTAAATCACTAATACTATTAAATACATTTTCTATTGTCTTTTCACCGCCTGCAATGACTTGACCGCCATTTACTGAGGAAGAATGAGTAACATTTGCCTTTAATAGCATTTGCTGAGTAAATATAAAGGTTTTATTTTCAAATTCGCTTCCAGCACCTGAATTAAATTCTACTGTAAAACGGAAGGTAACTTGATAATCACGAAGTAAGTTTGCAACTATAAATGTGCCATCTTCATCAAACACTACAAAGTCTTGCCCACTGAAATCTTGATATTCTGTTGATGATGTTATTTCCCCTGTTACTGTATAGTTATCTCTTTCTATTAACTCACCATTTAATTGAATACCAAATATTTCACTGAATATATGGCTATCTCCGCCTGAAAGTTCTCCTGTTTCATCATTTATAAATGATACGCTTGCTGTTGCATCAATATAAACGAGAAGTGTAGCAAGATATCCCTGATCGGTGTAGAGTGTAAATTCAAGTATCCTTGCACTCGATATATAATCAGCAAAATTTAATGTAAAGAGTCCATTTGCTGAACTTGCCGAACTATATGTATAGCCATCTTCGGCAATTAATGCTGAATTTTCGCTATCTATAAGGTTGCCCTCGATATCTGTCTCACTTGTTAAGGCGATATGTAAATTATCCCAAACCTCTTCATATCCAGAAGAGCCTGCGTCGACACCTTGCAAAAGATGTATTCTTATTGAGTCGCTTTCTTCACTGTCCACATCATCCCATGTGTAAGTTTGATTGCTTCCATTTGTTGTAAAAGTTTCACTGCCATTTGTAAATCTTACAGAATAATTGTAGGTCGTCGAGTTGACTATAAATCTATAATATTGCTCGCCACCTATAATGGACAATTCATTTTCATCTGCCGAGCCATTATAACTATGTTTTACTCTTATAGTTATCTGCTCATTTGTAAGAGGAGTGTAGTGCATAATTGAAGTGTCGCTTGTAAAGTAAATTTCAATGAACTCACCCCAACCTTGTTCATCATAGAAGGTATCTTCTCCGACTGTAACATATTCAATTTCGTTTGTTTCAACCAAATCTGAAAAGATTAACATATCATTGTAATAAATGTCTCCATTTCCAGACAAAATAGAAAGATTTATAATATTTCCTTCGGTAATATTGACACCTTCTCCAAAGATTGTAGCAAGGTCTATTAAAACATTTTCATCATTATCTGGTCTTTCGATTGTGTATGGAGAGGATAGTTCATAAATTGTTTCACCTTCATTTAAGACGCTTATCCACAATTGCATCTGCTCACTTTCCATATCAACATATAGCCCAGTTACCGCCTCGCCATCAACTGAAACAATATCAAATTGTTTTGTAATGTTAAAACGTTTTTGATTTTCCACTAGCGTATTTGCACCAAATATTTGGTTAAAGTCTACTTGACCTTCTTGGTTTTGCTCTCCTTGTAAATACTCAACAGCACCTTGTGAATTTGTGTTATAAGCATATACAGGTTCTTCAACTATAACATCAGGTTCAACTTTGTAAACATAGTAAAATTCTCTGCTTTCACTAGTGCTTTGTAATGTATAACTTACTGCAAAGTAAAATTCATTTTGATATAGACTAGATAAGTGATTGAGGCTGATTGTCCCCACAGTTTCTGCAACATCCTCTATCTCTATTGAATCTATTCTTGTAAACTTTATTATATCTTCACTTGTGAAAAGACTGCCTGTGCTGTCTAGTGGATAATAGTCAATACTAGCCTGCAAATCTTGTCCACCTAAAAGATATAAACCTGTTGTTTGAGTATTGTCAGTAAAGTCATACTGAGACAATATTTGACTTATCTGTCCTGCCCTAATTGTTTGATATGGACCATTATATTCGCCATTAACTATATAACTGTTTGGATCTTGAATCGCTGTTTGGAGTTTGTCAATATCATCTACCATATCCTCTTGATAATTTATATAGTCAAATCCCATCGCTGAAATTATAAGAGGTACATACATTACAGCAGTTGTTCCAGGGAATGATGGCATCCCACTATCATCAGGCGAACCAAAATATAAAACAAGATAGATTGGCTCTTCAAGTCCTTGTAAGATTCTATTTCTGATATTTCTGAAATTGATTGTTATGTAAGATAATTCATCACCTTCGCCATTACCGAACACATCATAATAGGAGTCAAGTGAATTACCCTCACTATCTAACAAACTTGGATAAATAGAATAACCACTTCCACTTACAAAAGTCGTATCTAAATTCCATGTTCCCTCTTGAACCATAATATATTCTGTTATTGTTTCACTTCCATCTTCTTGGCTAGACGTTATATTTTGTACTTGTGCGGTTATAGGCTCTTCAAGGACAACCGAATCACTTGTCTGATAGGTTAACAGCCCTGATATCTCTTCATAAATATCATATCCTTCCACCTCTACTTCTGCTTGAAGAGAGCCTGAGTATATCTCAATAGGAATTGTTATTGTTTCAAGTTCGATATTACCACTTTGAGATACATAGTAAATTGTCAAATTAGTAAACAATTGTTTTTCATTATAATCAAAGAAGAAAAGTTCACCATCTAATGTAGTAATATCTCCATTACTATTTACTGTAAAATAATCGCTAAATTGATAACTAAGAGTAAGCCCTTGCAAATTTGTCCTATCAGCGTCAGATTGATTTTCGGCAGATAGTCTATATTTATCTACAAAGTCATCAACATTATAGGTTATACCTGCTCCTGTTACAATATAGTAAGTAGAGTTAAGGTCTTCGATTGCAAGGTCTCGTGTTACTCTAAACTGTATTACCAAACTTAAAGTAAAGTAATTCTCTCCTTCTGGGGTAAACGTAACAGCAAAATCTCTATTCTCCACATCCCAAAAATCATTAAAATTAATAATTCCAGTAGACGAATCGAATGTACCAATATAAGTATCATTTTCATCTATTTCATTTACCAATACATAGCCACTGCCACTACTTTGAATGTAATATAATTCTCCACCATCAAAAAGTGTCTCAAAGTCGCTGACATAGTCATCTCTACCTAAATATCTGTAATATTCATTAGTTACAGAATTTACAAGTTCTAAATCAGTATGAGCATATAATGGTTCTCTGTTATCTTCTGGATAATTCACATTTGTTACAGTATAAGCAGTCCTTATTGTCATATTGAGTGATGAGGTTATCGCACCATTTGAACCTGTATCTGTAATAGAGAAAACGATGATATGACTGCTTCTTGCAAAGTTTTTATTAAAAGATATAGCACTTAACTCGACACCACTGAGCATAGATTTAATTTCCTGAGCGTCTTTTGGTAAACCTTCTATCAACTGTCCTGCACTATCATATAGGCTTATCATACCATCTGTGCTATTATATAGCGATATAAACATTTCGTCGGTTATTCTTGTGTCATTGAGATATTGCTGACTTAAAGTAAATCTTATATTATAATATTGTTGGTCGTCTCTACCCTCGCCAATATAAAATTTAACTAAATTTGATAGCGTTACTCTCTCTTCGCCCTTTACTCCGTACATTGAAACATACAGATTTGAAATATCAGAACTCTCATACATATCATCTGTGTAATCCCCAGCAGGATAAGGATCTTCTGAGGTTAAACTTTCTGCATATGTTATACCTTCTGAGGTTACATTAATATATAAACTTTGTCCATTTGAAAGGCTTGTTTGATTACCATCAATTGTTTCCAGCGCCAATCTTACCGTTGCATCTTCCGCCTGCCTAAATGTAAATGTTTGTCCATTAAGGTTTATTGCATTTGCATCACTACCTTCAACAAGAGCAAATCTCCAATTTCCAGCAAGAGTATCAACTCTTCCCTTTTGGTCGGTAATAACTACATAACCATACTGAGTATCGTTGGCTTGTCCACCAAGCAGAAGAGTCAATAGTGCATCAACACTGTTAACTACCTCATCTCCAACATTTATTGTTGTATCAAAATTGCCTGCTGTATTTAAAATTTGATTTACTACTATTGCTTCTTGTCCTGTAATAAAGTTTAGATAAGACTGAATATTGGTTGTGTCTATCTCTATATTTTGTGCTTGTGGCGCATAGATACATATTGTTCTATCATTGATTGGCATGCTCCATTCGATTTCACTATCTACTGTATCATCATATCTTAAAATTACTTGTGAGAGATAGATACCATTCTCGACACTTATATTAACGCCAGTATTGACAATAACTTGATATGTGAGAAGTCCATTTTCTCCGTCATTGGTTAGTTGTTGTGATAATATTGTAAAGTTTGATGTAACATCATTATTTTGGGTATCTCTGAACATAAGACTCATGTAGCCATTATTGTATTCTTCGGTAAATACAGGTAATGCTTCACTATCTATAACGAACGAGAAAGAGATAGTACTTTGAGAACCTTGATTTATTGCATACTCACCGTTTTCAAGTGGTGTAAAATTGTCTGTATTAACGCTTCCTGCCGAAACAGAGTCTTGATAGAGTTCCTTTTCGCAGTTAATTTGAATATAATCCTGGCTCATCACTGCGATAGAATATGTTCTATTGCCTGTTGAGTCTGTCTGATATACAGGAACGCCATTTTCTGTGATTATAGTGGCATAATAAAGTCTAAACGAGCCTGAATCAAGTAGGGTTATACTTGTTCCATTTAAGGCAAAAAGGAGCATATTTTCAGTAGTAGCATACATTCCAGAAAGTTCATAATTATATCCTGCTGAGCCTATTACACTGTCAACAGTTTGCCTTAAATCTTCTTTTTCTCCATTACCAAACCATGCAAAGAAAACATAGTCCCTATAAATATTGTTCTCTGGTATGCTTATAAGACTTTCAAGGTCAATGGTCTTTGAGTCTATTGTCCCTGTACTATTATAACCAAGCATTACATCTATTGTATCTGAGTCTGTTGCCCACTCTAATGGTTCTTCCTCATGAGTTGTTACTTGGAGAGTAACATAATAAGGCTGATGTAAGTCAAATATAGAATATCCACCCTCTTCGTTTTCTATCAAAAGTACAATAGTCATAGTTATTTCTGCTTCTCTTGAAGAGCGGAGCGTCCAATAACTATAATTTAGATTATTTATTCCGTCTGTAAATGGTTTGTAATATCTTACTCCATCAATTACCTCAATATCACCACCACTTACCTCTAAAAATGAATTATCAGTAGGGTCTTGTCCATCATAACTAAATGCTATTGCAATATTTCTAAGCATACTTTCAATGGTTGGTCCAGATGTAGAATATATATTTACCCCCAAATAACTTGAACTCTCGTCATAGATATATCTGTTCATATACAATCTTAAACTCTGGTTTGTGTTCATGGATAATGCTTGACTACTAACAGTATACCTCTCAACACTTGCCATACCAATTGAAATTGTTGTGCTACCAGATGGAGCAGTCTCCTCTCCTGCCTGACTTAACTGACTTAACATCTGTGTGTAAAAAGTTACATTTGAAGTGGTCTCTATTGAATTCTCTGTCTCTATTTGCCTATCTGCATTCCTAAACACATAACCTTGCAATGATACACTATCATCAGTATCCTCTCCCGCCATAAAACTTACGCTATACAAATCCTCATATCTTGTTGTAACTGATGAGTCGTTAGTTACATAATATGTATGCTTAATCCTTCTACTATCCTCAGATATATCATTATTCTTGTCATCACTGTACATATATCTGCTTGCCTCAGGGATAAATCTTGTCTGCAAGGTAAAGGTTTCCCCTGTTACAATTTGATTTGTTTCATCGCCTGTTGAAGAAACAGCATAAACCTCAATATCATAGACAGGCACATCAACAGCAATTTTTAAAGGTTGCGAAGATGATATTTGATTGTAGACTGATGTGGCTATAATTGTAGATATTCCACCCTTTATCCAATCCTCAGCAATAACTGAGCCATCATCATCTGTTAAATCCTGTGTCCTCAATGTTACTGTAAAAGGCTGTCTTATTCTAACGGTCTCTGGCATCTCTATTATCCCATTGCTTATATACCATACACCATTAACTTGACGTCTTTCTAAACTTTGAGGCTCGTCTCCTTCTCCTATATTTGCTGACAGGTCAAAAGAAAGCGTAACTTGGTCATTAGTAACAAAGGATGTTGACGAATCTATCATTAAAGTGAAATCTTCTGTAACTTCGAGTTGGTTTGTTTGCTGATTAAAGAGATTTTCGTCATATGAAAAAACTACATCACTAGGATTTATTACTCTTTCTTCAAACCCTCCTGCAAGATAAACGCCAAGCACTGTTACTCCTGATACCGCTCCCACTCCAAGAATAGTTAAAATTACGGTAAGCCAAACAGGCCACTTTCGTCTATTATTCTCTTTTTGTCTTTTCGCCTTCTTTTCCTTTTTCATATAGGACACTCCATTTCAAAACTTTTTATTTATACATATTTATTATAAATTTTTAGCACGAAAAAAGCAAATAAATTTCACTTTTTGTCAATTTATATTTATTATAATTATTTATAAGAAAAATATTTTCCTTTTTTATTTATTTTTTAATTAATTTAACAAGACATTTTATTGACTTTTCATTTAATTTTTTATATAATTATACCGATTTAAAGGAGATAAAATGATACAAGTAAGCAATGTTTCTCTTGCATTTGGTGGAAGAGTTCTTTACAAAGATGTCAATTTAAAATTTACAAAAGGCAATTGCTATGGCATAATTGGTGCAAATGGTGCTGGCAAATCGACTTTTTTAAAAATTTTAACGGGCGAGATTGAACCTAATACTGGCGAAATTTTTATTACTCCTGGTGAGCGTATGAGTGTGCTTGCACAAAATCAAAACGCCTATGATAAGGAGACTGTCCTTGATACCGTCTTGCTAGGTCATAAGAGACTTATGGAAGTACAAAAAGAAAAGGATATGCTCTATGCAAAAGAAAATTTCACCGAAGAGGATGGCCTGCGTGCTGGCGAACTTGAAACTGAATTTGCAGAACTAGGTGGATGGGAAGCCGAAAGTGAAGCAAAAACTCTACTCCAAAGCCTAGGAATAAGCGAGGATATGTTCTACTCAGTTATGAGCAATGTTGATCCAAAGGAAAAAGTTAAAGTTCTACTTGCACAGGCTCTTTTTGGTAATCCTGATATCCTTGTGCTAGATGAGCCTACAAATAACCTCGATTTCAAAACAGTAAGGTGGCTTGAAGAATTTCTATTAAACTTTGAAAATTGTGTTATAATTGTTTCTCACAACAGACACTTTTTGAACAAGGTCTGCACACATATTTGTGATGTAGATTATGGTAAGATTAATATGTATATCGGCAATTATGATTTTTGGTATGAGTCAAGCCAACTTATTTTAAGACAAATGAAAGACCAAAATAAGAAGGCAGAACAAAGAGCAAAAGAATTAAAAGAATTTATAGCACGATTTTCTGCTAACGCTTCAAAATCCAAACAAGCAACAAGCAGAAAAAGAGAACTTGAAAAATTAACTATTGAAGACATTAAACCATCATCTCGAAAATATCCATACATCAATTTTGAATATAGTCAGGAGATAGGAAAAGAGATATTAAAAGTTGAGGGTTTAAGCAAGAGTGGAATGTTTAAAAAACTAAACTTTAATATTGAAAAAGGTCAAAAAGTCGCTTTTTTTGCAAAAAATAGTCAGATTTTAACCACTTTGTTTAATATTATTTTAGGAAAAGAAAAACAAGACAGCGGAAATGTATTTATAGGGAAAACAATAAAAATTACCAACCTACCGCAAAACAATAATGAATATTTTGAAGGCAACACAAGTTCTATTGTTGATTGGCTTAGACAATTTTCTAAGGACCAAAATGAAACATACATTAGAAGTTGGCTGGGAAGAATGTTGTTTACAGGAGAAGAAAACTTAAAGCCTGCCAATGTTTTATCTGGTGGAGAAAGAGTTCGTTGTATGCTTGCCAAAATGATGCTCGAACAAGGAAATTTACTTATCTTTGACGAACCCACAAACCACCTTGACCTAGAAAGCATAACCGCACTGAACAAAGGTATGCAAAATTTTAGAGGAAATATTCTGTTTGCAACTCACGACCAAGAGATAATAGAGACTGTCGCTAATAGAATAATAGATATAGTAGACGAAAACCATTATATTGATTTTACAGGCACTTATGAAGAATATCTTGAACATTTAGAAAAAAGTAATATTAAAAAATAATGTTTTGGATATTAAAAAAATTATTTTAAATATAGTTTTTTAATTAAAAAAAATATTAAAAATTAAAAATTATATAAAATTAACACACTTTTAATTAAATTTTACATTTGTTTATATTAAAACTAATAATTAAAATGTATTTAATTAAAATAAAAATATATTTTTAAATATTAATTAAAAAATATTTATCAATACTAATTAGTTACATAACACAAGATTATTTTAAAAATTTTCATGTTTTGTTTGACTTTTTATCATTTTGTGCTATAATGTTAATAGCAATGAAGGAAGTGGCGTTCCTGAGCAGACGCTTGTCGGCGTAAAGACAGTAAATAAGGCGTTTATACGTGAATTAGGGTGGAACAGCGAATAGAAATATCTCGCCCCTATGCATAAAATTTATGCATAGGGCTTTTTTTTATGAAATGCTGTTCTTTAAAAATTATGTTTTTAATTTTTATTAATTTTCTTAAAAGTTTGTATTTGCTTTAATTTTTATAGGTTATATTTTAAGTTGCTAGAAAAGACATAATAAATTGTGTCATCACTGCTATTAATAACCATGCCTCGCACATACAAAAACATAATCATTTAACTTTATAATTAATTAAAAATACATTAAAAAACCTTAAATAAATCGAAAAAACACTTAATTTACATAAAAATACAATTTAAAAGGAGATATTATGAAAACTAAATTAACAATGGATAAAATAGTAAATTTATGTAAAAACAGAGGATTTGTTTTCCCTGGAAGTGAAATCTATGGCGGATTTGCTAACACTTGGGATTTTGGTCCTGTTGGAGTTGAACTTAAAAATAATGTAAAAAAAGCATGGTGGAAGAGATTTGTGCAAGAAGATCCTACCACTTATGGTGTTGATGCCTCAATTCTTATGAACCCTCGTGTTTGGGAAGCAAGTGGACATGTCCAGAATTTTGGAGATCCTCAAATGGACTGCAAACAATGCAAACAACGTTTTAGAGCAGACACAGTAGTTGAAAATCACAGCAAAGGAAGTGTCTCGGCTGAGGCTATGACAAACGAACAACTTGAACAATATATCGCCGAACATCACATTTGCTGTCCACACTGTGGTGGTTTCAATTGGACACCAATTCGAAAATTCAACCCTATGTTTATAACTTCTCGTGGGACTCTTGAAGCAGAGGCAGAGAAGGTATATCTTAGACCTGAAACATGTCAAGGCGAATATGTAAACTTTTTAAATGTTCAGCGTACAGCAAGAGCAAAAGTACCGTTTGCTATTGCTCAAATTGGTAAATCATTTAGAAATGAAATAACTCCTGGGAATTTCCTATTTAGAACTATTGAGTTTGAGCAAATGGAACTTCAAAAGTTCTGTAAAGAAGATGACTCTTTCGACATTTATGACAATTATAAGCAAAGGGCATTAAAATTTGTTGAGGACCTAGGTCTTAAAAGTGAGAACTTACGTTTCCATGACCATGACAAACTTGCTCACTATGCAAAAGCCGCTTGTGATATACAATATAACTTCCCTATCGGTTGGCAAGAACTCAATGGTATACATCATCGTGGAACTTGGGATCTATCTCGTCATCAAGAATATTCTGGAAAGAGCATGCTTTATACCGACCCATTTACTAACGAAAAGTATATTCCAAACGTCATTGAGTATTCTATCGGTGCTGATAGATTGACTCTCGCACTACTCTGTCAAGCCTATGACGAAGAAGAACTCGAAAATGGAGAAAGCAGAGTTGTTATGCATTTCCACCCATTCATTGCTCCTTATAAGGTTGCAGTCCTTCCTCTGCAAAAGAACCTTTCCGACAAGGCAAAAGAGGTTTTGCAATTACTGTCTAAGGAATTTATGTGTGATTATGACGAAGCAGGCTCAATAGGAAAACGTTATCGTCGTCAAGATGAAATTGGTACGCCTTACGCTGTAACAATAGATTTTGACACCCTTGAAGATAATACAGTAACTCTTCGTGATAGAGACAGCATGGAACAGATAAGGCTTGATATAGATGAGCTTATTTCGTATATTGAAGAAAGGGTTAAGTTTAACTAAAATATAATCAATAAAAAAGAGAAAAGCTTTATTTTAGAATTTTTCTAATAATTCTTTTCTCTTTTTTTCATATTCTTCACTTGATATAACTTTTTCGTCTAATAATCTTTTTAATTGACTTAAAGAATTAACTATATCAACACTTTGTTTATTTGATGCAATGGATGTCGCTATATTATTGATTGCCTGGGATTGTTTTAATGATAAATCAGCTGCAACATCCTTATCATTTCTTATGCTGGATATAATTTTATTTAACTGAGCAAGTACCTCATCTATATTTTTTACATTTCCAATTTGTAAAGTTTTATCCCCACCAGTTGAATTGACATATCCTTGTGTAAATTTAATTTTTATTCCATTGATACCTGCAATATTTTGCGATTCAACTCCGTCAATCATATCTAATCTTAAATTATAACTTTTATAACCAAAAAATATAAATTTACGCCCTTTTATTTTCTTGTCAGTTATTATACATTTTTCGTTATGTATGCCAATACATAACACAATATATATAACTGCAACAATCACTACAAAAGCCCATACTTCAAATATACCTGTGAATACAGCCAAAAATGTTGCCAATACTATGGCTATTGGTACCAATATATGTAATATGAGTGGAATTTGAAATCTCATTTCAAGCAATATTTTCTCTTCTGTTTTATTCATTCTTATTTCTTCCATTTCAACTCCTTTTATAGAATTATACTAGATATTTTGTCTAGTGTCAAGACATTTTGTCTAGTTTTGCATAAAATTTTTATATGGATAAAATATTTTGTGATAATTTGAAATATTTAAGAAAAGATTTAGGGCTAACACAAAAACAGGTTGCCGAAAAGCTTGGCGTTGTTGAAAGCTGCTATGCGAACTGGGAACAAGGACGAACGGAGCCATCAATTGCCATGCTTAGAAAATTATCTAAAATTTTCAAAGTCAGCATTGACGAACTAATAAATAATAGTATTTGACTTATTAAAATTATTTAATGCTAAAATTTTGATTTCAACTTAAAAACAATAAAATTTTTATGTAAAAATTTATTTTTTATAAAAAATAATGTATCAATATGCCTTTCAAAGATGATTTTTAGGTTTTTATGATACATTATTTTTATTTATATTATTTTTAAATTTTAATCTTTCTTTGTCCACATAAGAAGCAAAAACAAAAATCTCATAAAGTAAGCAAGAGAGACCATAAGAGAGGCAACATAGGTCAGCGCTGCTGCGTTTAGGACTTTATCTGTCGCCCTAACCTCTTCGTCGCTACCTGCCCCTATTCTTACCAGCAAATCCTTCGCTCTTGAAGATGCGTTTATCTCCACAGGCAAAGTTACAAGATTTGCTATAACTGCAACTGCATAGATTGCAATTGATACATAAATTATAATACTTCCAGCGATACCCATTAAAAACACTTGTAAAAGTATTCCTAATATCAGCAACGGCATGAGCATGCGTGAGACTAAATTGCTTGCCTTTACAACGAATTGTCGCACTTTAAATGGTGCATACCCTTCTGCGTCTTGCATGGCATGTCCAAACTCGTGAGCAACTATCGCTTGTGAGGCAATTGATTTATTATTAAAATTACTTTGTGATATATTTATGCTCTTATCAGTAGGATCATAGTGATCGGATAGTTTTCCTTGACATTCCCTTACAGTTAAAGCAAGATTGTTTTCGTCTGATAGTCTCTCTGCAAGTTGAGAGCCTGTTAAATCTATTGATGACGGCGTGTCTTTAAACTCATCAAAAGCGTTATTGACCTTTGTTTGTGCGACAAGTGCTATAATGATTGATACAACAATCACAACACCTGAAATGATATATCCTATTAAATATCCCATAAAATCCTCCTTTAAAAAAGTTTTGATTTTTTTGAAAAACCTGTCCAACCTAGAATTATTCTTAAAAAGTCCGCCCAATAAGTGAGCCTTGCATCTTTTAAGAAGCGTTTTGCTAGTTTTAGTTCTTCATCATTTAAAAAATCTTTTAACAGCACAATCGCTTTGCTTGACGCATCTTTCTCAATTGAAATAGTAAGAAGTTTATTGAAAAGAGCGAGAAGAAATATTCCAAGTCCAACCGCTAAAAGTATTATTCCATAAGTAAAATAGTCTTCGCCAAAAAACATCAATATTATTCCTGAAAGCAAGACTAGCGGAAGCAAAAAGCCTAAGCATTTACCGAGAACTCGCAAAAATTTAAGCCGTTTTAACTTTTTCCCCTCAAAGTCTTGTTTTGCATGTCCGAGTTCGTGGGCGATGATAGTAAACGATGCTATTGAATTTGAATTTATTGTCCTAGTTGACAAAAATAATTTACCACTTCCATAAGCATCCCCAGCGACTTGTGAGATTTGTAGTATTTTCAATTTATTCCCAAAGACCTGATAATTTACTTGATTTATGAATTCCATAGTAGTAAGATTTGAGTTTACACCTATCTTATCAAGTTTTTTATATCTTTGCAGAAATCTATCATAGGAAAAATTCGCAATTGATAGCAGAAAACAAATGAGTATCGCAAAGGCTATCAGGCAAATGATTATTATCCATATTGTGCTCATAATATTATTTTATATTTTTTTTGATATTTTATCAAGCAAAAGAGAGGTTTTGCAAGTATTATTTAAAAATATTCTTTTTTAAATAATTATTAAAATTTTCATCTTACCATTTATGTTATCAATACCACAGTTGTACCTTCTTGCACCATTGTGTTTGGCGGTGGTAGTTGGTCTGTTACAAACTCTCCCTCTCCATCTAGTTCATAATACAAATTGAGGGCTTTAAGTCTACTGCCAGCCTCTGCTAGACTTAAACCAACTAGGTCAGGCATAGTAACATATTTAACTTCGACGCTTTCATCTTGTTTTTCCTCCCCAAGATATTCAAATAAATTTGTAAATACGATTTTCCCATAAGGAGCTGCAACTATACTTCCATAGTACGCACCTGCTCCTGGCTCATCTACCATAATAAATACAATATACTCAGGGTCATCTGCTGGATAAGTTCCTATAAAACTTGATATATATTTGCCTTGGTCAATACCGCCGTTTTCGTTATACTTTTGTGCTGTTCCTGTCTTTCCTCCTACATTGTAGCCCTCTACAAAGGTATATTTACCTGTTTTGTTTTCCGCACATTCAAGCAAATAATTGACGATCTCTGATGTTGATTTACTCACTATATTTTTGCTTTTAACCTCAGTATCAATGGTAGTTACATCTCCATCTTCTTCTGTAATTAGACTTAATAATTTCGGTATGTTATAAGTGCCTCCATTTACAATGCTTGCAACCGCTGTCAGAAGTTGAATTGGAGTAACAGCGACCGCATGACCAAACCCCATTCTTGCAAGATCAACTGTACGAACTTGTGATTTGTCCATCAATATTCCACTTGCCTCTCCTGCTATATCTACACCTGTTTTTTGTCCTAAACCAAACTTTTCCATATACTCGTAAAATTTATCGACTCCTAACCTCAATGCTAAATCCATAAAGCAACAATTACAAGAGTTTGCAAACGCCTCTTCCAGCGTTTGATTGCCATGACCTATCGTCTTCCAACATCTTATCCTTTCACCATCTATTATTCTATAACCTGGGCAATAGAATGTATCATCAAGCGAACAAAGACCTTCTTCTAGTGCTGCCGCCACCGTCAATATTTTAAAGGTTGAGCCTGGCTCATACACGTCTGTAACAATCTTTATTCTGCTTTGGTCAAAAAGTGTTTCAAGGTCATCACGTGGCACATCGTTAAGGTCAAAACTCGGTTTGTTTGATAGTGCTAAAATCTCTCCCGTCTTTGCATTCATTATCAATCCAGCGACTCCCTTAGGTGTTTGTTCTGTCATAATCTGTTCAAGGGCCTCTTCTAATATTAGTTGCATTTTACTGTCTATTGTTAGCGTCAAACTATCTCCCGCTGTCGCTTGAACATAATATCTTAAACTACCGCCTATCTCTTTGCCTTGCAAATCGCTTTGCACATAACTATATCCATCAATTCCTTTCAGTAAGTCGTTGTAATACGCCTCTATACCTGTTTGCCCAATATTATCCACGCTAATAAAGCCTAGAACCTGCGTCAAAAGATTGCCATTAGGATAATATCTATCACTTGTTTCAGCAAGATACACTCCATCAAGTTTCTCATTGTAAATTTGCTCAGCCGTTTGACCATCGACTTGCATTTTGATTAAAACCTCGCTTACCGACCTTTTCGTAACTTTTTCATATACCGAAGCAAAGTCTAAGTCTAATAACTGTGATAAAGTATATGCTACTTGACTTGGCATAGTAACCTCTCTTGCTCTGACATATACGTTATAGGTTGTATAACTAACGGCAAGAGTCGCTCCTGTGCTGTCATAAATCGTGCCTCGTGGAGCAACTATTGACAGGTCTCTCGTCCACTGATCTGTTGCTCGCAACTGCAAATCATTGCCGTTGATAATCTGAATTACAAATAATCTTACAACTAATGCACAAAAAATAAAGGATATTACCAAAAGTATTGCTAATATCCTCTTCTTTAATGAAAACAAAGTAAAATATTTACGCAAGTCTATCCTCCAAATAGCCCTGCTATGAAATTGCAAAATCTATCAAACCAATTGGATTGTTCGCCTATTGTATTTGGTGGCAATTCATCTTTTGGTATGGTCTGAAATAAATTTTCCATGTTCTCTGAATTTGTTGCATCAAGGTTGTGGAGATTATTTAAATAAGATAATAAGTTGATGTTATATTCTGTTGTGATATCACTTATTGCAGAAGAAAGATTGTCTAGTGTGGCAATATTGACTATCCCCCAAATACCAAAAATTGCAAAAAGTATGGAAAACATGATTATCTTAAATCTGTTAGGCTTAGTTGATGTCTTGCTTCCTTCTTCTTGTCCTTCCTCCACCTTAAATATCTTTTGCCTTTGCTGTTCAGAGAGAGTTTCGATCATATCATAGTTAGGCGTTTCAATTACCAAAGAACTGCTAGCCGATAGATTATTATCTTTTTCTCTTTTCTCTACCTCATTCTCTTTAAATGCCGACGCAGAGAAAGGATTTACTGTATACTCGTTTGATTTCTTTATTTTCTCAAACTGTTTCTCTCCTTGCTCTTTCTCGCCACCTTTAAGTTCTATATACTTTTTCTCTATCTTTTTTAATGTCTCCGCCTGTGCAGTCTTACTTTCTTCTTTTATCTTTTCGGCAAGCAATATCTTTTCATCCATATTTTATTCTCCCCCTTTTTGTTTTATTACATTTCATTAAACAATTGTATAAACTTGCAAGAGTTAAATTTTTTCTATAATTCGCAGTTTAGCACTACTACTTCTTGGATTTTCGCTAAGTTCTCTTTCACTTGCTGTAATTGGCTTTTTATTTATGAGTTTAATGCTTCTTTTATGTCCACAGATACAAACAGGAATTTTAGGTGGACAAATACAGTCGCTAGCCTCCTTTTTGAAAACATTTTTTACAATCCTATCTTCTAGACTATGAAAGGTCAATACCGCTCCTCTACCACCAGATTTTAGCATCTTTATGAGTTTTAAAAGGAGGTCATCAATTCCGTCAAGTTCTTGATTTACCTCAATTCTTATTGCCTGAAAAGTTTTTTTTGATACCCCTCCTTTCCCATAAATGACTTTTTTTGGAAAACTTTCTTCTATTATCTCTTTAAGTTCCCCCGTTGTTTCTATCGGTTTATTTCTTCGGCTCAGCAAAATATTATCTACAATCTTTCTTGCATTATTTTCCTCGCCATATCTATACAATATATCGAGCAATCTTTCTTTGGGATAATTATTTACTACATAATAAGCATCAAGTTTTTGCGACCTATCCATTCGCATGTCAAGTCTGCCATCGTGCAAGATTGAAAAGCCTCGCTCTGCATTATCTATTTGGTAAGAACTTACACCTAAATCAATTAAAAAGCCATCAATTTCATTTACATTTCTCTCATTTAAAATATTTGGTGCATCTTTATAATTTGCATGTATTAAGGTAAGTTTATCTTCTCCCTTAAATCTCTCCTTACAGGTTGAAATTGCATCCTCATCTCTATCAAAACCATATAGATGTCCTGCGGTTAATCTTTTCAGTATGAAAGATGAGTGCCCTCCGCCACCTATTGTGCAATCAACGTATATTCCATTTTCTTTTATGTCAAGTCCGTCAATTACTTCATCAAGCATAACAGGTATATGTTTAAATTCTTTCATTTTTATCCTTCTAAACTTGTTTCTACCTCTTCTATGAGATTAAATAATTCTGTAAAATCTATATATGGGTAGTTCTCTTCTTCTAACATTGTTTGCAACTCTTCTGATAGGGCTATTGCATCTTGATATGATGTCTTTATTGAGGTCAAAATGTTGTTATACATATCATAGAACAGCCCCTCTTCGCTCTTTCCTAATAACTCCACTCTATATGAGTTTGACTGCATAGCAGTAAGCAGTTGACTTAAAGCGGTCTTATCTAAATCTTGTATAGTCATTCCCTCGCTGAAAGTATGGTTTATTTCTAAGAAGGCAGTAAACACATCACAAATTTCTTGTGCTTGGTCGTCTTCTTCACCCTCAACAAGAGTAATGCCCTCTAAATTGAGTTGATTTGTTGTTGAGGTCAAACTATCTACAACTTCAACTAGACTATTAAACAAATCACCCCTTATACTTGCTGTTGACTTAGCGTAGAGAATAGGCTTTAATATATTTTCAAATTCTTCGCCATCAATGTTTACAAGGATTGTGTCAAGGTCGCCACTTAGTAGTAGGTTAAGATAGGTTGAGCCTTCATATGATAAAGAGTTTGTTGTTATCAGCAAGTCTGAAATGTAACCCAAATCACTCTTCCACTCATAGTAGCCTTCAATATTTGCAAATGAAATCAAATCAGTGTCGATTGTCTGCAAAAGTTCATCCACTATTATTGTCTTTGTTGGCTCTACTTGGCTGAGAGGCAAGATCACATCAGTTAACAGATTTTCATTGCCCTCGGTTGATATTAGACTTGCAAGACTTGTTATTATTTCATTTGGATCATCATTGTTTAAAAGTTCATAAAGATTTGTTGACTTAACTCGGTTAAGTGCAGGAGTAATAAAATCAAACAGGTCGCTATACGAGTCAATATTTACTACCTCTCCGTTGTTATCATAGATAATCTCCGTTGGAAGAGATATGTTGTTTTCATTTAAGAAGTCCGCTATTATTGAATTACCCTCTTGTGTGTAGAATAGTTTTATTGATATTGCATCGTCTAAAATCTCTCCAAGTGCTCCTGTGATATTTGAAAGGTTGATGCTGTTATTTGTTATAAGAATGGTTGGATCTTCTAGCAACTGCATAATATCAGTGTTCTCAGGTAATGAATTTGTAAGATTTATAAAGTTGTTAACTATATTTACTATTGACGAACTAAGACTTTTCCAATCTTCTTCTACCCATGTGTCTGTGCTAATTGTTATCTGTCCAATCTGTTCATCTATTTTAGAAATTGCCAAGTTTGCAATAGGAACAATGGCATCACGTACCATATTTACATTTAATAGGTCTATTATAGCACTTTCAGTTGTTTGCAGATTTGCATCTGAAAATAGTATATCAAGCATTTGTTCTTCGTCGTTTGCATTTGCAATTTCATCTAGCAAACCTTCTTGACCTAAAAGACTTACCGCACTAAATATTTGTTTAACATCATTTATAAAATAATTTTCAAGTAATTCATGCTCTTGTGAATAAACTTGAATAGAGCGTTGTAGTGGCTCTAAAATATCCTCATACTGAGAAATATCTACATCATTTAAAAATGGATATTCTTGATAGTTTAATATGATATCGCTTGCAAGGTCGACTACACTACTTTTAAAAAGCCCTCCATCTGTAAAATTATTTACAAATTCTTCTAATTTCTGATAGTTTACATCTTCAAATGTTATATTTGAACTATCCTGCGATAGTTGGTACGCAAACTCGACAATAGGATAAACAGTTTCTATCTCTTGTCTAATATAGACATTATTATCTCCTACCTTTACAGATGAATAATAATCAAAAGTTGCATTGTCAAGCCCAAAGATTCCACAAATTTTGATGAGCATATTATTTTCTAGACCGCCCATGATGTTGCTAACCTCTTGTGGAACATACTGCTCAATTAGACTAGTGCTATGGTCTGTCTCTTGACTTACCGAAGTTGTTTCATCGCTTTCACTTGCAGTTCCATCTTCTAAATCGCCACTCTCGTTTTCTTCAACGCTATTGTTATTCTCTACAAGCAAATAGTTTGCCTGAGTTGTTTGCAAGGTGTCATACATGCCGATAAGTCCAGCGATCGGCATAAAAGCAAACACTGTAAGTACAAAAACCTTGGCAAAACCTATAACCCCTCCCCATACTCTATGTTTTTTTAGTCCAAGCGGAGTTTTAAAAGTAAAACATGCTATAATTCTATAAATAATATAAATAAGAATTTGGACAGCAATCATTACAAGGATAAAAACAACAACATTTGCTATCGCACTTGGCAGTGCTTCAATAAGAGTTTGAATATTTGGATTTCGCTCTATTATTACACTTATACTTTCATTTTGAGTAAGCGAGTCTATAATATATTCGCTTAGACTCATTTGCACTCCATTATTATCAATATTGATACTCAAAATCGATGAGGATATTAATGGCGTTACAAAAAAAGCAACTATCGCACCTATAACAGAAAAAACTAGATTGGCAGTCGATTTTTTAAGTCCTCTCCAAAAGCCTACAAAAAATCCTATTATAAGAATAACGATAAAAGCACATGTTACTATCCATCCTATTGCGGTCGCATTCATACAAAACTCCTTTTTATAATTTTAGCACTTTTTATTACGCTTTTATACTATATTTTATATTATTTTTAAAGCATTATCAAGTTTTTTGTAATATTTAATAGAAAAACCTTAGGTATTTTAAAAATCCTAAGGTTCAATTATCTTAACCTAGTTTACTTAGACTTTCAAGTTCGGCATTAATATCAAGTCTTGGGAAAAGAATATCTAGACTGCCAAGTTCTTTTCCATTTTCAAGTCCATTTATATTATCAAGATTTGTAAATGTTTTATTATCAAGTCCAAGAGCGTTTAAAACCTTTCTTGAAGAGACAGGGGCGAATGGTTCAAATAGTTCGCTTCCTATTCTTATAGTTTCAAGTAACAGGCGAAGGATAGTCTTTAAACGTTTTTCGTCGCCTGTCTTAGCAACTGCCCAAGGTTGAACCTTTTGAATGTAAGTATTTGCCTCAGTGAAGATATTGAAAACCGATGCGGTTGCTTTTGTAAGGTCAAATTTCTCCATATGTTTAAACACTTCTTTTGCCTCATTTAAAGCATAATCCTTCAAATAAAGGTCATCTTCTGTTAAATCATAACTTTCTGGAATGATGGAATTAAAATATTTTTTTACCATAGAAAAGGTTCTAGACACCAAATTTCCAAAATTATTTGATAGGTCAGCATTAAAGCGAGTAAGAAATGCCTCTGTTGAATAATTTCCGTCATAGCCAAAAGGAATTTCTCTATAAAGGAAATATCTTATTGCGTCCGCTGAATATCTTGGAGCGAGAATTCTTGGGTCGATACACTCATGCTCGTTTGTTTTCTTGCTTTTTGAAAGTTTGTCTCCTCCAAACATCAGCCAACCATGTCCAAATACAACATGAGGAAGTTCTATTCCAAGTGCCATGAGTATGGCAGGCCAAACTATTGCATGAAATCTTACTATTTCTTTGCCTATTACGTGTACATCTGCTGGCCAATATTTTTTAAACAAACTATCATCGTCGCTCCCCCAACCGAGTGCGGTAATATAATTTGGAAGAGCATCTATCCAAACATATATCGTATGTTTTGGATCAAAATCAACAGGAACACCCCACTTAACTGACGTTCTTGAAACGCAAAGGTCATTAAGACCTGGCTTAATGAAATTGTTCACCATTTCGTTCACCCTAGACTTTGGCTGTAAAAATTCTGGGTGTTGTTCGTAGAGTTTAAGTAGTTTATCCGAAAATTCTGATAGTTTGAAAAAGTATGCTTCTTCCTCTTGAAATTTAACCTCTCTTCCACAATCTGGACATTTACCATTGACAAGTTGGCTCTCTGTCCAAAAAGACTCACATGGAGTGCAATACCACCCCTTGTAACTTCCTTTATAAATATAGCCTTTTTCGTATAACTTGGCAAAAATCTTTTGAACAGCCTTTTCGTGATATTCATCAGTTGTCCTTATAAATTTATCATAACTTATATCTAGAAGTTTCCATAAATCTTTTGTGTCCTCAACCATTTCATCGAGAAATTGTTTCTCACTCTTGCCAAGAGCAGAGGCTGACTGACTTATCTTTTGGCCATGCTCATCTGTACCTGTAAGATAGAGTACATCTTTACCCTGCTTACGATTAAATCTTGCAAGTGCATCGCAAACAATTGTAGTGTAAGCATTTCCTAGCGTCATCTTGTTGCTTGGATAATAAATCGGTGTTGTAATGTAAAATTTCTCCTTCATAATCATCTCCTAAACTTGTCAACATTCTTAATTTCAATAATTTTGTTTATCAAAATTTCTTGCATTTAAATAATACCACTTTACCCTAACAAAGTCAATTAAATAAATGACTCTTTATCGGTTTCTGCTATTTATTTTCAATTTATAAAGTCTATAACTATGAAATAACAATATGATATATAAAAACTTATATTTCGACGGATATCGCAATTTTTCTTTTAATTAGTTTATATACGCTTATGTTACAATAATTTTGTGAAAAATAATATTATATTTTTTGTTTGCATAGCACTTTTTGCAATGCTTGTATGGTATGTTACAACTGTTGCAATAACATATAATAACGAAGATACTGTCATTGAAAATTATCAAGTCAATGACAACTATTCTTTTGATTTTTCGTCAAGCATCTCTTCTCCCTTGCTCGATAAAAAACATAATATTTGAAAATTTACCCTAATTTATCAAAAAACTTGCAAAAAAAGATTAAATAATGTATAATATTGTCGCTATGAGAATTATTAACCTTTCATCAGGAAGCGACGGAAATCTTACCTTTATCCAGTCAGAAAAAATCAATCTTTTGCTGGATGATGGTTTATCGTGTCAAGAAACAGTTAAAAGGTTGAGTGTTATAGGAGTAAAGCCTAACGATATAAATGGTATAATTGTTTCTCACGAGCATAGCGACCATATAAAAGGAATTGATGTATTTTCTTCTAAATTTGACATTCCTGTATTTGCTCATCAAGAGGTTTGGCAGGGACTTGATGATAAACTTAAAAAGGTATCTATTCGTCAAAGAAAAGTCTTTGACGGAAGGTTTGAGTTTCAAGACCTGCTTATTACCCCTGTCGAAGTGCCTCATGATGTCAAATGCTTTGGGTTCTCCTTCTCGCAAGATAGTAAAAAGATTAGCGTTGTAACCGACCTTGGCCATATAAACGATAAAATTATAAATTCGATTTCCAAAAGTCAAATTGTATACATAGAAGCAAATTATGATAGAGATATGCTATATAAAAGTGTAAAATATCCCCTATCTTTAAAAAGAAGAATAGATGGACCAAATGGCCACCTATCTAATATCAATAGTGCTGAGGCGATTGAAAAACTCGTTGCAAGTGGTGCAAGACAGATTGTTCTTTCTCATCTAAGCAAGGAGAATAATACCCCAGAACTTGCATACACCTTTATATCTTCTAAAATAGGTCAAGACGGCATTAAAGAAGGCGAAGATGTAAAAATTGATGTCGCTACAACAAATATTGGTTCTTTCTTTCGCTTGAAATAGGTAAATTTATATATTTTTTCACAAAATTTAAATATAAAATCGTAAAATACTTTAATTTTTTTGTAATTATTGCCATTTTTTTTAAATAAGGTATTGAAAATGGCATTTTTTTGTGCTAAAATATAGACATCAAAACGGAGGGAATAATTATGTCTAATTTAATAAGAAGTATGGTAGACAACCTTTTGAATAGCAACGGAAGAGGGTTTGACAATGTTGTGATGAACAATCTGCAAAAAATTTATGATTTCGATTCAAGGATAATTCGTCCAAACTGTCTTACCTCGCTTTTCCTTCTTGATGTAAACAAGAGTCCAAAAGATGCCTTTATGAAAATAAGAGAGGATCAAGAGGGTTATGCAAACAAAACAACAAGAGCAAAAGTCCTTGCTGACGCTATTAGTCTAGAAAAATGTTTTAATGACAAAAAATTAAAGAAAGCAAAAAATACAACCCTTGACAATTTCATTTTCGGTATCTCTTTTAATAAGGATAATTTTGAAAAAAAATATGGTAATCGCTTGTTTATAGGTGCTTTATTACATGTCAACGAAAACATCCCTAACGAGCATTTTGCAGTGCAACTCCTCTCTGCAATAACCGAAGCAAAAACTAACGCAACAAAAAAAAGTGATATTGAAGAACTACTCGCTATTGAAGAGAGATGTAAGCCTCTTGTTTATTATGCTTTGAAAAAATCATGTCCTTTCAAAAAACAAAGCGACCTTCAAAACAAAGTAATGTCTTACTTTAAAAATAATAATCAAAGTGCTTTTACAAATGGCGTGGATGGTGATATATACCTCTATACAAGTGAAGGTGTTGCATATGATTATTTTAGATTTTTAGGAACAGCAAACATTATCAATACAAAA
Source organism: uncultured Clostridia bacterium (assembly GCA_944381105.1). Taxonomy (GTDB): domain Bacteria; phylum Bacillota; class Clostridia; order Christensenellales; family UBA1242; genus Caccovivens. Next base: position 33,383 of record CALWJU010000022.1, on the reverse strand, counting down.
CTTGCCGACAAGGCACTAATAAATACAGATTATGTTGATGTAAATGACAAAAACTCTCTTGTTTATATAGATTATGCAGGCAGACAAAGATATTTAATCAATAAAAATCATCCAGAGGCTGATGATGATAAATACCGTATAACAGACATCATTAAAAATTATTGCAACCTTATAAAAGACGGCAAAGCAACTCAAAATACAAAATATATATCAAAGGCGCTTAGTTTAATCAATTACATTGTTGTTGACACAAACGACACAAAAGACGAACAAAAGAATTTCCTGCAAACATCACTAGCCTTTCTTATTTTAATGAATGAAGAAAATGTCGACGATCCTTTCGACTTTATCGGAATTGCCCTTGCAAACCCTATCAGTGATATATTGGCCCTTTCTCAAACAAATCAGGAAGAATTAAAATACCTTATTCAGATAAGTTATATTGTTGCAAACCATATATATAAGGTAGAAACAGGTAAAGATTTAACAGCCTTACAAAATGAAAGTGGTGTGGCTAAAAATAATGAGATTGAAAATGCTAAAAATGGAAATACCGCACAAAAAACACATATTTATGTAGAAACTCATGTTGTTGGAAATAGTAGTACTACATTAGAAAGCAACATTACAGTAGACAATAAAACAACAGATAGCAATAATGCAGTAGACAATAAAACAACAGGAAAACCTGCTGGGCGAACTAATAAAAAACCTAGTTTCGTTAATAATAATGTTGAATATTATGGAATATTAACAGCAAAACTTATAAAAACTCTCAGCGAAGACTATGATAAATTAACTAAACTGCAAGGCAAAGCAAGAACAAAATCAGAGGAAAAACAATATAAAACATTAACTGACAGGTATATTAACTCTGAGTCTATATCAGAGCAAATAGACCAACTTAGAATAATGGAAAGTGATATGTCAAGATTGAAGGAAAGCATGATTAAAGCAATAAGAAATCAAGAGAGTTGGGTTGTAGATGATTCAAAGAAAAGTGAAATGTTTTTAAATGATGAACAAGATATATTAAATGAAGAAAGATATAAAATTTACGAAAGTTATTATAATTTCATAAAGAACTTTGATAACACAAGAAAATTAAAACTTTCAGATTTATCAGAACTTAGAAAAAATGATTCTGCTCACCCTCTCAATGATATTTTGAAATTTTTACCAGAAAAAAGAAAAAAGTCAAAAGCAACGGTTAAAAATACAGATGAGGATGAAAAAGAGGAAGAAAAAGCATAAAAAGGTTGTAGAAATTCTACAACCTTTTTTTCTTTTTAATTTATATAATTTTATCGTTATTTTTTATTTTTATATTTATTTTTGCCTATTTTTTGTTTATTTTTTAATTATTATTTAAATATTTTTATTATTTTTTTATTATTTAAATATTTTTTATTTATTTTCCTCTATTTTTTATTATTTAAATAATATTTTAAAAAATTTATTTTTAATTTAAAATCAAAAATTCAATAAAATAACCTTATTTTAATAAAAATAATTGATTTTTATACTAATTTTATTGCAAAAACATTTAATTATTTAAATTAAGATATTTTTTTAAATATTTTCCTGTATAAGACTTTTCTATTTTTGCTACTTCCTCTGGTGTCCCTTTTGCGACAATTTTACCGCCACCACTGCCACCTTCTGGCCCTAAATCTATAATATAGTCAGCAGATTTTATTACGTCGAGATTATGCTCAATCACTACAACAGTATTTCCACTTTCTACAAGGCGATTAAGAATTGCTATCAATTTTTTTATGTCATACATATGAAGTCCAGTGGTTGGCTCATCAAGAAGATAGATAGTCTTACCTGTGGACTTCTTAGAAAGTTCAGTTGCAAGTTTTACTCTTTGAGCCTCTCCTCCTGAAAGTGTTGTTGCTGGCTGACCGAGTTTTATATAGTCAAGTCCTACATCATGGAGTGCCTGTACCTTGTTCTTAATAGAAGGAATATTTTCAAAGAATTTAAGTGCCTCTTCAACTGTCATATCAAGTACGTCAGAGATATTTTTACCTTTGTATCGCACTTCGAGCGTCTCTCTGTTATATCTGTGCCCCTTACAAACTTCACATGGAACAATTATGTCTGGAAGAAAATACATCTCTATTTCTTTGACGCCTGCACCCTCGCAAGCATCACATCTTCCGCCCTTAACATTGAAAGAGAATCTTCCAGCACTATAACCCTTTGCTTTTGCGTCTGGCGTGCTTGCAAACAAATCTCTGATAGCCGAAAACATGCCTACATAGGTTGCAGGGTTGGAACGTGGAGTTCTGCCTATTGGAGATTGGTCTATATTTATGACTTTATCTAGTAAATCAACATTCTCAATTTTGTCAAATTTGCCGAGTTCCAGTCTTGAATTATTTAGTGTATTAGATAGGTATGGGAATATTACCTCATTTAAAAGGGAAGATTTTCCACTTCCTGACACGCCTGTAATGCAAGTGAAAGTACCAAGAGGAATGTCTACATCAAGATTTTTTAAGTTGTTTTCTTTTGCACCCCTCACTTTTAAAAATTTATTTGAAGTGCGTCTCGTTTTAGGTACTTCTATTTTCTCTTGTCCTGTTAAAAATTTAGCAGTGATAGAATTTGGCGATTTAATTATATCCTCATAAGTACCATTTCCAACAATCTCTCCACCATGCACCCCAGCATATGGTCCAACATCTACTATCCAATCAGCAGATCTAATTGTGTCCTCGTCATGTTCTACAACGACAAGAGTGTTACCTAAGTCCCTAAGATGTTTTAATGTTGCTATAAGCCTATCGTTATCTCGTTGATGCAAACCAATTGATGGCTCATCCAAAATATATAACACTCCTGACAGTCCACTGCCTATTTGGGTGGCAAGTCTTATTCTTTGAGATTCTCCTCCTGACAATGTTTCTGCTGAACGTGAAAGCGTCAAGTATTCAAGTCCTACATCAGACAAAAATTTAAGTCGTGCCTTTATTTCTTTAAGTATGCTCTTTGCGATCTCCGTCTTTTCCTTAGATAAATTTAAGTCATCAAAGTATGGTAATAGTTCTCCAACAGACATATTACATAATTCGGCAATGTTTTTCCCTTTTATCTTTACCGAAAGTGCACTTTCATTAAGACGTTTACCCTTACAGGTTGGACAGGTTATTTCTCTGACAAATTTACCTATCTCAAACCTAATGAAATCGCTTTTGGTCTCAGCAAGTCTACGTTTTAAATTGTTTATAATCCCCTCAAATGAAAGGGCTTTTTTGCCATTAAAATGCTCAAATGTTTTATTCCTTGCCTCATTTTCATATAAATCGAGTTTTTCTCCATTGTTTCCATATAATAACAAATCTAGTTGTTTCCTAGGCAGTTTATTCACAGGGCAATCAAGATCTATGTTATATTTTTTTGCTAGTGCCTTTATATATCGTTCAGCGAGTCCTCCTCCGTCCATTCTCCAACCTGTTGCATTAAATGCTCCCTCATTTACAGACAAGTTACCATCCTTTAAAATTATATCTTCGGAAACATCTGAGTAAACTCCTAGTCCTGAACATGTAGGGCATGCACCGTATGGAGCATTAAATGAAAACAGCCTTGGCGTAATCTCTTCAAGCGTCCATCCGCAATATGCACATGAGTAGTTTGTGCTGTAAAGTTGCTCACTATCCTCGTTTGCCACAATCACCAGCCCTTCTGCTAGTTTAACCGCAGTCTCTATGCTGTCTGTAAGACGTGAATTTATCCCATCTTTAAGAACTAATCTATCAACAACTACTCGTATATTATGCTTTATATTTTTGTCAAGATTTATTTCCTCTTCCAGCAAATAAATACTTCCATCCACTTGCACACGTGTAAAGCCTGACTTTTTTAGACTTTCAAACTGCTTTGCAAAAGCACCCTTCTGTCCTCTTATAATTGGGGCTAAAATAGTGAGTTTACTTCCCATTTGCATTGACAAAACTGAGTCAACTATTTGATCTACTGTCTGCTGAGATATAGGTTTATGGCAGTGTGGACAATATGGCGTCCCAACACGTGCAAACAACAATCTCAAATAATCGTATATCTCAGTTACCGTCCCCACAGTTGAACGAGGATTATGGTTTGTGGTTTTTTGGTCTATTGATATGGCAGGGCTTAGTCCATCAATTGACTCAACGTCAGGTTTTTGTGCTTGACCTAAAAATTGACGAGCATAAGAAGATAGACTTTCAATATATCGCCTCTGCCCTTCTGCAAAAATAGTGCCAAAGGCTAGACTTGACTTTCCTGATCCACTTACTCCTGTAAAAACTACAAGTTTATTCTTTGGTATTTCTAGGGAAACATTTTTTAAATTGTTCTCCTTTGCACCCCTTATTATAATTTTATCCTTCATATTTTTATTATACCTCTTTTACCATAAACTAACAATATTTTTAATACATTTGCTTAAAAAAAGTCAAACATTTTGTTTGACTTTTTTGATTATTAATAAAATTCAAATTATCCTAATTCACTTTCATCAACTTCGAGTTGGTAATGATAGCCATCTACATATTTATCTTCTATCGTATCTAACATTTCAACATATTGGTTATACAGCGTATTGTATTGCTTTAATATAACATTAAATTCTTGTTCCAATTGTGCATGACGTTCAAAATCTCCATTTAATAAACATTCATTTTGTTGTTCCCTAATTTTAGTTTGTTCCGCCTGCATTTCTTCTAATGATCGCTCCATTTGGCTTAGTTGATTATATATATCTAAATTTTCTATTTCTAGAATTTTTAAAAGCAATTGATGATATTCTTCTTCCAAAGGCTTCATATTTTCACTATCGTATTCAGCATATTTTTGATAATATTCATCAAATGCAAGAATATCTCCATCTTCTCTATACTTATCCATCATTTCTTCATATTCTTCAAGAACCTGATTTACCTCTTCCATATCACCTTTTATTTCTTCTATCCTTTGATGATATTCCGCCAACAACGCCTCTTGATTTTGCTCGTTTTGTCCATTTTGATTGTTTTGATTGTTTTCATTTTCATCACAAGCAATAAATATGCCTGAAAATGCTGCAAGAGCAGTTGAAGCAACTAAACTTAAAAGAATAGTCTTTTTTAATTTTGCCCAATTAGGCAAATTTTTTTTATTATTTCCCATACTCATATCTCCTTTCCCACTATTATTGTAGCACAATAAAATATATTTGTCAATAGCAAACAAATATATTTTTGTAAAATTTTTTAATTTTGTAAAATTTTATTTCTTTTTATTATAAGATTCAAGTTGCTTTCGAAGTTTTTGTATTTGATTACGAAGTTCTATCGCCCTTTCAAAATCAAGTGCACCAGAGGCTACTTTCATCATACCTGTAAGTTTTTCAATTTCTGCTGGCAACTCTTCTCGCTTCAATTTACCATCTGTAATTTTCTTAGTTATTTCTAGTGTGTTTTTAACCTCTTTTATAATGGTTTTTGGAATAATATTATGTTCTTTATTGTATTTTTCTTGCAATCTTCTACGTTTCTCTGTTGTATCTATTGCCCTTTTCATTGAGTCGGTCATAGTATCTGCGTACATTATAACTCTACCATTTGCATTTCTTGCCGCACGACCAATGGTCTGGATAAGCGCCCCCTCACTTCTTAAAAATCCCTCTTTATCGGAGTCAAGTATTGCGACAAGTTCTACCTCTGGCATATCTAGTCCCTCTCTTAACAAATTTATTCCTACAAGCACATCAAATTCACCTAGTCTTAACCCATTTACAATTTCCACCCTTTCCATAGTATCTATTTCTGAGTGCATATATTTTGTTTTAAAGTTATGCTCTTGCAGATAAGTCGTCAAACTCTCTGCCATCTTTTTTGTCAGTGTGGTAACAAGTACACGAGCGTTGTGAGCAATGACCTTTTGAATTTCAAGCATTAGATCCTCTATTTGATTTTTTATTGGTTTTACTTCGATAATAGGATCAAGTAATCCTGTTGGCCTTATAACCTGTTCGACAACTTGATCTGCGTGAGAAAGTTCATATTGGGCTGGAGTTGCAGATACATACATCACCTGTCCTATTTTACTTTCAAACTCGCTGAAAGTTAGCGGCCTATTGTCCTTTGCCGCTTCAAGTCTAAAACCATAGTCGACTAATGATTGTTTTCTCGCCCTGTCGCCATTGTACATGGCTCGAATTTGAGGCAAGGTCATATGACTTTCATCTATTATAGTTAAAAAACCTTTTGGAAAGTAATCTATTAGAGTATATGGTGGCTCTCCTGGCTCTCTCCCATCAAAATAACGTGAGTAATTTTCTATACCGTTACAATACCCCACCTCTCTCATCATTTCAAGATCATATGACACTCTTTGCCCAATTCTTTCGGCTTCTATGTATTTACCTTGTTTAGTAAAATCATCAACAGCTTTTACTCTATCCTTTTCAATCTGAGCAAGTGCTTGTTCCAGTCTCTTTCGACCAACTGCATAGTGAGTTGCTGGGTAAATAGAAACATATTTCAGTTCATTTATAAGGTTGCCAGAGACAGGCTCAAAATTATATATCTTTTCTATCTCATCTCCAAAAAAACGAATCTTGATAGCAAGTTCTGACTGGTTTGATGGAAATATATCAAGAGTATCACCTTTTACTCTAAATGTTGAACGTTTAAAATCTACATCATTACGTGTATATTGAATATCGATCAATTTTGATATTACATCATCTCTATCTACCAATTCACCCTCTCTAAGAGTAATATGTAAATTATAATACTCATCAGGATTACCAAGTCCATAGATACATGAGACGGACGCAACTATAATAACATCCTCTCTTTCAAGAATTGAGGAGGTTGCTGAGGAACGAAGTTTATCAATTTCCTCGTTTATCGCCATATCTTTTTCTATATATGTATCAGTTGAAACTATATAAGCCTCTGGCTGATAGTAATCATAATAAGATACAAAATATTCCACACGATTATGCGGAAAAAATTCTCTAAACTCATTACAAAGTTGGGCGGCGAGGGTTTTATTATGAGCAATAACAAGTGTAGGTTTCTTCATTCTTGCTATTAAGTTTGCCATAGTAAAGGTTTTTCCACTTCCTGTAACGCCTAGCAAGACTTGTTCTTTTAGCCCATCTTTAAAGCCATCAACAAGTTTTTCTATTGCCTGAGGTTGATCGCCAGAGGGTTTATAATTTGAAACTAAATCAAAGTCCATATTCTATCCTTTTGATAATTATAATACAATTTGTCTATTTTATAAAGCAATTTTCTTTAAATTAATAAAAGACTTTAAGTCAATTTAGCTTTTGAAAATTGCTTTTAAGATTAAACCAAACACAAAACTGACAGTTGCAAGAAAAATACTACGTAAAACAAGCATAAAAAGGGCTTTCTTTTGTCTTTTAGCATCAGAAAGGTATGTTTGCCCCTTCTTTTTTAATTTCACACAATAATAATAACCACTTTTACTGTCAGAAACAACAAATTCTATATAATTTTGTAAAGATAAACTAGCCATTATCTCATCTATCTCATTAACTGATAGCACCTCTTTTTTGCAAACTTCTTTTGCAATTTCATGTGGAGAAATAAGGTATGTCTTCTTACCTGTACATACCTTACAAAGATATTTTAGCACTAATTTTTCTTTTCTATTATCAGGCATATCTTTTCCTTGTAATTATTTTTACAATTTTGTCAAAAAATATTACAAGAATTAAAATGAATAAAGTTGATATAATGGCAAAAAATAGTTCTATGCTTGACATAAAGTCAAAACTTGTACTTAAAATATTAGTTAAAGAATGCCCTTATGGATCATATAACATAATAGAATCAAAGGACATTATTTCTGCAATGCCTAGCAAATATAAAATAGATGCTGAGGCACTTGATAATATTCTTACGTTTTTAGAGCGTCAAGAATATATTTCAATAAAATACGATGATGGTGGTGTGTACTGCCTATGTGTGCTACCTTTTGGAAACGAACTGCTAGAAAACGAAGAAAACAAAAAACGAGAGGACAAATCCCCTCGTCTTTGGCTTTTCATAATTTTAGGATTTTTGATGAATTTTATTGCTAGTCTTCTAGGAGCAATGATTGGAAATATTCTAAACCTTCACTAAACACTCTTAGGTTACATTTTCTATCCATGCTGTAAATGCCATTTTTTCCAATTATAAGAGAATCCATGAGTTTACAACCTGCAATTTCAAATACTCCTTTCATTTTGTCAAAAGAATATTCGTCTTGTTTTGATGGAGTACAGTTGCCACCTGGATGATTGTGAACAATAAACGCTCCTGGAACTTTAAATGTTGAAAGATAAAGAGCAATATCTCGCATGTCTACACCGACAATCTTTGTTGTGCCTTTGGCTAAACACCTACCTTGTATAATCTCGCCTGCTGTATTTACACCATAGATATGCATTTCTTCATCACTACGGTATCTAAGAAGTTGTTCCATATAATCAAGGAAATCTCCTAATGATTTTAATGGCTTTGCTTCGAGTTTTTCATTTGTGTAATAGTAAAAAATTTCAAGTAAAGAGTGAATCTTTTGTGCAGTTGTTTCTGCTACTCCTTTAACCTCCATTAAATCTTCTACCGACGCTTCAAGTACTGTTTGAACGTTCTCAAATCGGTCAAGCAAGCGGTGGGCGAGAGGATTTACATCCCCTCGTGGATAGATAAAGAATAAAATATATTCCATTGCTTGAATTTTGCTGAGTCCTTGAAGACCAACCTTGTTTACAGTATTGATAAGTCTTTTTCTGTGTCCATCATGAATACATTTTCCGTTTTCTGTTTTGTTTGCTTCTTTCATTTTTTCATCTCCTAAGTATTTATTTCTGATTTTATTTCATCGTAAGTGTTTCCGTCCCAATCGCTTGTAGGGTACTGTGTGGCGTAATCACCTTCTAGGGTATACCAACTTGGTAGTTGATCCCTTATTGACGTATTGAATTCATATAGAGTAAACCTTGTTTCTGAACCATCTCTTAAAGTATATGATCCTGCAATTGTATTAAGAGCATCATTGTTTAAGTGATTTATTGTGTCCCATATAAATAGACTGTATATAAAACCACTAGCATCAACTAAATTCAAGTTTGCATTTGAGCTTATACTATATCTTCCTCTTGCTCCGTCTTGTCCATTTATGCCACGTTGCGATAGGCTAGGCGTCTGTGGTTGTTCGTCAGAGTCAGATTGATTTACTAAAATGATACTTCCAGCGTCTCCGCCATTGCCACCTTGACCTGCCTGACCAGGTGTTTGTATACCAGAGTTTATATCTAGTAAGTCTTCTTCGGCTCTATATCCTGAGCCACCTGCTCCACCATTTCCACCATCGCCTGCTTTAATTATACCATTATTGCTGAAATAATTCAAACTAATTACACTATTTTCAGAAATAATTATATTTCTACCAGCGCTACCATCATATCCGTTTTCGCCATCTTCACCAAAGCGGGTTCCATTCTCACCATTTTTGCCGTCAAGTCCGTTTGATGCAGAGATAAAACCATAATTTGTAAAGCGAAGAGGACTATCGTTTTCTGTTGCATTAAATCCACTAAACAGTGTTAGGTCATAGGTGTTGCCACCTTTTCCAACATTTGTTGCTTGACTATTGTTGTTAGTGTTAATATCTGAGGTAATAGATACATAACTTGTAATATCAAGTTGTGTTGCTGAGTAATCTAAATCATAATCAATCAAAGCACCATAGTCTTTATTGAAATCAGAAACTGAACCATACAATTTAATGTTGTAAAGATGTTGTGAAAATCTTTCATCTTCACTCTCAATAGCCGAATCATTTCTCTTCAAGAATAACGTATCGTGATTTTCGCCTAAGAAGTAAATATCTTTAAAGATTCCTCCTTGCATTCGATTGTATAGCGGTGCTCCATAATAAGAAATATAATAGCCATTACCCATAATGCTTACACCATTTGTATTGGCAAATCCAATATTTGAAATGTTTGTAAACATAGTATCATTCATAAGTACTATTGAATAAACAGGGCTTACCTCTAAATCTTCATTTGTAACATCACTATCGAAACCTTCACTAGCACTATATTCATCTTTTACTGAAATCTCTAATGCCACATTGCTTGTCGGTCTAAGCAGAACATTGTAAATAAGAGTATTATCAAATTGATCGATTGATGTTGAATATAAATCTTGATTTCCTCCGAGAGTATAGTTAAACATATCTTTATAGTCTTTTAATATGTTTGTATCAATTTGATAACTTGAATATTCACTAAAATAAGTAGGACTCTGTTGCCAATCGTAAGACTGAGCCTCTATTTGATTGTTGTAAGATGTACCATTGCCTAAATCAATAGGGTCTTCCATAACATCATAATCATTATCTGTTAGAACTAGATAATTTACTTCTCCAACACTTTCAATACTAAACAGCCCTTCAATTTCTTCTTTGGATACTACACTTTGATATATGCCATCATCATTTAAGATAAAAAGATCTCTAATAAAATATCCATTTCCATGAGAATCGTAAATACTTTCATTATTATTATACATTTCTTCCATTTCTTCCAAAGTTAAAGTTCTTCCCCCTGCTTCCTCCGTTCCTAGATCTTCATCAACAGGATCAAGAATTTGTCCGTCATTTCCAAAATAAATCACATATTCATTAACGAAATAATCGTATTCTAAAATTGTATTGTTATATGAATCACTTAATACAAAAATTTCATGATTATCAACTAACGGATTTCCTTCTATATCGGTTATCTGTTCTCCGTCTTCATTTAACCTAGGGTATTGTAAAGTAGTATAATTCAATGTTAAGAAAACATCTCCATATTTGAATAAAATGCTAGTTTCTTCAATAGTCTGGCTATCAAGATTGATATTACCTGTAAAGACAAATTGAGAGTAAATTGACGAATTGTCTATAACGTTATCAACATTGACATAAAATCTTTCTAAAACGTCATCTCCTAAAACATAACTTGAATAGATATCAATTTGATAAGTTGAAGACTCTCCAACTATAAAGTCTAGTCCGCCCGAGATGATATCTAGACTTCCACCGGCTTGATTAGTCTGTGTGATTGCGGAACGACTAGATTGTGTTTCACCATCAGTTGTAACTGACACATCATAAATAAGTGTATCGCCAAAATCTATATCGTCAATATGCAAAGACATTTCATATAAAGATGTATAGTATGATTGTACATAATCAAATATTATCTCCCCTTGATAGATATTTATAGTACTTCCATTAGCCAAAGTAAATGTATAAGGGGTTACATTTTCTCGCACGATTTCTTCGACTATACTAGCACCGCCGTCATTTATTGAAATCATATTGTTTTCTGAATTAAATGACCAAACTTTTGCAAATGTTGCTGTTGCCGTTCCAACCCCGCTTCCTCTGAAATTTATAGCAATTTCATCGGTAAAATTGTCGATTAAATGGTTAAATAGATTTAAATCTTCAAAAGAAAGAGTGTCCGAGAAATCATTTGCAATTGCACTTATGCTTTCAAGGAATGAGCGAACATCATCTTCATTGATACCCTCTCCTGACAATGTCAAAGTATTGTCATTTAGGGACACCTCATAGGTATGACCACCACTTGAAATAGTTGTCTCTTCTCCTAAAAGCCATGTGTTGTTATAGAATCCTAAAACAACCTCTCCGCTGTTATTTATAGCAACAGCCTCGTCAATATTGGTATTGGCAAGAGCGGAAAGCATTACTTGATAGCCCTCGTCATTTTGAGTTATTGTGCTTTCATTGTACCATACGTCTATAACTTGACCATATGATAAAGAACTATTTCCTTCACTCTCCCCTGTTAATCCTCCAAAATCTTCTTCAAGACCTTCAACGATATCGCTAATGCTATCACTATCTGCACTACCTCGAACTCCACCAAACGAAACTGTCTTATATCTACTTTCAAGTCCGCTTATCGTGCAATAATATTCTTTGCCTGCAAATCTATTTTCTATTATATCGAGTACGGCATGATTAAATGCCTCTTGTCCAGTCTCCGTAGTCTGAGTGCCATCCTCATTATTATATGTATATACTGTACCTACTCCATTAAGTGTTACGTCTTCTCTGTTGACTATGGTCGACATCCTACCATTATTTAGTTCAGCATTTGGAATATAGATAAGCATATTATCTTGCAATGCAAAGTAGACGATATTTGGATTACTTTCAACAAAATCTTGGTCGCTTCCTATTTCTTCCGTTGCTGGCAAAGATTGTCCATCTTCTAAATAGATCGCTTTAACTACTACATTTTTATATTCTTTACCGCTTCCATCTATGAGAGTATAGTCTGCAATAGGTTGAAGTTCTTGATAATTGTTTATACCAATACCGAATGAATAGCCATCTATATAATAATAGTTTAATGATGACATGTTGAAGTTTAATGAAACGTCATAATCAAGAGTTACTCTATAATTTATATTACCTTCAACCTCTTCACTGCTATATGCTGTAAATGTTATACCATTCTCGTTGACACTATCTACATAAGTTGATAATGGAGTATCATCATCTGTCCATGCTGAAACTGAATAATAAGACCTATCATTTACATACGGCAGTCCTAATTCTTCCCATGTTTCTGTAATCTGGTAGTTAAACATGCCAGCACCAAATATAGCATTAAGCCCATCTGAATCGGCAAGATAGTATGATATACCATCAATTGTGGTTACCTTAATATCTTCTATATTTGTTGTAATGTTGCTTCGAGTATTCCTCTTAATATTCTCCCCATCACTCTCTATTGCTGTGTCGTTATAATTAGAAATGAGAAAACTGTTGTTGTCTTCTAAATATTGTTTTTCATAATCTGCGTAAGCATTTGAATAGTCAATTGATGCGTATTCGTCATTTTCTGCTCGGTAAGTGTCCACCAAACTGTCTGAAGATGATAAATCTAATTTAAAAACTCCAAAATCTACAAAAATTCCACCACTTCTTACTTCATCATAATAATATTGTATACCTAATGTTACTTTTAATTTTAATATAAAATTTGTTGGTAAACCAAAACTATTGTAAGATGTTACTATTACATCATCTGAAGCATTATCGGAATATCTAAAGATTCCGTAACTATTAATCACGACTCTTGCCCCACGAATATCGTATATATGGATTAAACCCAAGGTGTCATTGCCTATATTTGTGGAAACAGCTATTCTTGAATCTTGATCCATTCCAAGTGAAGATGTCGCTACCCTGCTGCTAATATCCGACCAACTCCAACTATTTATTATACTGTCTTGGTCGAGATATGATCCATTCATATAGACAGAGTCTGAACTATTATCATAAACTTGAAGAGAACCCTCGTCGCCATCCCAGGCGTCAAAATGTCCTATTGCATACGCATAAACATTTTTTTGATTTGATTGATATAATTCAAGATCGTAATTAGTTGCCCATCTAAAATCTGTTACAGGACTTGCACCAAGTGCCTCGATAGTGCCTTCATTATAGCAGTTGTCAAGGCTTGCGTAATTTGCATGTCCTACTATACCACCGCCATAAGATATTCCTTGAACTGTATTATTTATTGTCCTGCCATTTGACTTATTGCCTGATTTGATAGCACCAGAGTTATAACAGCCTGATATTGTCAAATTATTAGCACTGCTGTAACCTACAAGACCGCCAACATAATATTGACCCTGTGTTGTTAAAAGGCTATTAGTATTTGCGTATCCTGCCATTACAGAGGATGCATTATAACTATACCTTAGACTGCTTGTTTCTTCGTTATTTTCGCTATTATTGAACACAAAACCAACTAGTCCGCCGACAAAGTAGTTTTTACTATATGCTTCACTATTGCCATTTGCAACTGCTACATTTATAGGAGCGTAATTTGAAGAATAGTTGATTTGGCTGTTGTGCATTGTTCCGACAAGTCCGCCAACAGCGAGGATATTACTACTGTTGTTGTATTCTGTTACATTTATAGTAACAATATTTGTTATTGCAGAAATATTTGAATTTTCTGCCTCATTTGCGAGAGCACCTATTGTTAGATATGACGAACTTTCTCCGAATAAATCTTCTTGCTGAGTGCTATCGACAAGCGAGCCCGAACTATTTCCTGACACATTACCAATCAAGGTCATATTTGTTACAAAGGTGTTGTAAATAACTTTTGCAAGTATGCCGTAATTATTTACATTAGCGTCAGTCAATCTCAAATTTTTAATTGTCGAGAGTTGAGTCGCATCGGCATCCGCTGAGATACCTATTGTCTCAAACAATGGTGCATTTAACCCTGAAATAGTCTTTTCTCTACCATCAAGATAAATTGGCGCAAACGATGATATTTCTACATCATCTTCGGTAGAATTTGGATCATCACCCTCAACTATTGAGGTCTCTGCCTCAAAGAGCAGACTTGTCCAGTTGTCATTATATTCTGACTGAGACAAATCTATATCATATTGGAGCATGAAATTTCTAATATTATATGTTTCCTCTGAAATCTCTTTTGTCAATGAATTTGATTGAGCAAGTACCCCTGCATTAGTTATGATAAAGTATGCACTATCATAATCTGATGGCGTCTCAAAGTTTGCAAGACGAGAATACTCTGTCTCGTTTACATAGTACTCGTACATATCGCTTGTGGCTGAATTTGAACTTGTAATCTCAGCAAATGAAGAGGTCTTTAATGCACCTATTTTTGATGTTGGATAGCCATAATTAAAGTCAATATTTCTCTCATCATATATAGATGAAAGATCAGCATTATTCATCAATCCACTCGTTGAAAGTTGGTAGTCTGTACCTATCTCTAATACATCTGCATTTACTGCGTTATAGTCAAAGTAGGAATTTATGATGTTATCGTTCGCATTTTCAACACCAAATACCGATAATATTCCATCACCATCATTACTCGACATATAATCATTTCTATCCAACTTTGCAATTGAATAACATCCATCTATTCTAAACGTATCCGTTGATGGTGTGTCGCTGAATGCGTATAGATTTGCTGAAATATATGATGTAATGCTACCTGTTGAATAAGAATCTACTATTATTTTATTGAGTGAACCGTCGGTTATTCCTCCGCTTATCTCATTTACTAGGTCTGCAATACCGTAGACATATCCATCTCTGCTACTTCTATATATTATATCAAGGCTGGTATTTACCTCTTGCAATCTGCCTGAATATAGGTTTGCAACAATTCCTGCTAAGTTTTTAACAGTGTTTCCACCTATGCTCATTGTTCCTTTAACTTGTACACCATAAATCATTGTATTATCATACATGTCGTTGGCAACGCCAGCAAACGATGAGTCAGTACTGTCTAATTCTACATCTAGATTTACAACAAGGTTAGAAACATAAGAGAATCCGCTTAATTTATTTATAATTGATGACCGAGAAAGGCTATCATCATCTAAGGAATATGTTATTTCCTGTCCATTCCCTATAATAGCAACATTTTCAAGATTTGTACTATCTGCTCCATTTGTATATATTTGCGTTGAAAGTGTAGATGTTTCCGTAAATGTTGTATATGTAATACCATTATATTTATACTCTATATCTATCATAGATGTATTTGCAGAAGAAAGGTTTATAGGATTTACTTTGTGTCCCTCTTCAACACTTCCCTCATCAATATATATCAATCTGGATATTTCATCGTAACGATCAAGCATGGTTAATGTAGTGCTACCATCTGTGCCTCCTATGCTACTTTCTCCATATCCAAAGCCATTTATTCTATATGCAGAACTATATGCTATATCTGTACCATATTCGTCCGAGCATAGAGAAACAGCAAAATTATAATAGTTATTATTAATTGCTCCGCTTGTAGCAGATACAGGAGTATCCCCAAACAAAGCATGGCTTGAATTATTTAGGTCATTTTCGTCATTTCCTATAAATCTCGTATTATGACTGCTAACCATAGAATAGTTGCCACTTGCTGTTATTCTATAAGCACTTTCAATTCTTCCTAAAAGTCCACCAAATATGTAATGATTTAATGACTCAAATTCATCATATTCAACGAACACATCTCCGTAGTTAAATGAATTTATTAGCCTTACATTATACGTGCTTGTTGATGTCTGACTTGATTCAAGAGAACCAACAGAACCTCCGACGTAAGCCCTTGAATTTTCGCTATTCTCACCAAATATCTTTACTACTCCACCATAATATGTATTTGTTAAGTTGATAGAATCATTACTATTTGCAAACAATGTCCTTCCTATAATACCACCGAAATTTAAGTTTTCAATGTTTGAATAAACTGCACCTATAAAGCCGACATACGCAGTGTTTAACGACCCCACTGACACCCTCGCCGATGCACTGTCTTCATATGTAGTGTCATGAACAACCTGTCCTATTATTCCGCCCACAGATACCTCAGCGTCCTCACTATCTCCTATTGCTACAATTTGAGCATTAGAAACAATACCGCTTGTGAGGTTTATTGTACTAGTACCTGTTATAGAATTTGCAAGCGTTGATGTCGATTCTCCTATCACCGATCCGACCGCCGAACCACTTGTAAGTCCAGAAAGCCTTATTGTCTGTCCATTTCTGTTAAGCACGGTAAAGTCTGAACCTGTCCCTTGCATAGAGAATGTCGAACTTGTCGAGCCGACGACAATACCTACTTTTGCTGTACCTGAAATGTCCAATGTATTGCTTACATATTCCGAAGATTCAAAGGTATCTCTTGTTGTATCCATTGACGAAATATCCACACTAGTACTGCTTGTAATTGAAACTACTTCATAACTCATTTGGCTAATGTTTGATAGTGTCATAGCACTTTCAAGTCTACCAGCAAATCCGCCAGCATAAAGGTTTGTAATTTCAACTCTATTTGTTTCATTGTTTGTTCCATTTTGAACAACATACAATCCACCGTCAAAACTTGAATAAGCAAAATTTATAGAATTAATATTTGTGTTACCTGCAAATCCAAAAATAAGTCCTGTATAAAGGTTATCAAATGTTGGTGTAACACTTATAGACGTATCATCAAGGAAAATATCAATATAGGTCGAGAAATCATCTTGTAAAGTAAGTCGATCTAGACCGTTATTCATTCCGATATAACCGCCAATATAGGCATTTTCTGCTGAAATATTGCTTACTGACAGACGCTTATTTGTATCAGAAGAAGAACTACTTAAATCAATTCCTTGTAAATTTAATTGCATATCAAGAGCAGAATCCGATCTTATAATTCTTCCAAAATAACTACCTAGATATAGATTGTGGAAATCAACTTCTGTACTACCTGCTGAATAGAGATTTACTAGGTTTGCAGAAGAATTCAGGTTAAAACCATCTACTTGCATAATTGAACTTGTGCTTGTTTGATTCATTACACCTGCAATAATACCAGCAGATATTGAATCATAACTATTTTGTATATTTGTCGATAAAAGATAGGATGAACTACTTACATTTTGAGCATCAATTGTTAAATTTGTAATTGAAGAATTTATGATTTGTGGAGCAAGTAAACCTACTGTGATTTCATTTGAAGTTGTCCCACTATTCTCTTCTGTAAGCACCACTGGTGAATTTAATCTTATTTCGAGATTGGTTATAGTCGCTTCATTTAAATCACTCATAGAGAATAATCCAGCACTACCTTGTGTATTTGCTGTGATATCTATTGAACCTTGTGATGCATACTCAATTATAACATCATTCATATAGAAACCAGGTCCAGTTGACTCTATGAAACTTTTATCAGATATTATTCTTACACGAGTACGATTTGCATTGGTATCTTCGTCAATACCATCAGTAATATAATAATTTCCTCCTATTATTGAACCTGAGAAGCCTCTAACCATATAATTATCAATAATATCAGCGTAATCACGTAAATCTATATGACTATACTCATCAGTTGTATCCTCAGACGCAAGACCTCGGACCACAATTGTTATATCACTTCCGCCACCTGAATTAAGTAGTGAGAATACACGTTCAACACTCTCAGCGTAGTCATCTAGGTAAATGTAATTTGTTACCCTTTGATACATAATTGATGGGAACAAATCCTCTGGATCATGGGTCCAATTCCCAGTACTCCATACACCAGAACTTAAAAATGCTTGTTGAGTAAATGTATGTCCTATATCAGATGAGGTATAGTTGATTGGTGAACTTATGGCATATACATAATTATTTTCGTACAGAGTGTTGTCTTGCAATCCTCCACTGACAGAACCAAACAAATTCATTGCTGCAATAAAGTTGTCAAAAGTATAGCTTTCATAATAAGCCACTGTTGCAGAATTAACTCCACTTACACCATTATCACCTCGTAATCTAATGAGGTTAATAAAACTTGTGAAATTATTTATATTTATTTCGCTTTGAGATGTACTATCTTTGCTCTCAAACGCCGAACCAAGAATTAAATTTGTCTTTATAGTTGATGAAATATTTATATCATTATTAATATTTATAACATCTTCATTTTGATAGTCGTAGTTTGCGATGTAATTTAAAGCATTAACAGCAAGCAAAGCGATACTATTGTTTTGACCATAACTTGCACCAATAATACCTCCTGCGGTCATTACTAAATCATCGCCGTCTTGTCTTGCTCTAATATCTCCTGTGGCAAAAACTTCATTTATGAAATATTTTGTAAATACGTCTTCATTCAATAAGTCTGCCTCTGCAAGATAGGTGTTTGCATTAGTTAGATCAATTCCTCCTATTATACCACCCGCAAAGTCTGCTGTATTGCTTACTACATTTAATTTGGAGTAAGATACTTCAAGTCTACCACTTTCTACATAACCTATAAGACCTCCTATAAACATTTGATCATATGGATTAGAGTCAAGGTAGAAGATATTTGTTGCACCCCTTTGCACCTCTGCATTATTTAAGTAGAAACTTGAAAGCCCATCTTCAATATCATTTTGTATACTTGATTCATACTCAGCAAATATTCTACTCATTCCACCAAAGGACTGACCTGCAACACCACCAGCGAAATACTTGGTAGCAATAATATGAGAATCGACATTATCATTGTCAGCGGTTATAACAAGTCCTGCATCTCTTACATTTGTTTGATAAGATGTAAGTCCGAACAATCCACCTGCAATCTGTCCTTGAACAAAGACCGTTCCATTAACTCTTATGTTGTTTATAGTATAGTCAAATGCTTGATTGATATTAAATGAATTTAACATTGTTACAAAGTGGTCTGAGTATCCTGTAACAGCACCAGCATATGAGTAAACACTTAACGTATTGATTATCGATGAATTTACAGTAGTCGAATTATTTAAGTTATTTCTAATATTATTTCTTATTGATGTTATAACGCTAGATGTAAAATAATCACCACTTACATTATTTGAATATGTCTCTGCTGTTACGCTTGGGTCTTGAACTGTAATGTTTCTTATCACACTATTACCAAATGATAGCCCGACAAGTCCACCAACAAAGTTTAGTCCACTTATCTGTGCTCCATCGTTAAATGTAATATCAATATTTACTAGTATAGAATCTTTTGCATATCCAGCAACACCACCAACCATGGATACATTTCCTGCTGTAACATGGTCTATGGTAAGCGAAAGGTTGCTGATTAATGGAGTTGAATTATTCCTACTTTCGAGAGAAGCAAACAATCCATAACCTACTCCTGCATTATATGATGCAATAGAAAGGTTTGAAATAGTAAACCCATTTCCATAAAATTTTCCTGAGAATGCCTTGGATACTGATGGTAAATTTATATAAGTGCTTAAATCAGAGAGGTTAATATTTGATACCATTCTATATGTTCCCCAAATCGAGTAACTATTGAAATACTGCGATGTATATGAAGATTGGCTTGTACCCATGGCTTCTACAAATTCTTGGGCATTTGAGATAATTATAGGATTGTTTTCAGAACCAAGAGCAGTATTTATCTCTCTTGATGAATCGGTAAACTGCAAGATTGCATAAGGAAGAACATATCTTCCTTGTTCATCCTGTCCTGTTATTCCGTCGTAATCTTGGTCGTCTGGAATATAAGAAATGTATCTATGTGAGTATGATTTAATGTTAGGCTCAATAAGTTTTATTCCATTCTCATCGCTTATTGTCCAAATACCATCATTTTCAGAACTTGCTATTGCGAAGCCATAGAAATATGTTGAAGATTCTGGATTTGTAATTAGCACCGCTCCTGTATCGTACAACGTTTCATTTGAATTATCAGAAGAGTCAGGGTTATTGTAATTTGAAGCGTTAAAGAAATAACAATTTATATAGTTGCCATTTGCTAGTAGGTCGCCACTTGCGTTAACTCCTGAAAAATTCATCTGTGTAGAACGTGAATTTGCTATTTGTGAAGCAGAATACGATGTTTCAATAGTGCCTTCATTTATATAAACAAAACCTGATGCAAGATATACATTCAAAGCATTTGAAGAATTGGATATTAAAATATTTGAATAACTATCTTTAACTGTCCCTGTGTTTTCATTGACAAAACCAGCGATTATACCATATGCAGACTTTAATGATGTACCAGTATAGGCATATTTTTGACTTTCCGAAGTGTCGCTTTCGTCTTGTTTTCCTTCTACATAACTTGTAATAACATTTCCGCTATTTGTTCCCACAAAGCCAGAGGTGTCATATGCGGTTGAATTTGATTTATTTTCCATATCAAGTAATTTTGCATATGAAGATGCAATTGAACCTGAATTTATCAAAACAAAACCAGCCATATCGCCTTGACCTATTATATAGAAAGTATCAAGATCAATTTCTGATGCGAATGTATAGCCCATAGCAACAGTGTTGCCACTGCTATCAATCACTGATCGGTCTTCACCTAATATTGTTACAGAGTCTCCTCCTACTCGTGAATTTGTAATATTTCCAACATTTTGCAATACTAATCCTGCTATTTGTGGAGTCCAAGAAGAACCATCAGAAATATAGATTTCCTCTGTTGTATTTGCTCCCCTTATGAAGCGAACATTAAAGCCTGATGGGTTGCTATGCTCGACTGTCGCTGGAACTAAAAGATCAGACGTTCCACTTGCATATCCATCTGTATAGAAAGAAACAACTTCACAATTTGTTATTATACCCTCATTTGTTATAGCAAGTCCAGCAATGTTTATTCTTGCACTGCTCGAAAGAGTGCTAAGGTCAACTGTGATTTGTCCACCATTATAGACATTTACCCTAACATTTTTTAATGTGGTTGTACTTAATATATTGTTAAATAATGCTAGATTTAACGTTCCGCTTGCTGACTGATTGTAACTTCTTATATATATTGTATAACCATTTCCGTCAAGGGAACTTATCAAATCTGTATTGAAAGCACTATGATTTTCAAGAACAATATCACTTGTCAAGATATAATCATTTTGTGTGATTTCTCCACTCGTATAATTTGATGGATTAAGATTTTCAAATTCGGTAGCATTTGAAATTGTTAAAGGCAAATCTTCATCAGAGTATACATTTACAGTTACTGTAAAATCAGTTGAATATGAAACTGTTCCACCATTGCTAGTATAAATAAATGTTTTCAATCTAAACGAAACGACTTCCCCCTGCCTTGCTCCTATAATAACAGCATCCTGACTTCCGTCTTGATTGGTTGTAAACTCAAACCTTGCGCCAGCAGAATTTCTGTACTCATCTGTAACTGGTATTTCTTCATTTCCATTAACAATATAGAATAGTCTTTCGCTTAGAGTGTATGCTCTACCTTCTTCATAGTTGTAATTTATAGCATATTGAATAATTTCTTCATCAGTCTCAGCATCTGTCTTACTCGATACATAATATTGATTTATTTCAAATTCTTGCCTACTATTTAAAAGATCACTAACCTTTTCTACGCTTTCGCTGTCGTTATGGTCATAACTATAACTCTCTGGCAAAATGTTGTAATCTACTTCGAAGGCTTTTCCTACTCCTTGCCAAACATCCAAGTTGCCATCCTCTATACCATCTATTCCCACATTTGATGTATCAATCTTAAAGTCTACCAAAGTAACATTTGCGTATACATGTCTT
Source organism: uncultured Clostridia bacterium (assembly GCA_944381105.1). GTDB lineage: Bacteria > Bacillota > Clostridia > Christensenellales > UBA1242 > Caccovivens. The sequence continues at coordinate 11,252 of CALWJU010000022.1, read as the reverse complement.
GTCTCTTGTACTCCATTTTGTGTCCTTCTTACAACCGCATGGACAGTAAAAGTATTGTTAGCGGAAGCAACACTTGCCTTGACTGAGGCAGATATTGTTGCTGAATATGTCTTGATATTTGTATTACTATCAGACTCTTGTTCGCTAAAAGATGATAAATTTAAACCTTCTAATCCTTCTCCTTCAAGTGTTAAACTATCTAGAACTTGGTCAGAGAAAACTTGAATCTCTACATTTGCATTAGAACCGAGTGCAATAAAAGCATCTTGTTCTCCATCAACAAGAATAGTTGGCTGTGCGAGATAATTTATTGTTATATAATAATTTACCTGACTTAAAAGTTCGCCCTCACTAGTATAATAGGATACATTAAATCTTATTATGCTATCTGAATCAACTGATGAACTTATTGAGGCTCTAAAATAAAGTGTCCCATAATCATAATCGAGGCTTCTATCAGGTGTAAATCTTAGAGTATTTCCATATGTATAAACATCAGCACCAGCAAAAGAGATAAAGGTATCATAATTTGAACCATAAGGTTGTAAAAGTTCAAAATCAACTGCGTTTGCTACTGCTACATTGCTATAAGAAATCTCAACATAATCATAATGAGCAAAGTATGGGTTTGCTGTAATTTGTAAAATTGAACTGCTTCCTGGACTAAATACGCTTGCCTGCTCACCCTTTTGATGTGCGGTATAATAAGTGCCATCTACATTTGTCCAAACAGACCTATCCACTTTAAAACTTGTTACATCTATATTTGTGAAGTTTTGCCTTGTTAGGCTAAGTGTTATCTGTCCCTCATCTCCATTTACGCTCGAACTATTGCTACCCGAGTTGCTTTCAAAAGCGACAGTAAAGTCAATATCCCTATCTATTCTACTTCTATAATCAACATATACAGAGAAAGATATTTCAAATATGAAATTATATACACCTGTTTCCTCATCGAGAGCACTATCTCTATTTAGTAGAGTTATTGTCGCAGTAAGAATATAGTCATCTTCATTTTGAGAGTAATCTTGTGGTAATGTGTAGTGATATACAGAAATATCTCCCATAGATAAAGATTGGTCTTTTTCTGATATATATAATTCAAGTCCATTATTGTAAATTATAGGTCTAAGATTTTCGCTGTCATTGCTAGCGGTTGTTGTAACCTCTACTCTTATTGCTGCATTTGTTGAAGGTGTTAACGGCAAACTTTCACCTGTATAACTAAATGAAATAACTCCGTCAACAGCCGAAATGTTAAATGACCTTCTAAATTCGTCATTGATTGCTGTCTGCCACTCATCATCAGATACTATTTGGTCAATGTAAATAATACCGTCGGTAGAGTCATTGCTAGTTGAAACAATAAATATATTGTTAGTTTGAGTTATGTCAAAAGTGTTATTGTCTACTGTAATTAGCAATTCAACGTCATTTTGAACAAGGGAATATCTGGTCGCAGTATTTCCTAATAAAACTGTTGAATTTTCATAGTTAACTGTATATTGTCTAGATCGTGTCTTTTGGAGATAGGTAGTCGACCCCTCTTCTATTTGATAGGTATTATCCATGCTATCTGTATATGAGATTATCATTTGAGACATAGCATAGATTACTTTTATATTTATTTCCTTGCTATATTGAACATCATGTTTTGAAGAGATTGTCAGAGTTATATCACCTGTATCTAATAATATAATAGTTGAACCTATTACTCTTGCAACTTGATTATTTGACGATGTTACAATTACATTTTCTGAAAGATTATTTGAGAGTAGTTGAGATAGGTTAATAGTATTCAGTTCTAACAAATCATTTTCAGCCGAACTTGATAAATCTTCACTTCCTCTTGTTACATCATAGAAGAATAATATTCCACGGCTATCATCCACCGCTAACGATTTATAATAGCCATTTTCTTGATATGTTTGCACACTTCCTGAAACAAATGTAACCTTTTCCTCTTGGTAGAGGTCTCTATAATGGCTGTATCCTTCGTTGACATATTCCAAGAACCCATTTCCAGAGGACACTAAATTGCTACTATTTGAGTTGCTAAATTGAGAAGTATATTCACCATTATTATAATATGACCAGTAAAAATCAGAATTACTTGTAACTAGTGTTGACATATCATCATCAACATTGCCAGAAAACCCAGAAACATTATCGATGACACCAAAGGAAATATAAATTCTAGTTTGTCCTACAATCTGACCTACGATTGCTCCTAAAATATTACCTTCAAATACAGATCTTTCATTCTCTACAAAAGAATCAATATTATAGTTGTAGGCATAAGAGTATTCTATTGAGGAGTCCTCAGTCGCTTGACCTACTATTCCACCAACTACAATTCCTATAAAGGTATTATAAGCGGTATTATCATCTTGTCTAGACTGTAAATTATAAAACTCAACTTTTGCACCACTAATTATATTGTTGTTTTGACCTGCAATTCCACCTATTATAGAGTTTTGGCTATCTATTGTTAGACCAAGCACAGAAGAATTTGTTATAATACCATTGTTTATTCCAACCAAGCCTCCTACAAAACCTGCTCCGTCGTAAGTCAACATACTTGAATAGGTCTGATAAACGTCTACCTTTACATTTTCAATAGTGCCATAGTTTTCATTTGCAATAAATCCTTGTCCATTCACTGTACCAGAAAAAACAATATTTCTAATTATAGCACTTTCTGCAAGTTCACTCGCAAAATTTGCACCATTTAAATTGATTGTTATTGTATCATCATAACCTTGTAGTCCACCGCTAAATGTTTCAAGCGCAATTCTATCTGACGGCAAATCAAGACTATTCATTACAGTATAATACAGATTTGGCATAATTCCTATAAAAGATTCTTCATTGTAAATTCTATACGCATAATCAAAACTACTACCATCTGCAACGGTAATTTCTATTTTAATAAGAATATCACTAAAATAAACCATCTCTGCTTCTGTTGTAAGAGAAGTGTTTGACATAAAGAAGGCATTATTAACAAGATAATCATACCATGTTTCTCCATTTGATCTTAAAAGACCTAACGCTCTTTCTGAAACCTGGCTTTGCACAACATCTTCGCCATCATAATAGTAATAAATGATATTGCCATTATAAACCGCATCCTCTGGCAATAAATAAATGTATCCTGTTGTGCCTTGTGTAATTCTATCACTTAAAGATATACCAAGAGTATCTTGTGATATAGTATCTACCCCAACAAAAGTATCATTGTCAACAACATTACCATTTTGGTCAGTTATAACATATGCTACATTTGTGTTTCTGGCATTTGTAGGTGAAGAAGATAAAATTAAATAATAAGGCTCGCTGTCTCCAACCTCTAAATAAATTCCATCTTCATCATAATTATCCCAAGTAAGACTTGTAACTCGTTGAGCATTCCTTATGGTTAAATTGAGTGTTGTCCACATCATATCCATAATCTCTTGCCCATCCTCTGTATCAACTAAAAGTTGATAATGTACTTCAAGTTCATCAAAGAAACTATACACCCCATAATTTGAAATAGTAACAATTGTAAACCTTATATAAGAATCTGTAATGATTATATCTTCAATCGCATATCTTCCATTTTCCCAAGAAACAGAATTACCTGATACTGTTTGTTCTCCCATAACATAATTGCCTTGTGAGTCTTTAACGGTAGATATGAATGTAAAGTTATCCATTGAAGCATAAGTAATATTTGAATTTGTAAAATTAATAGTTACCGTTTGGCTTGTAGGAGCAGAGTCCCGTGATGAAACACTTTCTGCCGAATATAGATTTATCTGTCTATCGCTTGAAGGAGTAACACTCATTCCATCAGGAGAAATATAACTTTCTATTAATACTATCTTTATTATAGTTGTCTGTCCGTCGTCATCGGTGCTTTGTCCTGTAAAAGAAAGCACTGCATAAGTAAAACCGACACTGCTTGTAATAATACTATTTTTATCCGCAGAGAAATTAGCAATAGCACTTATTTGATTTCTATTAGCCCTTGCATTTGCCAAAATTTGCAATACGCCTTCCTGTGTTGATATAAGAGATTTAAACATATCAATCGTAAACGTTTCTGTTTCGTTAAAATCATAATATGATATATCTATATCAGCCTCTGCCTCATAATTTCCAGACGAATTAAATGAATATAAAATTGGTGTGGTTGTACCATTTTTTAACATTATGCTAGAAAGGCTTTCATGTTCGCTTTGAATGATTAGTCCATCTTCATCATATGAGGTGTTGTTTGTTGTATAGTTTGTAACTGAACTTGTACTATTGCTTGTATCGTAAAGAATTACCGCCTCACTTAAAGGAAGGAAGATATCTATCTCGAACATCTCACTTTCTAAACCATTTTCATGACATATCTGATAATAGTCTAGACTTGTTACACCATAACTCGACCTATTGAGAGTAAGGGTTATAGAAAAAGTTACCGAATCTGCTGTGGATGAAACAAATGTAGGTGTCAAAGGAAGAGTAACATGCTCACTATGATTTACAATATAAAGTCCGTCTATTGTTGTTTGCCCTTGCAATGTGAATGTTTTTGTTATATTTGTAGCAGTGCTTGATGCACTTGAATCCACTCTAAAATCAGCGTTTTCAAAAACGAAATCATCACTTGACACACTTTTTACAAGTTGTGCGTTAAAGGTAGTTGTAACTTGATCGTTGTCAAGGCTTCTAAAAGTTATTTCTATGCCATCAAAACTTTGAACATTTAAGTCTGATGCGGCTTTCATATAAAGCCTATTTGCAGAAATAGCGTTTTCATCTCTTGTAATATAGACATTTCCGTCATATTCTAAAACCACTTGTGTAAACTGGTTGCCATTGTTTGCGTCTTGATACCAAAATTCGACAGGGCATCCACCAGACAAGCCTCCCTCAGGCAAAAGTCCTCCTGTGATGTCTACGCTTATTGTATATTCTCTGGATGCTCCTATTACAGTTGTAGGTATTACGTCAACATAGTACTCTCTTCCGAATGAGTTGCTATATTGAGAATATAAAATTTGTGTTGTGCCTGCAATATTATCAGTTTCACCATCTCCTGTTGAGATTATTATATCTGAAACAGTTTCTCGAACTTCGATATAAATTGGCATGCTGACCACAGGTGAAAGGTTATATTCTTCATAGCCTATCTCAAAGTATACAACATAGTTTTCATTAATATTAGTTATGTTTTTGTTTGTATAGATGGAATAAATTGGATTTCCGTTGCTGTCTTGTCCAGAAGCCTCTATGATAAGTTCATCCGTACTTTCCCCTGCTAAATTTGTTACCCTGCTTGTTATATCAAGATCTTGGTTAAATTCCAATTTTATGTAAAGAGTATAAAGTTTGCCAGGCACGTTTGGCACTATGGTAAAAGTATTATTATCCTCTGTTATTTGCTGATAGGATTGTGTATCTCTGCTATAAGACCAAGATAGAGACAAGTCGTCGTCAATGTTATCAATAACAGGGATTTCTATATCGCAAGATATACCTGTCTCTGTTGTAGCAGTAAGATATATTGTATCCTCACTAAATTCTGGTGATATTGTCAATAAGTTACCTTCTATTGAGGCATTGTCCTGTCCATCTAAAATATCCCATGTGATTGTTCTTCTGCTATTTTGTGATGGATAGAATGTAATAAGATTAGAATCGATAAGTTCTACACTCCCTCCACGAAGTGCAAAATTATTCTTTTTGCCTGTTTCCTCGTACGCTTGTTCCATTGAACTAACCTGACTATAAACTACAACATTAATCACCTTTGTTATATTGCCTTGGTAAGATGTTACATATACCTGTCCCTCTCCCTCTGAAATACCTGTTATAGAAATAATCGTCTGTCCATTGTTTAATGATTGCGTGGTATAAGATAATATGTCGGACGAATCTCTTGCATCAACAGAAACTTGACTATCATCTGTGCCAGTAATGGTTACCGTTACCTCGGCAGTAGAAGAGATAGCCTCGTCTCTTATTTGCAACTCTATATTTTGAGTGGAAAGTTCCATTTGAATGTTGTTACTTCCACACGCTGTTAAAATTGTCGCTCCTAACAAAAAAAATATACTTACAAGACCGACAAAAAACTTTTTCATATATCCTCCTCGCAGACAACTTTGGCAAGATGACCGCATATCCTCGCAAATCTTTTTGTGTATAGCATAATTATACATTTTTGCCACGTTTTTTGTCAAATAAAATCATATAAAACCAAAATAAATATATTTATATATTTAAGTTATTCTGTCTTTATGTATATTTTTAGTTTTTTAAAAAAATCATATTTTATTCATAATTTAATTTTTTAATTAAAAATAAGAAAAAATATCAATTTTATTGTATTTTTTTTAGTATTTTGCTATAATTTTGTTAACTAAGAGGATTTATGCAAAAAGTTCTAGGATTTTTAAGAAAAGCATGCCAAACCTACGATTTGATTGAAAATGGCGACAAGATTGCTGTTGGACTTTCTGGTGGAAAAGATAGTCTGACTCTTTTGTCTACCTTGAAAAGTTACCAAAGATTCGCCGATACAAAATTTGAACTTATTGCCATAGCAATAGATCTAAGCGGTGGGAAAAACGATTATAGCGAAATTATATCCTATTGTGAAAAAATCAACGTCGATCTTTATATCATTCCATCTAATGTATTTGAAATTGTTTTTGATATACGGAAGGAGAAAAATCCTTGTTCTCTTTGTGCAAACCTTAGGAGAGGACTGCTCAATAGCAATGCTAAAAAACTCGGATGCAACAAAGTTGCATTAGGTCATCATAAAGATGACCTAGTCGAGACTTTTCTGTTATCTTTATTTTTTGAGGGTAGACTTTCGACCTTTAAGCCAAAATCATATCTAAGCCGAGTTGACATAACTGTAATAAGACCACTTATATTTTGTGATGAAAAAGAAATAATAAGGGTGAGCGAAGATATGCCCGTACTTTTTAACAATTGTCCTGCTGATAAACATACCGAAAGAGAAAAAGCAAAAAATTTAATAAAAAATCTTGATAAAATTTATCCTAATTGTAAAGAAAAAATTTTTAATGCTATAATACATTTTGAAAGATACAATCTGTTTGATAAATTATAAAAAATACAATTTTAATATATTTTAATAATTTTTCTTGATTTTTTATGTTTTTTTGCAATTTTTTACGGTTTTTAAATGAATTTTTATTAATTATTAATTTCTAAAAATTTATTTTTTAAACAAAAAATAAAAATATATTTATGGAAAGGAGAAAAATATGGTAACTCTTATAATATTAGATGGGTTTGGAATAAATAAAGAAAAGACAGGAAACGCTATTGCAACGGCTGGAACACCTTATCTTGATAAATTATCAAAAATTTATCCTCATTCATCTCTAAAAGCAAGCGGAAATGCAGTTGGACTACCTGAGGGTCAAATGGGAAATAGCGAAGTTGGCCATCTAACTTTGGGTGCAGGGCGAGTTATACTACAAGACCTTATGAAAATTGATAGCGATATAAAAAGTAAGAAATTCTTTTCAAATGAAAAGATTCTTAAAGCCATGGAACACGCAAAAGATAATAATTCATCATTGCACATCATGGGATTATTATCGGACGGCGGAGTTCATTCTCATATCAATCATCTTTTTGCGCTTATAGATATGGCAAAAGAAAATGCTGTAAAAAAAGTATACATTCATGCTTTTTTAGATGGTAGAGATACACAATACAACAGTGCAATAAGATATATTGAAATGCTAAATAACAAACTTTATGGCACAGATTACAAAATCGCCTCTCTTTCAGGAAGAATATATGCTATGGACAGAGAGGAACGCTATGAAAGACTTCAACAGGCATATAATGTAATGGTTTATGGAGACAACTTTAAAGATATTACCGCAATTGAAGCAATCAAGAAAAGTTATAGCAATGGGATTTTTGATGAATTTTTAGAACCCATACTTTTGGATAAAGAAGGGACTATTAAAGACAATGACAGCGTAATTTTCTTTAATTATCGTTCTGACAGAGCAAGAGAGATTACTTTTGCATTGACTGACAAAAACTTTTCACATTTTAAAACCAAAAAATTTAAAAATTTATTATTCTCACCTATGGAAGAATATTCAAGTGAATTTCATAATCTCAATGTTATTTATCCACCTGAAATAATTAGCGACAATCTATCAGCAATTATATCAAAAAAAGGATTAAAGCAGTTTCATATTGCTGAAACGACAAAATATGCACATGTTACTTTTTTCTTTAATGGTGGCATTGAAAAATCTTATAAAGGCGAAAGTAGAAAACTTATTGAAAGTATTGATACGCAAGATTTTTCCTACTACCCTAAAATGAGAGCAATTGAGATTACAGAAGCAACTCTTGACGCAATAGCATCTGGTGAATACGATTTTGTTTTAGTCAATTATTCAAATCCTGACATGATAGGTCATACTGGCAATTTCAATGCTACCGTCGAGGCAATAAAATGTGTAGAAAAACAAGCATATGCTCTTGCCCTTGCCACTTTAATGGCAGGTGGTGATTGCATAATAACAGCAGATCATGGAAACGCAGAATGTATGATAGATAGAGACGGAAAAAAAATCACATCTCATACAACAAATCCTGTACCTGTTATTTTGGTTAGTGAAAAATATAAAAAAGTAAAAATAAAAAAAGGACAATCGATAGCAAATATTGCTCCTACTATTTTAAAAATGTTAAATTTAGAAATTCCATCTACAATGGAAAAACCTTTATTTTAATAAAAATAACATTTTAAAAAAAATAAATAAAAAAATATTTAAAATTGCTTGAAATTATTCAAATTAATTAAAAAATATTAAAAACAAGGAAACAACTATTTAATAAACATCTAAGATAAAAAAATAATTAATTTACAATAAATTAAAAATATTTTATTAAAATGTTAAAAAAAAATCAAAAAATATGTAAAAAAATAAATTTTACATATTTTTTAATTATTTTTTATTGTTTTTTATTTTATATGTATTTCATATTCAATATTTTTATCTAGGTTATCTATGAAATCTTTTTCATTTTGTTTCGTTCCAACTATTGCATTATAATGTGTTGGAATTACAAGTTTAGGCTTTATAATGTTTGTAAGATTTGCACCTTCCTTGCCATCCATAGTAAAAGTCCCACCTATCGGAATTAACAAACAATCACACAATATGTTTTTATTGTCTTCTGTTATATCACAATCACCTAAAACAGCATAAGTTATGTTTTGATAAGTGATTTTATATCCTAACCAATTATAAACTTTTTTATGGAAATTTTTGTTTACATTGTATGCAGGAAAACTTTCAATTTGCAAATTATCTAATTCAAAACTTTGATATGGCATAACAGATATTACTCTATTTTCATAACTCTTTTCTAATTCATTTGCTACGTCTTTTGGAGCAATAAAAATAGTGTTATCTTGAACTATCTTATCTATATCATATGTTGAAAAGTGGTCATAGTGTGCGTGCGTTATAAAAATATACCTTGCCATATACTTGCAATCAATTTTGTATGGATCAATAAATATATTCTCACCTATCAAAATTGAACTATGATACAAAACTTTCGCTTTATGGTTTAACATATTGACTCCTTTATGCTATTTTTTCATTTGTCTCTATCACATTTTTATTTTTATCAATTATCTCTTGTTCATCTTTTTGTCTTAATAATCTATTATATAATTTAAAAAATTTAGGTCTTAGATATCTTTGCACCAAGATAGGCATAAGGTGAAGAATTAAGTTTAAAAAGAAAATAGGTAATCCTATCGTGAATACGTATTCTCTTGGCAAAAATATAAAAACTAGCAACCCAGCAACAATTGAATAAAAATGTAACGCTTCTGCAATGCAATTTTCAGTAAGAAATTTAAATATATAATTTGGATTATTGGGTTCGCTTATCTCCGATTTTGAAAAGCCACTTAATTTCCCCAGTTCTGGTATCCTATCTTTCCATTTCTTGATTTTAAGTTTGTTGTACAATTTATTTTCTTTGTCGTTCACTCTAAATCTTTTTCTATATGGACTAAAAACCTTTTTGGGTAAAATTCTAGTAATTAAGGTTATTATTCCAGCCATTAAGCCACATATTGCAACAGCAAGCAAGAGGTACAAAAACATTATACCAACATTCATATCTTTTGCGAGTGTATAGAAGAGATTGCCACCTGCTATTATTGTTAACCCTGTTGCTAAAATCGCTATATAAAGTTTCATAATTATATAATAGCACAATTTTAATGAAAAAGTAAATCTTGTTTATAGATTTTAGTAAAAAGTCTTAATATTTACTAAATTTCTAATAAAAACGATTAAAAAAGGTTATTTTTAATATTAAAATTGCATTTAGATCATAATGTAATAGAGTATATGACAACACAATTTAACAAAATTGATGGTTCAGTTCAGATGAAGATCCTCATATTTTTAGTGGACATGATATATAAACTGCCCACCCTTTCAAAGTTTCGACCGAGACGTCCTCGGGTTCGGCATGCGGAGCATGCGCATAATAAATAGCATTTATTATGTAAATCTCGTGGTAGGCAATAAAAAAAATACCATAATAATCATGGTATCTTGGTGGCCTACCCGGGATTCGAACCCGGGACCCCTTGATTAAAAGTCAAGTGCTCTACCGACTGAGCTAGTAGACCAAATTATCTTTCATTTTTATTATGCTTAGTAGTCCTCTACCTTTGTACGCTTTTGCATAGGTATTGTTCAAGTCTATATATAAACCTATAACTTGTCTTATACTTGCAACAAACATTCTGTTTTTAAGATTGCTTAAAAACTTTGGCTGGGGTGGCAGGATTTGAACCTACGAATGCAAGAATCAAAATCTTGTGCCTTACCACTTGGCGACACCCCATTAATGTGTGTCTTTTGGTGGCTGGGGTGGTAGGACTCGAACCTACGCAATGTTGGAGTCAGAATCCAATGCCTTACCACTTGGCGACACCCCAATAAAAGTAAATATGGGGTGGTCTAAGGGAGTCGAACCCTTGACCTCCAGAGCCACAATCTGGCGTTCTGCCAACTGAACTAAGACCACCATAATATTATGTGGTGCTCCCAGAAGGATTCGAACCTTCGACCTTTGCCTTAGAAGGGCACTGCTCTATCCAGCTGAGCTATGGAAGCCCATGGAGCAGGTGAAGGGAATCGGACCCTCGCAACCAGCTTGGA
>CALWJU010000021.1 GCA_944381105.1 uncultured Clostridia bacterium | reverse complement strand
CGTAAATTCACATAAAATGGGCTCCCATAAAATTAGGCAATTTTATGGGCAAAGGAGAAAACGAGCGATATTACAACAAATTGTGTAAACAATTTTTGTCTAAGCGTAGTTTTTGACGTTTTAGTGCGACTTTTTCTATAAGGTGTAATTATTAGTTTTCTTGGCGATTGTCCGAACATATTGGTCTTTATACACACTTGTATTCCGCTCTCTTTAATTTAATTTTATTTAAAGTATAGTGGGAGGCGAACCCATGGGTTCGTTTGGGTTCCCTGAAAATCGATAGATTTTTAGGGTAAAGGCTCCCACCACCAGCACCACAAGCCTAACGCTTGGCGATTGTCCGAACATATTGGTCTTTATACACACTTGTATTCCGCTCTCTATGTGAGAGTAATTTTTGTTTGTACTCTTATCTCTTATTTTTTAGTTTTTCACTCTTCTTCTCTCGGATTATTTTTGAAATAAAAAAGAAAAAAAAAGAAAAGTTGTGGTTTTATTTGAAATTTTTATAAAATAAGAAAAAACAGTTGTGGTTATCTTACCCTATAAAATTTGCAAAGATATGATGAATACAAGTATACCAGCATAGGAAAAAATTCTTCTTATTTTTATCTTTTCCTCACCTATTTTTGACTTTTGTTTTGAAACAATAAATTTTTGTGGTACAATAAATAATAGTTTTTATGATAAAGTCAAAAAGACATTTAAAATGCAATCTACAACTCGTTTGAAGCAATATTAGTTTAATAAAAATATCCCAGCAATTGCTGGGCAAAACAAAAACCCAGCGTAGCAAAAAACATCTTTGTTTTTTGGAACGCTGGGTCCGCTATAAAAACTATTATTTAGATAAAATCTTAATTTTTACCTTTTTTATTTAATTTTTCATTACCATAAGTAAATCTAAGGTAATACTTGCTATGTGATGAGTGTGTAAACACACAAATTCGCAAGAATTTAATAAAATTTTATGGCAATAAAATTTTATCATCACATAGCCCCTTTTTTATCTACATTATATTTCTTTTATATAACAAAAATTTTCATTCTTTTAATTTTTATAATCAACTTAAAAGAACTATTTTAGTCCTTAAACTCCATTACAATAAAAACCTCATTTTTACATTTTTGACACTTCCTATTGTGTATAAATCTCTTTTTCTTGCTGTTTCGAGGAGCATTAATTAGCACTCTACAATCACTTGTGTCATCTGACGAATTGCACTCCCCAAGACATCTACCACAGTGCGGGCAAAAAAGTTTTAATTTCACAAAATTGCCTCCTTATAGACTATGAATGTATTGTTTGACAACTCCTAAAATTTTAACATCTTTTGTAATTATATCGTCATAATTTGGATTTTCTGGATGCAATACGACATGGTCTTTTTTCTTATAAAACCTCTTAACTGTTGCCGAGTCATCAAGCAAGGCGACCACAATTTCGCCATTGTCAGCAGTCTCGCATTTCTTGACAACTAAAAGGTCTCCCTCTCGTATTCCAGCACCCTCCATACTATCCCCTATTGCATGCAACAAGAACAGGTTGTCCTTGCCAAAGATGTCGGTAGGCAGACGATATATAGTTTCTATATTTTCCTCAGCAAAGATAGGCTCTCCGCATCGCACTTGACCAACCAGTGGGGCTAATACCGATTGGCTAAGGTTTACATTGTAGGAAATATCAATTGTGCCGAGATTATTTTTCTTGATACTCCCCTTGTTTTCTAGCAGACTTACATAGCGACTTACAAGCGAAAGACTTGATAGGTTAAGCCCTCTTTTTATCTCTCTAAAACTTGGACTTCTACCATTTTCAACCTGAAACACTTTGATAAATTCAAGGATGTTTTCTTCTGTCCTTTCGCTTAACTGTTTCACTACTCCTCCCTTTGCCTATAAAAGAACATTGCGTTCTTTTACGAAAACTATTATAACAGGTCGATTTTCAAAAATCAAGCGTTTTTTCAAAAAAAATTAAAAAATTTTTAAATTACACAAAAGATATTGCTATCACCACACCATTCATTTTTCGCCACAAAAGATAAGCGTTTATTATAAGGAATATTTTCATATTAAATATAATTCAACTGATAGATATACTATAAAAATAGTTATAAATCTATAAAATTATTTATTAAAAATAAAAATTTGCTTTACACAAAAATTTTATTATGTTATATTTAAAGTAACTTAAAGTAACGGAGGAATTATGAAATACAAAATTGTGGCAGATGCTGCCTGTGATATACCTAAGGAGTTTATGGATAAATATGATATATCTTTTATTCCAATTGAAGTACGTTTTGGCGACGAACTCTACCCTGAGGGACTAAAAACGAGAGAGTTTTATAAAAAACTCGAATCAACAAGCGTTCTACCTAAGACTTCAATGCCAAATTCCTACAAATTTGAAGATTTTTATAGACCTTATGTCAACCAGGAAGATGTGTTTGTTATAACTATTGTCATATCAATGGAGATGAGTCAAACAAAAATTCAAGCACAAATGGCTGCCGAAAATCTAGGCATGAAAAATGTCTTTATTGAGGAGAGCGGTGCGGCCACACTTGCACAAGGGGCAATAATTATCGAACTATGCAAGTTTATGGAAAAAGAAAATGATATAGAAAAGATCAAAGAGGAATTTTATCGTCTCAGACGAAATGTTCACCTGTATGCAATCATAAATGATTTAAAATACCTCAAAAATTCTGGTAGACTTTCATCTACAAGTGCTGTCGTTGGCTCACTTTTAAATGTTAAACCTATCATCACCCTGCAAGGCGGAAAGGTTGTTAACATTGCTAAATGTGTGGGAACGGCAAAGGCCGAGAGTTTCCTTTTAAATAAGATAGAGAACGTTGACTCATCAAGGTATTTCTATATTGCACATACCGACTATATTGAGGCTGCCGAAAAAATAAGAGATAAGGTAAGAACAAAAATCGACCCTAGTCAAGAGATTGTTATCGGCGAAATTGGTTGTGTGGTTGGCTGTCATGTCGGTGCAAAGTGTTATGCACTTGGTTATTTTTCAAATGATAATCAAGAGTAAAATTCATTTATACACTTTTAGTCCAATTTAAATTTTCAAACTTTTATATAAGCAATCTTCTCAAAAACAAATCACAAAAAATTAATTGTCATGATATAATCTAATTTTAATTAAAATAACTATAAAATAACACTTTAAAATAGAGTACATACCGTTATTAAATGTTTTATTCATATTTTAATTTATTTAAACAATCATAACATCAAAAGACAAAATTTTATATATAATATATATTTTGTTGTATTTTGTTGACTAATAATTATTATTTTGTTATTCTAATTATAGAATGAGGGAGGGTTTATGAAAAATTTTTTAAAAAAGATGCCTGTTATGATTGTATTTGTGGCATTAGCAGTGATATGCTTGCTTGTATACATAATATTGCTTGCACGTCCAGTTAGTTATGGTATGACCTATGTCTATTCTCACACTGTTACGGCGGAAGAGTCAACAGCAATGGGTGAAGAGGCAGGAACAGAAATTTCTATGAAAATTCAAATTTTAAGTGATGAAAAGGCAAATTATACTATTATTACAAATGGAAAAGTTGAAGAACTTGAAGTTTGGATACTTCGTAATGATAATCAATTTATATTGATTCCTGTTACTATGACTGAAGAAGAATATCATCAACAGGTAGACGAATTGAAAGCAAATGAAGAGGAATGGAATGCTATGTGGAATGACACCACTGGTCAAAATGCTTTGTTCAATATCAATGCGTTCAAAATAACTCCTAACAATTACTTATTAGAAAATGGTGCTGGCGAATTGATATGTAATGATGCTATCATCTTTGCAGTAATATGGGGAGTATTTGAAGTAACATTGATTGTGTTCGCTAGTTTGTCTATAATATTCTTTGTGAAAGGCAAAAAAGCCACTCTTAATACAACAAAAGACCAGGCATTTAATGAAATCGTTTCAGAAAAAAATAATTAAGCCACGATAGTTGGACAAAAAAAACAAATATTTGATTTTGAGTTCAGTATTTTGCTGGGCTCTTTTTTTAAATATTCTATCATTATTGTAATTAAAAACATTCTTTTAGTTTGTCAATGAGTCGTTAACTTTTAGGGTTACTTCAAAATTTGTGTTTTTTCAAAATGTTTTAAAGATTGCCTATTGACAAGTAACTATATTAGTGATATAATTTTTAGTATAAAGGGAGTGAAATATGATTTTTAAAAATGCTATTATTAAAAAAGTATTAAATGGAGAAATAAATTTCAAGTTATTACCAAAAAAATATAGAGATGACGAAAGTATAGCATATAATGCGGTCGCTTACAATGGATTAAACCTTAAATATGTTTCCGATAGACTTAAAGAAAAAGAATCTATTGTTAGAAGAGCAGTATCACAAAACCCTGATGCGATAAAGTATGCTAACGATATCACATTTATCGACTTAACAATTGTTTCAACTGCATTAAGGAATGCAAAAAATCCTATTGACTTTTTTGATTTTGCTCGCTATTGTGCATGTATACACCCTGAAATTTACGAAAAACTGCCTCTTTGCTATTTTGAAGAAGAAAATAAAGAATACTTGCAAAAAATACAAACTGCAATTTTGGAAGGGATAAAAGCACAAGTTGGCGACAGGGTTACCAAAGAAGATGAAGAAAGAGCATCTAATGCAATTGAAATGATGAAAACTGTACGAGCAAAAAGAAAAGAACATATCGAAACAATTAAAAACAGAAAAGAGGCGTCAGAACTTATCGCAAAAGCAGAGGAAGAAATGAAACAAGCAAAAAGAAAAGAGTTTAATGAGTTTATAAGCGATAATATAAACAGCTTTAACAAATATGACAATGGCAATGACGAAAACAAACAATCAGAGGAAATTAAAACCCAAGGCCAAGCTTCAAACATCGACATTGACGAAAGCGAAAAAGAGTAAGTAAAAAATATTTACTGAAAAATAATTTAAAATAACTAAAAATAGTTTAAAATAATTTAAAACAATTAAGAATTTTTAAAATAATTAAAATAATTTAAAATAATTAATATTAAGACAAAAAACTCTACTTTAAAAACAAAATCAAAGTAGAGTTTTTTATGCCTATAATTATATTGAAAATATATTGAAAATTTTATAAATAATTTTAAATTTATTTTTAGAAAATCAGAAATATTATTTTAAATAAAAAAGTAAATTTTAAACAAAAAATCGTTTTTTAAAAGAAAATTCAGTTATTTTTTATCTTTTTCTTGATTTTTTGTATTATTTTTGTGTTTTTCTTCTGTGTTATCAATATTCTCGTTATCTTCTTCTAAGTTTTCGTTTGTATCAATTTTCTCATTTATTGAATTATCTACATCTGCTTGTGTCTTTTTTTCGTTTTTTGACGCATCTAACAATAGCACATTTTTATTATAAGGTCTCTCTATTGTCTCCCCTTTTGCAAGTTCCTTTTCAAAAAATCTTATTCCTAGCGAGCGAGGACAATATTTCCCTAAGAGGTAGTGCAAGCAAAAGACAATTCCGCCACCAAAGTTACATAGTATATCAATCATAGTATCGGTTACAAGAGGTGCATTATAACCTTCTACAAAATCTCCTTGCGAGGTCTGTCCGAGACAGTTGTCAGCAAACCATTCAAGAAGTTCCCAAATAAGTTCGCACGCCATGGTAAAGCAGAAACAAAATACGATGACAGTCCAGATATTTAAACTGCTATATTTATTCAGTCTTGCAATAACAAATATGCCAAGAAGAGCGAAGACATATCCAGCCAATATGTGAACAACAATGTCAAACCAATTTGTCAAATTGTATAGGTCAAGTACGCACCCCATAAAGCCAGCCAAAAGTATATAAAATTCTGTACAGAGAAAGACCACATTTGAAAATCTATGTCTAAAAATATACTCGATAAGTAATGGAGCAAGCACTAGGATACCTATCCCAAAACTTGCAAAAAGACGATCATCTCGTCCGACCGCAATATAATAAAATCCAAATATCAAGCAGGCAACAAACTGGGCAAGCATAATTAATAAGTTTATCACTCTAAAAATTTTATCATTCTTTGAAAGTTCTCTAAATTTTATCCATTTTCCCATTTTTAATATTTTATCCTATTTATTATATTTTTGTTGATTTTTTATTTTTAACTGTTTTTTTATATTAACAAAATACAAATCAATCTACAAACTTTTAAGTTCACTCTCCATTTTTTCAAGTAGTGCTCTATTCTTTTCAAGTTTGTCTTTTTCAATTTCTACAAGAGATTTTGGTGCTTTTGAAATAAAACCTTGATTTGAAAGCATTTTCTCTGAACGGCTTACCTCAAACTTTAACTTGTCAATCTCTTTTAAAATTCTCTCCCTCTCCTTTTCGCTGTCTACAAGTTGACCAATAGGAAGATAGATTTTGACATTTTCGCATATTATTTTGCTACATTTTTCGGTTGGCTCTTCTTTTACAATTTGGCACACCTCTCCCCCAGCAAGTTTAGCAATCTCGTCAAGGTTTTCCTCAATCAGCCTATCACCCCTTTCAATTTCAACATTGATGGTTATCTTTTTATTGTCTGGCACATTAAACTCCGCCCTGGCGTTTCTGATTGCTCGTATTATGTTGATAACTCTCTCAAAATTATTTTTAAGTCCTCGTGCTCCCACCTTTTTAGGAAACTCTGTATACATGATGGTCTCTTGATGCTCTGGAAGTTCTTGATAGATATATTCTGTAACAAAAGGTATAAAAGGATGAAATACTTTTAAAAGGTTTGTAAGTACATAATAAAGCACGTTTTGAGTTGTTTGTTTTCTCTCCTCTTCGTCGCCTTTTAGGTCAACCTTGCTAAGTTCTATATACCAATCACAGAATTTTGATACTGTAAACTCAATTAGATTGCTTGTTGCCACTCCGAATGCGTATTTATCTATGTTTTTATTGACCGATTTGATAAGTCTGTCAAGTTCGCCTAGTATCCACTTATCTTTTTCTTGCAATACAAGCCTATCAATATGTTTAATTTCAATATCTTTGATATTTTGAAGAACAAATTTACTTGCATTATATAGTTTGTTTATGAAAATCTTCGCCTCTTTTGCTTTTTCTTCGCCATACTTGATGTCCGTTCCTGCACTCATTCCGTTGATAAGGCTAAGCCTAAGCGCGTCCGCACCATATTTATTAATCATATCAATAGGGTCAACACCATTGCCGAGATGTTTTGACATCTTAACCCCATGAATGTCTCTGACAAGTCCATGGATGACAACATCTTTAAATGGCACATCTCCCATAAACTTTATGCCAGAGAACACCATTTTTGACACCCAGAAAGTTATAATATCATAACCTGTTACAAGAGCAGAGGTTGGATAGTAGTATTTTAGGTCGTCGGTCTCGTTTGGATAGCCAAGTGTTGAGAATGGCCAAAGAGCAGATGAGAACCATGTGTCAAGCACGTCATTATCTTGCGTTAATTTTGTATCGCCACAGACCTCGCACTTAGTTGGATATTCCTCACACGCAAAAGTATGCCCATGTGAACAGGTAAACACAGGTATTCGGTGCCCTAGCCAAATTTGACGAGAAATGCACCAGTCTTGTATATTTTCTAGCCAATTTAGATAGGTCTTTTCATATCTCTTTGGATGAAAGTTGAGTTTGCCGGTCTTTACCGCCTCAATAGCAGGACGAGCAAGGTCTTTCATCTTGACAAACCACTGAGTTGAAATTCTAGGTTCGGTAAATGAACCACATCGCTCACAAGTTCCTACCTGATTTTTGTATTTTTCTTTCTTGACGAGGTATCCACCCTCAATAATAGCCTTTTCAATAAGTGGTCTTGCCTCGATTCTGTCAAGTCCGGCAAACTGCCCTGCCTCTTTGGTGAGTTTTCCGTCATCGTCAATAACATTGACTATTTCAAGATTATGTCGCAGTCCTACCTCGTAGTCGTTTGGATCGTGTGCAGGGGTAATCTTAACCGCTCCTGTTCCAAAGCCCATTTCACAGTAGTCATCGGCAATAAGTTTTATCTTTTTATTTACAAGCGGTAAAATCAAATCTTTGCCTATCTTGTCTTTAAAACGAGCGTCATTTGGGTTGACCGCCACCGCAGTATCGCCAAAGAGAGTCTCTGGTCTTGTGGTTGCAACGGTAACCTCACCACTGCCGTCAGCAAACGGATAGCGAATATACCAAAGATATGTGTTTTGGTCGACATGGACATTCTCGTTGTCTGAGATTGTTGTCTTGCAACTTGGACAATAGTTGACAACTCGCTTGCCTTTGTAGATAAGCCCCTCTTTATAATACTGACAAAATACATGACGAACCGCCCTGTTTAAATTCTCGTCCATAGTAAAAGCAAGTCTCGACCAGTCGCAAGAGATGCCAAGTTTTTTAAGTTGGTCGCAAATAACATGAGTGTATTTACCATACCACTCCCAACCACGCTTTAAGAACTCCTCTCGTCCAATGCTTTCCTTGCTTTCTCCATTGCGTTTTAGGTCCTTAACTAGCACCTGCTCGGTGGCAATAGCAGCATGGTCAGTCCCTGGCACCCAAAGAGTGTTATACCCTTGCATACGCTTTGTCCTTATCAAAATGTCCTGCATAGTGTTGTCAAGTGCATGACCGATATGTGCCTTGCCTGTAACATTGAGCGGTGGCATAACAATTGAATAATGCTCTCGTCCGTCTGGTTTGGTGGTAAAATAATTTTTATCCATCCATTTTTTGTAAATTTCGCTTTCAAATAACTCTGGTGTGTATGACTTGTCCATGTGTAAAACTCTCCTTTAAAACTTAGCAAATAAATTTATTTATGAAATTTATTAAATTAATTTATTTACATTATACAACTAAATCTATAATATTTAGATTGCGTTTTTAGATTATATTAGATTATATAACAAATCTTTTTCAAAAAGCAAGCAAAATATAGTTACAAAATATTAAGTCAAAAATATTTCTATGTGCAAAGGGCCACTAAATCTATAAAAGTCAGTATGTTCACACCAAAAACACTCCGCCACCTTGACAAAGATTGTAGAATATGGTAAAATGATTTTGTTAAAAATAAATATTAATTAGGAGAAATATGAGAAAATTTGCTGGTGTGCTTAAACAAGTAACAGATGAAGATTTGGAACTTCTTATAAACAATCCAAAAGAATTTTGGAAAGATGTAACAGAAATTGATAATTATGCTTTTGCTGGCTGTAAAAAATCGTATGAAATTACGATTCCAAATCATATTAAAAAAATTGGTCCCTATGCTTTTGACAATTGCCACTATTTCAAAAGTATTGTTTTGCCAAAAAATATAACCGAAATTGAAAGAGGAACTTTTAGACACTGTATATTCCTTAATGATATTGTCATACCTAAAACTGTTACCAAAATTGGAGACGATGCTTTTCTAAACACTAACTTGCGAAATATTGTATTGCCAGAGGGAGTTACTGAAATTGGAGAACGTTCCTTTTCTGAATGTAGAAATTTGGAAAATATAACTCTACCTAAAAGTTTGTCATACATAGGAAAGAGTGCTTTTTGTGGTTGTCATAAATTAGAACAGGCTATCATTCAAAGTAATATTTCGATTATTGAACCTCAAACTTTTAAGTTTTGTGAAAATTTAGAGAATATTACCCTGCCTAAATCTATAACATCAATAGGGACCTCCGCATTTGAAGAGTGCAAAAGTTTGAAAGAAATAGTCGTGCCAGAAAATGTTTCGGCAATATGTGATAATGCCTTCGGCAAATGCAGCAATCTAAAAAGTGTTATTTTACCAAAAAAATTGACTGAAATAGGTGATTCTGCCTTTTCAGGTTGCGAAAGTTTGGAAAATATTGTCATTCCAGACGGAGTTACAGAAATTAATAGAGAGGCATTCTTTGATTGTTGTAACTTAAAATCTGTTTCATTGCCAAAATCTTTGAAAAAGATAGGAGATAATGCATTCGGCAGATGCTATGTTCTTGAAAATATCATATTGCCAGAAAGTTTAGAAGAAATTGGCCTCGGTGCTTTCCTTATGTGCGAAAACCTAAAAAATATCACCATTCCAGACAATATAAAATCTATTGGAAGAGGTGCTTTCCTAGGTTGTAGTAATTTAAGCATTAAATATAAAAATATTTCGATTGATAAGGACTGTTTCTTTGACAAGTCAAGAATGTTGCAGTTTTTAGTTAACCATGATTTTAGCGAAGATAGTCTCAAAAAATATGAGAGATTGATAAATTCAAATGTCAACATCCCTCTATTCAAAGAGGATGAACTTGACAAGGTTAATGTCTCTTTGTGGAAAAAGTTAACTAGCAAATTCTTACCTGATATTATGGATACCAAAGATATCAATGAAGTCAATGTTGCCGATTTTAATACGCTCGCAAAAAATCTTGGGCTTTTTGATAGCGAGAGCAAGATAAAGGCAAAGTCTCATCAAGGAAAGGAAATAGAGTTACCTGTCAATGACCTTGCCTACAAATTTTTGCAAAAGTTTATAAATGATGTACCTATTGAAAATATGCATATTTATTTGCAAGGCATGGAAGGACTCGGACAAAACAAAGAATTTTTGATGTTTTTAAACAGCAAAAACAACTATGACGCACTTATTGCTCAGGTAGAAAATCACAATGAAGGCATTTTGACACAGATCTACGAGTGGTTTATAGAGCGAGAAAAACTTGAACTTAGGCAAAACGAAGATGATAGCAATCTTTCAAATATTCCAACAGGCGAGCAGAACAGATACAAGATTCGAACCTATGATGAGGGAGAGAATGGAGTTGAAAAAACAAGATGGAAATCTCCGACAATTGAACTTTTAATGAAAGAGTTTGCTAGCAAAAAGTTTGCAGGTATTACAACTCCGAGAGAGCGAGAAATTGCTGATAATTTTGCAAATATCTCTGACTATAAGCAAAAGCACTTTGACAAGGCAAAGGAGATTGACAAAGAGCGAGAGGAAAGTGGCGTGCCTGACTACATTGTTGGAAAGCATATTGGACAGAACAGAACACAGGCATACAAGGAATACTTTGCTCTCACCGAGGCGTTGCGAGATGAAACTCTTAAGAACACCGAGGAAATTATAGAAAATCAAATAGATGTTTCAAACAAGATTTTCACCTATGACACCCTCGCAAAGAGTGATATTGCAAACTTCTCAATCGGTTTTATGACAAGTTGTTGCGCAAGGCTTTATGGTGCTGGGGCGGGTGCAATGCGAGGTTCAATTATATCAAAAGATATGCAACCTCTTGTGGTGAAAAATAGCAAGGATGAGATTGTTGCCTATTCCGTTCTCTATATAAATCGTGAGCAAGGCTATGCGGTTTTAAATGATATTGAAGTCAATACTAGATATATGGGGCATGATGAAGAACTTAAAATCATATATGAAAAGATGAGAAGATGCGCAATTGAAAATATTGAGGAGTATAACAAAACTGCCACCCTGCCAGTCTCAAAAATCAACTGTGGCATATCGCCAAACTGGAATGCAGTCAACAAATATGTAGAGACAAATCCACAAAGTCCTATCTTGCAAGCGCCAGATTTTGATGACTTTAAATATGTCGGTTCTGGCTCTTGGACAGGCGACTGGCATAGGTCTCAATACACCATTTGGACACTTGATGAAATGGAGAAATAAAGACAATACAAATTTTCAAAATATAAAGGTGGTAAAGTATGGAAAATGACAAAATAAATGAAGAGTTTATTCAAATAAATATTGAATTGCATAATTTGCTTGCCGAACTCGAAAAACTTGACTTTGAAAGGTCAAAAATTCTTAATAGTAATGATAGCGACAGCGAAATTGCTGAAAAAATGGCAAAAAACATTGAAAATTATGAGAATTTGCTATCAAAAATGAAACAGCTCAACATTCGTTCGGCAAAATTAAAAGGTAAAATCAAATAAGGAGAAAGCATGAAACTACAAAATTTTGTTTCGGTTGAAGATTTTCAAAGGTTACACATTGCACTCGGTTGGAAGGTTTTAGATAATCGTGCGGTTAAAAAGGCACTTAAAAATTCCATGTTTGTCGTGTCGGCGGTTGAAGAAGGTGAAACTGTCGGTATGGCTAGAATTATTGGCGACTTTTGTACGCATGGATTTCTTTGTGATGTAATGGTTCTACCCTCCTTTCAAGGTCGTGGAGTTGGGAAACTTCTTGTACAAAATCTTATGGAAAGATTGCAAGAATATGTCAACAAGAACTGCGACGAGTTTATGGTAGAACTCACCCCTACAAAAAACAACGCCTCTTTTTATGTAAAATGTGGATTTAAGCACAAACCTGAGGAAATGGAAGGATGCTATCTATGGCTAAAAAATCAAAATATTTATGATGAGCATAGCAAAAAATATGTTATGCATTTAAAATCTTCTCCATTTGAAAGTATTAAAAACGGACATAAAACAATTGAAATGCGTCTTAATGATGAAAAAAGACAAATCTTAAAAAATGGCGACATTATTATTTTTGTAAATGATGATGACAATCTTAAAATTATAAAAACAAAGATAAAATCACTCCACCCTTTCAAAAATTTTGAAGAACTTTATTCTCATTTTGACAAGTCTAAACTTGGCTACAAGAAAAACGAGGTGGCAAGTCCTGATGATATGAGCAAATATTACTCAAAAGAAAACATTGAGAAATATGGCGTTCTTGGCATTGAATTTGAATTGTTAAAATAAAAATTTGCAAAAAATTAAATAAAAATTAGGTTTTTTTGAAAAATTATATATTTTATATAAATTTTTCGTTTAAAAATAATTTTATAGATTTTTTAACAATATGTTGTTATTTTAAAAATTAATCATAATAAAATCATTTTTTAATTTGACATATTTTGCTTTCTTTGTTAATATATTAAAAAGGAGGGAAAATGAAAAAATTTATCACAACAACAATTGTCATTCTTTAAGATGGTATTGAAATGGTGCTTATCGGAGCAATTTTGTAAGGTATAAATTGGGGAACAGGTTTCGACGGAACATCACTTGCTTCTGCTCTTAATACAATCGGCTATATTGTTGCAATGCTTTCTGGTGTTGTTTTGACTGGTCTCGGTGTTGCCTACGCTGTAAGAAACGATAGCAAAGATGACAAAGAAAAAAACAAAAAAGAAGATAAATAATTTATAAAGACAAAAATGCAGGACATTAATTTCCTGCATTTTTTGAGCAAACTTTTTTATCATTTCTTTAAGTAAAACTTACGAGTTCAACTTAAATGATGAGTTCTTTGCTTAGAAATTGATTTTTACCTACTTTCAAAGTGAACATCTCTAAAAAAGTCTATTTAATTTCTATCCTATTTGAACCCTCAATTTTTTTCTGCTCTTTTGGAAGAACTATTTTGAGTACACCATTGTCAAGACTGGCATTGACATCTTCCTTCTTAACATCGCCAACATAGAAAGAACGGCTAAAACTACCATAACTACGCTCTTTTCTGATATAGTTTTCCTTTTTATCGTCATAGTTATGTTCTCTCTTTGCGGTAACTGTTAGATACCCATCTTTCAAATCAAGGTTGATATCCTTTTTGTCAAAACCAGGCATCTCGATATCTAATGTGTAGTCCTTTTCCCCTTCCTTAACATCCGTTCTCATTACATTGTTCATCTTGTTGAAGTCCTTTCTGCTAAATAATGGATAGCCGAAAAAGTCATCAAAGAATGGATCAAAGAGACCAAATGGCTCGTGATTACCTTTTCCTCCTACTGTTAAATCGAATTTATCATTATTTTTCATAAAACACCTCCTGCATTTTTTAATGCGAGCATATTATAGTCATTTCTGCTAGCAATGTCAAACGTTTAGTGCTAATTTTTAATTTTTTTTATTTTTTTATCCTATTTCTTTAATTTGTTGACTTAATCTCTTATCTTAATACAATATTTATATTATCAGAAGTCGAACTTGCTTGCAAGAGTGAGACTGATGGTTTTACATACTATGTGATGAACACAATTTGTTGTGTTTTTGCGTTCAGCAAAATTAAAATTTAACTTGCTTAAATTTTATCATCACATAGTTTATATTATCAGAAGTCGAACTTGCTTGCAAGAGTGAGACTGATGGTCATACATACTATGGGATGAGTGCTAAAAGCACATAAATTCGCAAGAATTTAATAAAATTTTATGCTAATAAAATTTTAACATCACATGGTTTATAATATTTTTCTCTAATTTTACAAATTTTTATGTTATAATATCTTAAGCGAGGATAATATGAAAGAGTTAGTAACAAAGAAATTTATTTTAAGTTATCAAGATGGACTAGACGATTTTATAGAAAGGTCTTTAAAAATTGTTGACGAGAGAATGCCATTGATTGATAGTCTTTTTGATTGCAATGAGGATACTACTGGGCAATTGAAAGCATCTTTTTTCACTAAACGAGAGGACTTTGTAGAGTACATAAAAAGCATTTCAGGCGAAAAAAACTTTCCTACATGGGTAACAGGCTGTTTTTATAATGGCGAGATACAAACTCTTATAAATATCAATGACGAAGATGATGTAAAATTTAAAACACATACCCTCACACATGAAATGGTGCATCTTTATATAGAAAATACAATTTATAGCAAATACAATATAGATAGAATCAGATGGTTTGATGAAAGTTACGCCGGATATCTTGACGGACACATGGAAAACCGAACAAACGAGCAATTAAAGGAACTTTGTTTAGAGTTAAAAATGCTTGACAACTTTGACATGAATTCACTTGATGATGTGAACGATGTCATAACAAAAAGTTACAATGGATATAATATGTTCCGAATAATTGGCAAATATATCTTTGAAAATGATTTAGCAAAAAAATATTTAGATTTGCTCAAAAACAACCCAAGTGCAATTCGTGAGATAGGCAAAGACATTTTGCCAAAGGCTATAGAATATGTAGAAAATAGTTTATAAAGATTAAATAAACTTTCAATATAAAAACGACTTAATGTCGTTAGAAAGAGAATATACTCAAATAAACTTAAAAACTTTTAAAAATCTCTTGACAAATGCGTCGTTTTTACACATAATATATATTGTAGAATATAAAGCCTTTTTATTCTACAAAAAATTTTACTGACATAAAAAGATAAATAACACTGATTTTTATGTAAATACACATCTAAAACACTTAAAAATACATATGGTTTTATGAATTTCTTATGTCTTTATCATAAACACGAGTTTATCTCGTGTTATTAAATGACTTATGTTTGTGTATAAATTACGCATAATACAGGAGAAAATATGAGTATTAAAATAAGTTTTATAGCACCTAGCGAATATGGCAAGAACACCGCAGTGCAGATACTTAAAGAGAGGTACAAGTTGCTCAATATCAAATTTGCGGAACCATTATATAAATTGCAAAGTTATTTCTATGAGTTTATTGGAACCAAAATGACAGGCGAGCAGGACGGCGAATTATTGCAATATTTAGGTCAAAAGATAAGAAAAGAAAATGACAGGTTTTTATTAAATGAATTTCTTAGCAAATTCAAGTCTATTGATGGACAGGACATAATTATCACCAATGATGATTGCAGACCACCAGACTGGCAATTCTTAAGAAGTTTAGGATTTATTTTTATAAAAATCAATGGCTTTAAGCGAAATCGAGTTGACCACACAAAGTCAAATCCCCTATCACATTTAGAATGGCAAAACCAAATGAAATATGACTATGAGGTCGACAATCTAAGCACTATGGAAGTCTATAAGGAAAATTTATTTTCTTTGATGAAAAAGATTTTAAAAGAGGAGAAAGTTTATGAAAAGTTACACATTTAATAGAGTTTTGGGGTTGAAATTTTTATATGAAAACTTCCCCTATCTTTACAATGATAAGCGGATAAAACTTTACTTTGTAAGTTCTAAAAATGACTTAATGAATTTAGATATCGGAGAGCAAAAATTTGACACTTTTGTGTTAAAACGCAGTGCAAACAAAATGTTTATAAACGACATACAGTTTAAGGATAACAGATTTTTTAGTAGTTTACAAGAGTTAAAACAGGGCTGTCTTGACTTAGAAGATATATTCGACTTTTGTGTTGAGTGTCATAAATTTAAAGAGGGAGAAAATTATTATAGTGATAGGCTTGCCATTGCTCAATTTACAACCAAACTTGTCAGTGATAGTTGTGATAGAATTAGTTTCATCCCCTCAAAAGTGGACGGTGTAAATACGAGAGATAATGAGCCTTATGTTGAAGTTGAATTTCCGTCTGATTACGGCAATATTTATCATATCAAAAAATACAGAAAAGATATGATTTTATTAAATAATTTTGACAACTACACAATATCTTATTTAATAACTAAAATTCACTCAATTATAGATAAAATTAAAGATTATTTGATTGAACTTGACTGCCATGACGACTTTCAGTTGATTATAAGGATAGACTCTTATCAAAATTTATTGCCAATAGATTTTAGAACGCCGTCCTCATGGGTAAAAGCCAATAAATAGGAGTATTATGATTTTAACGAAACATGAAATTATTAAGCAATATAAAAAACACAAAATTCAAATAGAACCATTTGATGAGAGACTATTAAATCCAAACAGTTATAATTATAGAATAAATGATGAAATTCTCGAATTTGAAAATTTAATTGATGCAAAAGAGAAATGTAAGGTCAGAAAAATTAAAATTACAAGTGACGGATTTATTTTAAAACCAAACAAACTTTACCTCGCCTCCACCTATGAAAAAATAGGAAGTGATAAGTATGTAACTCAACTTATAGGCAGAAGTTCGCTTGGCAGATTAGGGCTCTTTCTGCAAATTACCGCCCCACTAGGTCATATTGGTACTTATCATAATTGGACATTAGAATTAACAGTTGTTCAACCTTTAAAAATCTATCCTTTTATGAAAATTGGACAGGTTACCTTTTGGAAAACTAAGGGAGGGAAAAGTCTAACTTATAATAAAGGCGAATACAAAAAATATGAAAATGCAGAAGTTAGCAAGTTTTATAAGGAGTTAAAATGATTTTGACAGGAAGCGAAATAGTAAAACAAGTAAAGAAACAAAGAATAAAAATCTCTCCATTTGATTTAAAAAATGTCAATCCGAATAGTTATAATGTCGAACTTGGAGACTATTTGAAAGTTTATGAGGATAGTTTGCTTGACAGCAAAAGAGAAATGAAAACAAAAATTATTGAAATCTCTGATGAGGGAATTGTACTGCAACCTAACAAAATTTATTTAGGTTATACAAGGGAGATTATAGGAAGCGACCATTTTGTGCCAACCATTACAGGCAGAAGTTCGACGGGTAGACTTGGTCTTTTTGTACAAATCACAGCCGACTTGGTAGATATAGGTTTTGTTGGCAATCTGACCTTTCAACTACACGCAGTTGAACCACTAAAAATCTATAAAGGGATGAAAATCGGACAAATTATCTTTTGGAAACCAAAGGGCAAAATTGAACTATATCATGGCAAATATCAAAACAGCCACGGTCCACAGGAAAGTCAGGTGTATAAAGACTTTAACTAAACATAGGTGAGATAGAAATTATCTTTTTATTCACATTGACAAAATGCTTTCTTTATTTTATAATTAAATTATGGAAAATAATATTTGTAATTTATCAAGGACCGAACAACTTAGGGAAAGCGGTAGAATAATAGCAGAAAATTTATTAAAAATTCTAGAAAAGAGAAATGCTGGTGAGGATGCAATCAGAAATCAGATAAAAATCAACAAAAATGTTGAAAATTTTATAAAAAATAC
>CALWJU010000020.1 GCA_944381105.1 uncultured Clostridia bacterium | reverse complement strand
TATTTTAGCGATTTAATAAAACAAGATGCTTGGTCACGAATTATTAGTCAAACAGATGGATATCATAATGAGAAAAGAGATATTATTGTAGTTATAGTAAAAAATATGATTGATAATTTTAATAATTAATAAGTTTAAATAAAAAAATATGTTATACAGCATATCTAGTCTATTTTATTTATTTTACTAGTTTTAATACATACTAATATAAGTATATTATTTTTAAAACTAATATAAAAAGGAACTTTACTTTTCTGTAGAGTTCCTTTTTTTATTCGGCTAGTTTCAAAATAGTTTACCCTTAAAAGTTCTTTTTTTTATATAAACATTTATAATTTGCAATTTTGCTATTTGCTTATTTTAAAACTAAATTGTCATTATTGCATAAAGCAATATATTAATACATGCAATGTATTTTGTTGGCGCAGAGAACAGGATTCGAACCTGCGGAGGCTTTTTACCTCACACGCTTTCCAAGCGTGCGCCTTAAACCGCTCGGCCATCTCTGCAAATATGATAAGCCACCGACTTAATAAATCTAACATTTTAAAACCCATTTGTCAAGTTTTTTAGTTAAATATATAAAATCTAATCTTATATTTTTATTATTTCATAGAAGTTTCCTCTTTAATAATATTATTTTTTTATGCTGTGCTTGACATAAAAAATACCCATAGATATATGGGTATTTTAAAACAAACTATTCTTCGTCCATTTCATAATGAGAGCCAGAATTTTGAGTTGCTGGGAAACGTTGTCCTTTTTCGAGGTAGCAACTTCCGCCACATCTGCCATCTTTGTCATAGCAAGAATAGTTTCCAGATTTTGGTGCTTGTTCACCAGGTTTCCATTGTTTGCTCATTTTCAACCTCCGCTAATAGTTTGTGCAGAAGAGGTTTGTTTATGCAAAATAATGACAAAAAAATTTAATTAATTGGTAAAATGATTTGTAAAAAGATTTACATTTAAGTTATAATAAAAAAGAGGTTGTTATGATAAAAATATGTACAGATAGTTGTATTGATATAACTAAGGAGCAAATCAAAGAAAATAATATTGAAGTGTTTCCTTTGTCGGTCATATTGAGTGATAAAGAATATCTTGACGGAGTCGACATATTTCCAAACGACATTTTTGATTATGTTAAAAAGACAGGTAATCTGCCAAAAACGGCGGCGAGGAGTATTGAAGACTTTAAAACTTTTTTTAGCAAACTCTTGAAAGATGGTAGTGATGTGATTTATATGGGCATATCAAGTAAACTTTCTTCTGCGTATAACTATGCAATGCAAGCGAAGGAAGAACTTGCAAGTGATAAACTTCATATCATAGACAGCAAATCACTATCAACAGGAATAGGACTGCTTGTGCTCTATGCGTGCAGTTTGGTTAAAAAAGGTGTTTCTTGCGATGAAATTTGTAAAAGGATGTCAGAGCAGGCAAATTATAATCAAGCCTCTTTTGTGGTGGATAGACTAGACTATCTTTATAAAGGTGGAAGGTGTTCTGCAATGGCGAGATTTGGTGCTAATCTTCTAAAAATCAAACCTAGACTTGAACTTGTGGACGGAAAAATAGAAAATACAGGAAAATACATGGGCAAATTTAATTCAGTGGTCTATAAATACATAGATGATATGCTTTCACTACATAGTAATTACAAGAAAGATCTATGTTTCATTACTCACACATGCACTGATGACGTATTTGTAAATCAGGTTGTAGAATATGTCAAATCAAAAAATATCTTTAATCAGGTTGTATCTTCAAGGGCAGGGGCGACAATAACATGTCATTGTGGTGAAAACACCTTGGGAATATTATATTTGCTTGAAAAATAAACTTTAATGTAATCTTTATATTAATAATATTTGAGGTAAAGTCAATGTTAGTTGTGAGTTACAAAAATAAAAGCAAGGAGATAAAAATATGAATGATTGTCTATTTTGTAAAATTGTGAAAGGAGAAATTCCTTCATATAAAATTTATGAGGATAAGTTTACATATGCGTTTTTAGATATAAGCAATGATGCAAACGGACATATTCTTGTAGTGCCAAAACAACATTCAAAAAATATATTTGACACCACAGAGGAAAATCTTTCACATGTCATGAAAACAATTAAATTAATTTCAAATCATTTAATTAATAATTGTGGCTTTGATGGAGTTAATATTTTAAATGCAAATGATATAACGGCAGAACAAAGCGTTTTTCACTTGCATTTTCATATTATTCCACGTAAGAAAGGGGATGAAATGAAAGTATTTCCAAACCTGCCAAAGAATAAGCAAACAATGGAAGAGATTTGTGAAAGGTTGACGATAAAATGAAAGAGATAATATTATACACTGATGGAGCATGCTCAGGAAATCCAGGAAAAGGCGGTTGGGGAGCGATACTCTTTTATGGTGATATAAAGAAAGAACTCTCAGGCGGAGAGGCTCAAACTACAAATAATAGAATGGAATTGACGGCAGTTATAAAAGGACTTGAAGCATTAAAAGAACCATGCAAAGTTGACATATACAGCGATTCAGCCTATGTTGTCAATGCTTTTTTGCAGGGTTGGGTAACAAATTGGCAAAATAATGGTTGGCGTTCATCAAAGGGACAAGTATTAAATATTGACCTTTGGAAAAGGTTGCTCGACCTTTGCAAGTCTCATTCTGTCTCTTGGCATAAGGTTAAAGGACATGCTGATAATGAATATAATAATAGATGCGACGCTCTTGCAAGAGGAGAGATAGCAAAGCAGGGTGCATAAAGATTTATTTGACTGTGTAAAAAACATAATAGTAAAATAATTGCTATTATGTTTTAGTTATAATAAAATAACATAATAGTTTTTAAAAACAACGAAATACTGTTTTTTAACTATTATGTTTTTATTTTGTTTTTATAACTAAATATCATTTTGATATTTAATACTAAACATTTTATTGTAAACACTTATTTAATCTGTATTTATAAGTTTTTCGTAAATAATTTCATAGATTGCAGGGGCGTTTACTTTCCATTTGTGTATTGCTTCGTTTGCTGACTGTCTTGATGGTGCTTTGATATTTAAGACAAACATAGGCTTATTAATGAGAGGTTCATATATTTTTAGTTCTACATTATAAGAACCATCATCATTTTTTGAATATGTTGCACTATACTCTTGTGATGATTTGACATTTAACCTGTTGGCTTGCAGATAAGCGGAAATTTCTTCACGCATAGCAAGGGGGATACGTCTATAAAGATTTGAAAGACACTCTCGTCCCTCGTATGACAATGCAAAAAGTTCTTTTTCTTGATTGTCATCGCCTATTTTATATAATAGATTGCTGTCTACAAGGTTATGAATTATTGCCTTACAATCCATGTAGTTTTGTATCCAAGTATTTTTTACACTACAAATATCAAGTATAGAGTCCTCTGTCAAAGGGATTTCCATCTTGTCTATTACAAACAGCATTATAAGTTTATCTAGAACGAGTTGTTCTTTCTCTGAAAGTACTTTATCCATATAGGTTATTATAACATGTTTTTTAAATAAATCAAATTTTTTTGTGTAATTTGTTTGTAAAATCTTTATAATGTGCTAAAATGTAACAAAGGGGATGTTATGGAACAAGAAAAATTAAAAGAATTTTTTGATGCTTGCGATGACTTTATTACTTGTAAGTTTTTAGTTGCTGAATATAAATTACAACGTATGCTTCATGTGCTTTCTCAAAATGAAGAAATTTGCTCTCTAATAGGTGAGTGTCTTGAACAATTTAATAGAGATAGAGAGTTTGCTAAGGCGTTTATTCAAGATGGACAGGGCGAATATATTTGCGATATGCCTACTGAGGAATATAAAGTTATAGCATTTGTATTTTGCACTCTCGTTGATATGGATAATAAAAAGATTGATTTTGTTGACTTTGTAAAAAGGTTCTTTGGGCGTGAAGAAAATCCGTTCAAGGCTTTTATTGAACAAATGGTTGTACCTTTTAGAAACTTACTTGCAGAGGCTTTCGGCTATCCAAAGATAAACACTGAGGGTAGTACTACACAGGAAGAATATGAAGAAAATGACGAAGATGATGAAGAGAACGACGAAGAGTACGATGACGAAGATGACGACGAAGAAGATTTTGATGACGATACCTTTAAACAGGTTCAAAAATTGGCAGTTCAAATTATAAGCGATTTACAATATTATAATCAATCACAAAACAATGTTGACGCTATTACAGTATGCAAGGCAATAGTTAAAACTTGTGATTTGCGTGATAGTGAAATTACATATTCTCTTGCCCTTGCTTTAAAGGCTTGCAAGCCAAAACAGGTTAAATTTTTAGTTAAAGAAATTCTTGACCTTTTAAATGTTTAATGCTTAAATTTTATTAATTAATGAGAAAATTGCTTTTTGTTTAAGCCATGTAAATACGCATGGCTTTTTTAATTTTGTTTGCTTGTTAATTTGTAAAATATTTTAAGGTATAACAAATTTTTTTATGTGCTTTAATGCGTCAATATAGGCTTATGAGATTATTGTTATATATTTTATATATTATTTAATAAATATATTCAGAATTTACTTGAAAAACTTGACATATGTCGTTGAAATAGTGTAAAATTTAATTATTAAAAAAGATTGTGCTGTTATTATTAATATTTACTTAAATTAGAGGTAAAATAAATAAAAAATGCCTTTAAAAAAACTAAAAAATAGACGAATGAAAAGGAGTAAAAGATGGTAAAAAGTAGTAATGCTTTATTAAATTATATAATGGTTGTATTGCTTTTAGTTATTACCTTGGTGTTTACATTTACAGTTGATGATAATATGAAATACAGAGAATCACAAGCAATCTCTGGAAATTGGATTGATAATCGTGCAGGCGGTTTCGCTAGCGGACATGGTACAGAAGAGCAACCATTTGAAATTGAAACCGCAGGGCAACTTGCTGATCTTGCCTATCGTGTTAACAATAACCTTTCATACTTATACAACAATTACATGCATCCTTATAAAAATGCTTATTATAATATCACAGCTGATATTGATTTAAGTGCTCATTATTGGACACCGATAGGAACGGAAGATAATTCTTTTTCGGGATATATTAACTATAATTCGGATGGGGGTTATGTAATATCGGGTTTATATACAACCGATGGTGCGAGTTATCATGGATTGTTTGGCTACATAACAAATGCTACAATCAAAGGAATAGGATTGGAAGATGGCGAAATTGGGGGAATAAACTATATAGGAGGAATGGTAGGGTATGCCGTTGAATCTACAATAGAAGAATGTTATAATTCTATTGTGATTGATGCAGGTGTAGTTAGTTTAGCTTCAAATGTTGGTGGAATAGTAGGCTATGCATTAGATTGCTCTATTGTTAATTGCTATAATACGGCAGACGTATGGACTTACTATACGCTTCAAAGTAGTACTATTACAGGACAGCCTACTGGTGGTATTGTGGGGCACGCAGAAACTACTCAAATATATAGTTGTTACAATACAGGAACGATTACTAGCGGTACTTGCGTGGGTGGTATTGCTGGTCAGGTATATGAATCAACAATGATATATAATTGTTTTAATACAGGTGATGTTGCTGCATATGGTGATAGTGTTGCTAGTCAAGTAGAAGGACAACAGAAAGCTGCTGGCGGTATAGTAGGCTTTTGTTCAGGCGACGACGTAAGGATGGAATATTGCTATAACGTAGGAGATATTATCTTATGGAGTTCAGATTATGATGGCGCTGGATCTATTGCTGGTTTTGTTAGTAGTACTACAAATGCTTATCAAAATATATTTAATAATTGTTTTTATGAAAGTGGACAAAATGTTTTATTTTCTAGGAATAGTGAGACTCGAACATTATATGCATTTGGTTTTGCGTTAGGAATCATTGATGGACATGCTTCAAATAATTCATCTCAAATTTGGGAATTGGAAAATGGACATGCTAATGCAACAGACGGCTTAAATTCTATGAGTTTTAGAGCAGAAGGTGTTAATCAAATAATTGATGATGTTAATAGTTGGAATAGTACATATTACACGTGGGGTGATGAAGATATATGGATATTGTTAGACACAGGGTTTCCTATTTTAAATGTGTTTAATAAGCCTTATAACATAGTTTATGAACTTGGAGATGGTTATTTCGGAAGTGGTAGTCAATTTAGCAATACGGCTTATATAGGAGATATTATAGAAGTTTCTAATCCAATTTCTCCAGATGGATATGCTTTTATTGGTTGGACAGCAGAGGGACTTAATGTAAATGATGCTTGGTATGGTTCAAGTATTTATGGAATGCTACGTTGGTCAAATGGGACTACAATTGTTCATGGACGAAATGGAATAACATTTTTTAGAGATTTAGCATTAGCCAAACAAACTGTAACACTAATTGCCAATTATGAACTTATTAGATATAATGTTGAGTTCTCAATTGATGACGAGTTTAGCAGTTCGAGTATTTCTAGTATAAATATTTCTTATGGCTCTATTTTTAACATTGCAAATCCTACTCCGAACAGTGGTTATGTTTTTACAGGTTGGTCGTCTGAGGATATTAATACATCTACCGCTATGAGTGGTACTAGTTCTTCTAATCTTGAAAGTTGGAATGGAGTAACAACGACAGATCGTTATTTTATGAATCTTCGAAGCACAGTTGGTAATGTAACACTTGTAGCAAATTTCCGTCCAGTGGTATACTCATTTGTGTTTTTAGATGATTCGGGAGTGAGTATAAATAATTATATTGTAAGTTATGGTGATACATTCACTTTCCCATCGTACCAAGGTGATTTGGATGTAGGTACTACATTTGACTCTTGGTATATATCATATTCGCCTTCTACAAGTTATAATGCAGGACAAAGAATAACAATAGGTGATTATGGTGGTGATGGCCAAACGGTAATTTTTATGCCTACAATAAGAGAAGTAGAATATCAAGTGATATTCAGAGATACTTACAATAACACGCAGGATACAATTACTATCGATTATTCTGACTTAATAAGTTATGAGCCTCCGACCTTAGAGGGATACACATTTGCAGGCTGGCAGGTAACAGGTGCGGTATATTCACGCACTGCTGTACAAGGAGTTGATACTACTAGTCCTAGCACAAGACTACAAAATCCAACAAACCCTGAAAGCAATCGTTTTAGATATCTTACTATAACTGATGGTGCGTCAATATTGTTCACTGCTACATATGAACCTATATCATATCAAGTTAATATAGATTACAATAATGGCACTAACATCGTTTCTATGGATGTAGATTATGACTCATATCTTAGTGTGAATATTCCAACTTATACAGGATATACATTCACGGGATGGGCTGTATCTGCAACAAATAGTCCTGATTTCAATTTTGAAACAGCAAGATATGGTTACAATACTACAAATCCAAATATTGAATTCGATCCAAGTGGTGATTACTATTTAACAAGTGATGATGCTAACTCGTTTATAAATCTTTCAACCACACAGGATGGACAAGTAACACTTGTTGCTCAGTGGGAAGGAAATATAACGCAGGTTACCTTATACGGTAATGGGGGAACAGTAGGTAATTCAAGTCAAGTTATAGTCAATCTTCAATTTGGCAGTACCGTAAATAATGATGTTTCAAATTATATACCAACACTAGAAAATTATGTTTTCTTAGGTTATTACACCGATATAGCTAATGATGTACAGGTTTACGATGAAAACGGAGAGGCTGTACTTGGCACTAGTTACTTCGATGAAGATGGACAATGGTGTTATAACCAATCATCTTTATCTCTGTATGCTCATTGGCAAGGTGAAAGGTATTCAACTCCATTAAATGCAAACGGCGGACGATTTAGCAATGGTGCAGAAGAGATGGAGTTAGAACAAGAGTATGGCAGTTCTTCAAATAGAAACCTAGCAAACAGTTATATGCCAGAAAGAGAGGGCTATGAGTTTTTAGGTTTTTACTTATATTCAAGTTCTTCTGCGGATGATGAACAAATATATGACGAGAATTTAGATGCTGTTTTAAATTCAGAATTTTGGGACAGTGATGGTTCTTGGATATATGCAGACGATATTGTTATGTATGCTCAATGGGATAGAATAGAATATCAAGTTACTTTTGATCCAAACGAAGGAGAGTTTGATGATGGAGTAGATTTGAAAACGTTGTTCATTGGATACCTAGGAAACGAAAATCAACTTCTTCCAGATGGTTATTTACCTATCCGTACAGGTTATATTTTTCTTGGGTATTATACACAAAATGGTGTAGAGGTATTCGATGAAAATGGTAGTGCTGTATTTGGAAATAGTTATTGGAACTCAAATGGACAGTGGATATATGCAAATGATTTGACAGTCTACGCAGATTGGGAAGAGATTGAATATAGTGTAGTAGTTGACAACAATAACAATACACAAGCGAACTTACCTCAGAGTTTATATTTTAATGATGTTTTGCAGGTTGAAATTCCTGAGTATGCAGGCTATGATTTTGTTGGCTGGCTTGCTGATGGAATTGATATTGATACAGCACTTTATGGTGAAAATGGAACACCAAATCAAAGTTTTACAGACAATATGACATCTGCTCTTGCAAATAGGTTTAGGAGACTTTCCTCTGTTGAAGATGGTATTGTAACATTAACTGCTCAGTGGGAGCCAAGTACATTTACAGTAACACTTGACGCTAATGGTGGTTCAGTAGAGCCAAGTACTATCGACGTTACATATCTTGATACATATGGCGGAAATGTTGGTGGAACTCTTCCAATTCCTACTTATGAAGGCTACCTATTCAAAGGTTGGTATAGCGAATCTGACGGCGGAGAGCAAATTCTTGCAAGTACAGTTTATACTTTGGCTGATGATAGCACCATATATGCACAATGGGAAGATACCTGGGCAAATCATGCGTCTGACGAACTTACGCAAGAGGGAAGCTATTACATCGTAAACAGCGAGCAGGACCTTGCATTAGTTATTAGAATGATAAACTTCTCATCTCAAAGCAGTTACCTAAATATGAATATAAGGCTCACATCTGACCTTGACATGAGTGATTATACATGGTATCCAATTGGCACATCAAATCGTGCATTTAGAGGTGTGTTTGAGGGCAACGGACATATAATAACAGGGTTGCAAACCTACTATAACGAGAATGTCCCAAATTACTTCAACTATATAGGACTATTTGGATATACAAACGGAGCAACAATTGAAAACTTATTTGTTAGAGGTGTTGATGTTGTTGGTGGAAGTTATGTAGGTGGCATTGTAGGTTATGCAATAGGCTCGACTAATATCAACGGCTGTGCATTTTCTGGAACTATTACAGGAAGTTCTATTAGAAGGGGTGCACTTGTTGGATATGGTGCTAGCACAGTAAGAATAAATGATTGTACGATTTTCTCGGCAAATACTGAGACAAATGAAAACGGTATTGCTCGTGGATGTACAATAGTAACTTGCGTATTCATAATAAATGGACAGAAAGGCTATATAGGGAGTGATTTCTCAAATTATGTATATGTTGAGGGGTTGACTGCTCCTGTATCGCAAGGGCTATCTTGGCTTGCACAAGGCGGAGAGAGTTGTACGCTCGAAGATGTACAAAATTGGGCTAGTAGTTTAGACGAAGGCGATGTGGCACGGAAGACTAAAATCTTATGAGGCACATAAGAGGATAGATATATAAAAGCACTTCATTTAAATATGATGTGCTTTTTTGTATAAAAAACAATCATATATTTTGGTTTATTTATATGAGTGCTATAAAAATAATTGAAATTATACTTGCAATTATAGCATGCGTGAATTTTTGTAAAACAAAAAGCCAAATGGGCATATTCAACTTGTTTAACATAGTGAGAGATTGCAAAATTGTTGATATGCCTCCAAAACTAATTATAAAGGAGCAAGCGACAATAGACCATACACTCGTAATTGAAGAAGAGATATCAATACAACCTCTGGTTATTTCTATTAATCCTTCCAAAACACTTGATATTGGTAGAGGAAAGAGATTGAATATGGGAGATAATGAGGTTATTACAACAAAAAAGATGGCAATTATAACACCAACAGAAATTACACTTAAAGCGGAGTCTAATACCATGCTAGAAAGGTCGCCGTTTTGCTGGTTGCCTTCTTGTGAATTTTTCTTATTGTCGTCTTTTATTTTTAGTTTTTTATAGCAAATTCCATTTATAATTGCGCCTAAAATATGAGCAATAAATATTATATAACCATAGAGTGCATTTTTAAGCATGCCAATACCCACAGCACCTATTATAAACATTGGACCAGATGTTGAGCAAAAACTTGTCATTTTAAAAGCGTCATTTTTTGTTATTTTTCCTTGGCAATAAAGGTCGCTTGTCATTTTTGCTCCCACAGGATAACCTGAGATTGCACTTGTTAGGAATACGTAGGCAGAAATAGCAGGGGTATTAAATAATTTTTTGCATGGTTTCATAAAAAGTCTAGAAACATTTTCGACCATTCCTGTCATAGTGAGAATTTTTGTAAAAAATATGAATGGAAGTATACTAGGTAGAACATTAAAAGCCCATGCACTTATGCCATTTAATGTTTGATTTATATAAATTTGAGGATATATAACCATGTTAATAATAATGTAAAGGATTAAAATCGCTAATAAAATATTATATTTTTTCATATATTCTCCTCAAAAATTTGACAATAAGTCTTTAAATTTATATAATTAAAGTAATGATTGTATTTCTTAATAAAAGGCTTGTACAATTACACATAAATACCTGTGAAATCAATGATTATTATAAGGTATGAATTAAATTTGAATTTCATTAATAAAAGGGGAAAGAATGAAAGTAAAACAACTTTATAAAAAAGCAAAAGAACTAAAAAGGACTATTGTTTTTCCAGAGGCTAGTTTTAGCGATAGAACCCTTGAAGCAGTAAAATATATCCATAAGAAAGGTATTGCTAGGGTAATTCTCATAGGCGACGAAAGTGCACTTGTTTTGAGAGATAAGTCTTTGATTGAATATGAAATTATCAATCCTCAGACATTTCCAAATAGAGACGAACTTGTAAAAAGACTTTATAAGAAAAGAAAAGACAAGGGAATGACTATCGAGGAAGCAGAAAAACTTACTCTTGACCCTTACTATTTTTCAACGTTACTTGTAGATGCTGGGCTTGCAGATGGTATGGTCGCAGGCGCTGAGGCCTCAACGGCAAACACTGTTAGACCTGCCCTTCAAGTTATAAAGGCAAAAAGAAAGGGAGGCGTGGTTTCATCTTGCTTTTTAATGTTTGGCAAAAATAAATTCTTAAAAGATAAGGCTCTTATCATTGCCGATTGTGGCGTTATAATGCACCCAAGTGCTGATGAGCTCTATCAGATAGCCTGTCAAAGCGTAGAAACATATTTGAGTTTAGGATTAAAAGATCCAAAGGTAGCATTTCTGTCCTTTTCAAGCAAGGGTTCAGCAAAGGATGAAAGCGTAGATATTGTGAGAGAGGCTTATGAAAAATTCAAAATGACAGGCATTGCATGCGACGGAGAACTTCAATTTGATTCAGCAATGGTGGAGGCAGTTGCAAAACATAAAGCACCAAATAGCGAGATAAAAGGGGACGCAAATATTCTTATATTCCCAGATTTAAATAGTGGAAATATTTGTTATAAAGCAATGCAATATATAGGAGGACTTAACGCTGTTGGTCCAATTTTACAAGGTTTAAATAAGCCTATCAACGACCTTTCAAGAGGTTGTAGTGTTGAGGATATAATAACAGTAACAGCAGTAACCGCTTTACAAGTGAATAAGGAGGAAAAATGAAAATATTAGTAGTAAACGCAGGTAGTTCATCATTAAAATTTCAATTATTTGATATGAAAGATGAGAAGGTTATAGCAAAAGGTAATTGTGAAAAAATAGGTCTTGCTGGTTCTTTTATAGGTTACACTATAAATGGTGTAAAAAAAGAGGTAAAAGTAAGTATGCCAGACCATAAGGTCGCTATCGAAAAAGTTTTTGAAGTTTTGACAGATAAAAAAGAGGGCGTAATAAAGGATGTCTCAGAAATAGATGCTGTTGGACATAGGTTTGTCCAAGGCGGATGGCTTTTTGACGAAAGCGTGCTTATGGATGATGAAGCAGTTAGAAAACTCGATATGATAGCAGAATTATCGCCATTACATGCTCATGCAAATATGGCAGGGTATAAAGGTTGTGTTGCTCTTATGCCTAACACTCCACAAGTAACAGTCTTTGATACCTCTTTTCATGCAACAATGCCAGCCAAAGCATATATGTATGGTATTAAATATGAGGACTATGAGAAATATCATGTAAGAAAATATGGTTTCCATGGAACAAGTCATAGGTTTGTTATGGGAGAGACTGCAAAACTATTAGGCAAAAAGCCAGAAGAGATAAACATTATAACTGTTCACTTAGGTAATGGTTCATCTATTACAGCAATAGAGAAGGGTAAAAGCATTGATACCACAATGGGACTTACTCCACTTGAAGGACTTATTATGGGAACTCGTTCTGGCGACCTAGACCCAACAGTTGTAAGTTACCTATCTAACAAAAAGAATATGACAGCCGATGAGGTTGTAAATTACCTAAATAAACAATGTGGAATATTAGGTGTGAGCGGAGTTTCAAGCGATATGCGAGAACTTAACAGTGCAATTCAAGAAGGAAACAAAAGGGCAAGACTTGCACTTGATATGCTAATATATAGAGTGAGAAAATTTATAGGTTCTTATATGGCAGTTCTAGGTAAGGTTGACGCTATTGTATTTACAGGTGGTATAGGAGAAAATCAAGAAGATTTAAGAGAAGGTGCTCTTGCTGGACTTGAAAATTTCGGTATTGAAATAGATGTTGAGAAAAACAATCATCTTCCACGTGGTACAATTGAGGAGATTAGTACTAAAAAATCTAAAATTAGAGTATTCAGAATACCTACAAATGAGGAATTGCTGATTGCAAGAGACACGCAAGAACTTGTAAACAAAATGTCAAAAAAGTCTTCTAGATAAGTTTTAAGTATAATCATTGATGTTATATTTAAAAACTAATAGATAGTTTATAAAATAAATATCTATTATTTATAATAAATTACAAAAATAACTTGACAAATATTTCAAAAATTATTATAATTGTAAGGCATGATAGGAAATTATCTAATAATAAAGGTTTGACTTTATTTAGGATAGTATAAGATAAATTAAGGAGGAGAGAAAAGATGGCAGTTCCAAAGCATAAGGTTTCCAAAGCAAGAAGAAATACAAGACATTCTGCAAATTCAAAAGCAGTTATGCCTACACTTGTTGAATGTCCACAATGTCATGAGTTAAAACAACCTCATACAGTATGCAAGAAATGTGGTACATACAAGGGTGAGACCATAATAGCAAAGAAAGAAGAGAAAAAATAAATCAAAAGAGAAGGATTGTTTTTATTCCTTCTTTTTTTTTGTTAAAAAATGATAAAATACTATATATTGTATTTTTTATGCAAGACATAATAGTATATATTGATTATTATATTATTCAGATGTCTTCTAAAAAATATTACAAAACTTTTTAGAAAACTTTTATAAAGATTTGCATAAAGAAAAAAAATTTGTTATTATAGAAATAGATTTTTGTTGTAGTAGAGTTTTAATTTTTGTCGATTATTATTGCACACTATAACAAAACAAACATTATAAATATCTGTCGGATTATTTTATTATGTTTTGTTAATTGAAATTAAAGGAGTTTGAAATGAAAGTTGTTGTAGACGCTTTTGGTGGAGATAACGCACCTATTGAAATTGTTGAGGGTGCGGTTAATGCGATTAAGGCAAATAAAGACCTTGAAGTTATCTTATGCGGTAAAGAGGAGGTTATTAAAAACATTTTAAGAGGTAGAGAGGAGAGAATAGAGATAGTTAATGCTGATGATGTAATATCTAATGAGGATGCACCGACTGAGGCAATAAGGCATAAACCAAACTCTTCTCTTGTTGTTGCCTATGACATATTAAAAAATAGAGAGGATGTTATTGGTCTTGTAAGTGCTGGTGCAACAGGTGCCGTCCTTGCTGGTGCAATAATGAAAATAGGAAGAATTAAAGGCATTTCAAGACCTGCTCTTGCACCTATTCTTCCAACTAAAAAAGATA
This sequence comes from uncultured Clostridia bacterium, assembly GCA_944381105.1. GTDB lineage: Bacteria > Bacillota > Clostridia > Christensenellales > UBA1242 > Caccovivens. The sequence continues at coordinate 17,703 of CALWJU010000020.1, read as the reverse complement.
CAAATGTAATTATTATTGATAGTGGTGCCAATATAGATTGTAAACCAATAAATTTATTGCATTTTGCATTAATGGGGTCTGCTTACTATTCTATTCTGTATAATGTAAAAGAGCCAAGAGTGGCACTTCTAAATAATGGTGCTGAGGACGAAAAGGGAAATGAACTTGCAAAGGAGACATTTCCACTTCTAAAAAATGCTCCAATCAACTTTATTGGCAACAAAGAGGGCGGAGATTTTATGAGTGGAGACGTTGATGTTATGGTTGCTGACGGCTTTGCAGGTAATGCTCTTTTAAAGGGAACAGAGGGAGCAGTTAAAGCGGTTATTTCTATACTAAAACGTAGCATAAAATCTCATTTTTGGTCAAAAGTGGGTTATCTATTTATGGGCAAAACCTTTAAAGAGATTAAAGAACGAGTTGACGTACAAAGAAAACATGCAGGCTCGCCACTTCTTGGATGTAAAAAACTTGTAGTTAAAAATCATGGTTCTTGCGATAGAGTAAATATTCAGGCGTCAATTGAACAGTCTATAAAACTTCACAATAACAACCTAAACCAAAGGATAGAAGAGGCAATTGCATCACTAAGCGAAAAAATCTAAATTTTAAGATAATAACTATAAGCCTTATAAATAAACATGTACAGGAAATTTTTATGCTTTTAAATAATAAATGTTTTTAGTACAAACGAAATCTTTATAGAACTCAATATTAGAGAAAATTTTGGTAAAAATCTAATAAAAAAATAAAAGGCAATTTAAATGAAAATTAAATATGTTTTTAAAGATAAAAATTTGCTAAAAAGAGCCCTCACACACTCTTCAAAATCAGAACTTAATTATGAGCGACTAGAATTTTTAGGTGATAGTATTCTTGACTTTTTGGTGGGAGAGTATTTCTTTAAAAATTGTCCAGAAAGTGAAGGAAAATTGACGGTACTTAGAAGTCATTATGTGTCAGAAGTCTATCTTTGCCAAATTTTTGATAAACTTGAACTTAATAAAAATGTACTGCTTGGGAAGAGTTATCAAGGAGAAATATCAAAGGCTATCAAAGCGGATATAGTTGAGGCAATTATAGCAGCAATTTATTTGGATGCAGGAAATCTAGGTATAGACGAGGCTAGGGCGTTTATTTATGAAAATTTCGATTTGAAAAATTATAAAAATATAGTTGACGACAATTACAAATCTAGACTTCAAGAACTTGTTCAAGGCAATTTTAAATGCAAAATGCAATATATAACTGTCGCCTGTGAAGATGGGTTTGAGGCTAGTTTTTATATGGATGAGGACAAGATTTCAACTGGAAAAGGCAAAAGTAAGATTGAGGCGGAACAGCAATCTGCAAAAAATGCTATTGAAAAACTTTTTTTGGTTGACAAAAATGTTAAATAGCAATAAAAATGTATTTATCGTCATCATAAATTAGAGTAACTTTTAGCGACTAACTTATGATAAATTAACTTGTAAAATAGAATAGTGGATATTTAAAAGAGCAATAGTAAACTGCAACACCATCAGTGTTTATTTAATGTCTCACTTTAAAAATAATAAAATTTATAATTAAGGGTGGAAACGCCTTTTTTTGTTTGAAAAATAGTGAAATACATTTTGAAAATAGGAAAATATTTGTTATAATATTTGCATAATAATTTGACGGATAGTCTTTGCCTGAGAGGTTTATATTATGATTTTTAAAAAGATAGAAATGGTTGGCTTTAAATCATTTGCAGATAGAACTACAATCGAGTTTAATGACAACTTTACCGCCATAGTAGGTCCTAATGGATGTGGAAAAAGCAATGTTTCTGACGCTATCCGCTGGGTTTTGGGTGAACAAAGTCCTAAAACACTTCGTGGCGACAGCATGCAAGATGTTATTTTTAATGGTACAGAAAAAAGAAAGAGCCTATCGTATTGTGAGGTTACCCTAACTTTTGATAATACGACTCGTTTTTTTAATTTCGATTATGATGAACTTGCTATAACCAGAAAGTTATATCGTTCTGGGGAGAGTGAGTATTTAATCAATAGAAATACCTGCTTACTTAGAGATATCACAAATTTACTTTATAACAGTGGACTTGGTAAAAATGGTTACTCAGTAGTCAGTCAAGGTAAGGTTACAGAACTTGTGGATGCAAAGCCAGAAAACAGAAGGGCAATGTTTGAGGATGCTGCTGGTATTTCCAAGTATAAAAATGATAAAAAAGAGGCTGAGCGAAAACTAGAAAGAACGACAGATAATCTTACCAGAGTTAAGGACATTTTGTCTGAAATTGAAAGGCAAATGGGACCTTTAAAAAAACAGGCTGAGAACGCCAAAAAGTATCTTGAATATAAGGGAAAACTAAAAGATTTAGAAATAAACGCATATATCTATCAGTATGAAAACTCAAATGATGAAAAGGAAAAGATAAATCTTAGACTTGACGCATTAAAAAGACAGATTGATATTCGCCAACAAGATAGTGATAAGGTAAATAATGACTATGATAAGGCAATGTTTGACCTAACAAATTTTGATAAAACTCTTGCTAGTCTCAATGAAAAAATACTTGAACTTACCGTAAATCTCGAAAAGCAGGAGGGTGAAACTAAACTTGCAAGAGAGAGGATAAATTATACTCATAAAGAAAATGATAGATTAAATCTTGATAGGTCTAATGCTCTCACTGCTATTGAGGTGGGCGAAGAGGAGAGAGCAAACAGGGGTAAACTTTTAGATGAATTAAAATCAGCCCTTGATAGTCTTGAAAAATCTTTTGATGAACTATCTGAAAGTTATTCAAAGATTGCAAACGAACTTTCACTAAGTGAGGATGAAGCAGGTCAAGGACAGCAAAAAATTATAGAGACGCTCGGCTCACTAAGTGATATAAAGAGTTCTGTATCAAGACTTATGGCGGAAAAGGAACTTTTATCTACAAACTTAAACAATTTAAATGAGGACATAACTTCACTATCGACTAAAATAGATGAAAATAGCGTGCTATTATCTCAAAGCAAAGATATTGTAGAAGAAAAAGAAAGGGCTTTAAAGGAAATTAAATCAGAAATAGAGGCTCTTGTAAGTGGTAACTACTTGCTCGAAAGACGTCTTAAAGAACTCGAAAATGAAAAGGCAAATACTAATACTCAGATTAAGGTCTTTGAAAATAGAAAAAAACTTTTAACAGACCTGCAAAATGAATATGAGGGCTATACATATGCAGTTAAAAAACTGCTTAAAGAAAGCGATAAAAATAGTGCAGTAAAAAAACTTATTGTAGGCGTGGTTGCCTCACTTATAAAAGTGCCAGAGAAGTTTGAAACTGCCATTGAGGTAGCGCTTGGCGGTGCAGTTCAAAATATAGTAACTTATGATGAAGATGGGGCAAAACAACTTATCAAATTTTTGAAGGATAACTCGTTTGGAAGAGCAACATTTTTACCTATCTCTTCAATAAAGAGACGTAATTTTGATGAAAGGGTGCTAGCAGGAAAGAGTGGTTGCTTTGGCGTTGCAAGTTCGCTTGTAGACTATGATAGAAAGATTGATAATATCGTAAGCAACTTGCTCGGTAATACCGTTATTGTTGACACTCTTAATACTGCTGTTAGCCTTGCAAAATCAAGTGGTTATTCATTTAGAATTGTAACGCTCGACGGAGACGTTGTCTCTCCACAAGGTTCTCTCACTGGTGGTAGTAAAAAGGCTGAATCATCAAATCTAATTGGTAGAGAGCGAGAGATTGAAACACTAGGTATTGACATTCTTAAACTTGAAAAGAGAGTTGACGAGATAAACAAAGAGATAGAAAAGGATAGCAAAAACAATGTTGAACAAAAAGGAAAGATTGACAGACTAAATACATCCAAAAACAACCTGGAAATCATTCTTGCATCCGAGCGAGAAAAACTAAATAGTTTAAAATCTATTGTTGAAGAAGCGGAAGATAATTGCAAGGTTGCTAAAATGGAAGCAGAGACTGTTTCAAATAAAATCAACCTTATTACCGCTGAACTTGAAAAATCTGAAAAAATTGAGAGTGCATTATCTGGCAATAAAGTGGATGCTGACGAACTTATAAAAGAAAAGAGAGAAAAGAATGAAGCGCTAAGACAAAAGAGAGATGAAATTAATAATAACATTCTTACTGTCAAAGTGGAAATAGCCGAAACAAAGACTAAGATATCCTCTGTAACAAGCGAGATAGAAAGACTTGATAATGACCTTGGTAAATTTAAGGTAAACATAGCCTCCTATGATGAACAGATTGAGAAAAATAATCAATTTATTTTCTCATGCGAAGAGATGATAAAGCAAAAACTCGCCTCTGCACCATCTTCGGCTAAAAAGGTGGAACTTGAACAATTTATCGCAAAAAGAGGCTCAGTTGAGGCTGATAAAGCAAAGTTGTCAGAACAAATAAAACAACTTGACAACCAAAAATCTTCGCTCATGGATGAACTTTCTTCTTTAAGAGATAAGAAATTTAGAGAAGAAATGAATTTATCAAGGGTGGACACAGAACTTGAACAGATGCAAGAGAGAATTTATGAGGAATATTCACTTACATACACAACATGTTTAGAATTTAGAAGGGAAGATTTTGACATCAATGTCGCTATGCCAGAGATTGCTAAACTTAAAAAGGACATAAATGCACTAGGGTATGTAAATGTAAACGCTATTGAGGACTGTAAAACTTTGCTTGACCGTTACGATGAATTAAACGGACAGGCACAAGACCTAGAAAAAGCACAAGACGACCTTAATAAAATAATTAAAGACTTATCAGGCATAATGATAGAAAAATTTAATAATGAACTAAATAGAATAAACGAGAGTTTTAAATTGACATTTAGAGAACTCTTTGGCGGTGGTACTGCTAAACTTGCTCTGTCTGATGAAGAAGACCCGCTTGAATCAGGTGTTGAGATATTTGCTCAACCACCAGGAAAGAAAATACAAAATATGACTCTTCTTTCTGGTGGAGAAAAATCTTTGACTGCAATGGCTGTGATTTTTGCAATATTGCGAATTAAACCTCTTCCATTCTGCCTTTTTGACGAGGTTGAGGCAGCACTTGACGATTCAAACGTTGAAATTGTTGATAAATACCTTAAAAAATTATCAACTGATACTCAATTTATTCTTATTACTCATAAAAAGCCAACTATGGAGTATGCGAACGCTCTTTATGGTGTAACAATGGAAGAAAAAGGGGTATCAAAGATTGTATCAGTATTACTTTCAGATGCTATTAAGCACGCTCAGGAGGGTTAAATGGGACTATTTAAAAAGATTGGTAACGCTTTAAAAAAGACGAGAGAGGCACTTGCGAGAAAAATTGACTCACTTTTAAGTCATGGGGAACTTGATGATGATTTCTATGACGACCTAACAGATGTGTTGATTTCATGTGATATAGGTGTTAGAACTAGCATGGAAATTGTCGACTCTCTTCGTATGAGAGCGAGAAAAAATAAGTTAAGGTCGGCGGAGGATGTTAAAGCCGAACTAAAAGGAATATTAAAAGAAGAATTTTCTCAATCAGAAGAAATTGAAATAAAATATCCTGCTATTATTACCATTATAGGAGTCAACGGCGTTGGAAAAACCACAACACTAGGAAAACTTTCAAAATATTTTAAAAATCAAAAGAAAGAGGTAACCTTAGTTGCGGGCGATACGTTTAGAGCGGCTGCATCAAACCAGTTAAGTGAGTGGGCTGAGCGCACAAAGACGAGGATAATCAAACATTCTGAGGGGGCTGATGCTGCTGCGGTCGTATTTGATGGTATAGCAAGTGCAAAGGCTAAAAAAACAGATGTCCTTTTAGTTGATACTGCTGGTAGACTGCATACCAAAACTAATCTTATGGAAGAGTTAAAAAAGATTGATAAGGTTATAAATAGAGAATATCCAGAGGCTCACAAATATAATTTTATCGTACTTGATGCAACAACAGGACAAAATGCTCTCAATCAAATAAGTGCCTTTAACGACTTTGTTAAGATAGACGGAATAATACTTACCAAACTCGATGGAACTGCAAAAGGTGGTGTGGTGGTTGCTATTGAAAAGGACTATCATCTCCCTGTGGTTTTTATAGGCGTAGGAGAGGGGGTAGACGACCTTGAAAGGTTTGATTATAACGATTTTATAGACAACTTATTCTAACTTTATTTAAAAATTAATAAAATGAAATAAAAGGGGAAGAAAAATGGACGAAGATTTTGAAGAAATCAATTACAAATTTGATACTCAACTTTTACTAGAAGGAAAGGACCTATCGGACGATGTTGTAAGAGATTACATCACTAAAAATATTGAAGGAGATTGTCTTTTGGTTGTTGGCGACGACGAACTGTTAAAACTTCATTTTCACACCAATACTCCATGGAAAGTACTTGAATATTGTGCAAGTTTAGGCGAAATATATGACGTAGTTATAGAAAATATGCCACGTCAAGCACAAGGGCTTAAAGGTTAAATTACGCCAAATATAAAAATATTAGTGTTGAATAGTCAACACGCTTTTGTTGTGAAATTTATCAAAATTTATTTTTTTTGTATTGACAATAAAGGAGTCCAGTGATAAAATTATCTTATAAATTTATTACAAGATTTATTATTGGAGGAGAAAATATGAATACAGATAAAATTATAAAAGAAGCAAAAGAAGTGTATTTTTGGGGTAGTATTGACAAGGCAGTACGAGAACTAGCCAAACATAAAGACCACGGCGATAATGTTTATTTTATGTATAGCGGAAATAGATTGTACTCTATGCTAGATGATGAGAGGTCTTGCTATATGAAAGTCTTTGGTAAAACTAAGGCGGAAGTGGATGAAGAACGAAGAAAAATGCTTGAAAAAGAATATCGTGAAGATTTTGAAGAGAGAGAATAAAAAACATATTTGATAATTTTTAGTGCATCCCATAGTTATGTGAGGATGCTTTTTTTATGAAATTATATTTTAATTTTCAAAATATGACTAGATAGCATAGTTTTTATTGTCAAATAATTTATCATAAAATTTATATAATTTTTTGCTAATAATATATAAAATTTTTTGTCATTTTTAAATACAAAAAACTATAAGACAAGCAAATTTCGACATCTTTCAACATATACAAATACTATTGTGAAATGTTTTCACGTAAAGGGCGGTGTATATGATTTATGAGAGTTTTGCTAAATTTGTAAGCAAGATATGTTGTTTTACATCTTTTGTTAGTAGCATACAGGGTTTTCCTAAACCTCTCACAAAAGAAGAGGAACTTGAATGTATTGAACTGTTAAAACAAGGCGATCCAAAAGCGAGGGAAACTCTTATAAATCATAATCTTAGGTTAGTTGCTCACATTGTCAAAAAATATAGTAATTCATTGGAGGCGGATGACCTTATTTCTGTTGGCACAATAGGGCTTATCAAAGCAGTAGATAGTTTTAAAGGAGAAAAGGGTGTGCTTCTGTCTACTTATGCCTCACGTTGTATTGAAAATGAGATTTTGATGCTTATTCGAGCAAACAAGAAACACAAGGATATAATTTCACTAAATTCAATGCTTGCTCCAAAACCAGATAGCGATGAAATGGAACTTGCAAACCTTATCCCTGCCGAGACCGAGGAAGATGTTTTTCATCAAGTCGAAACAGGTTGTCTAATGCAAGATGTAGAAAGAGCGATGGAAAAATATCTTTCTCCAATGGAACAAGAGATTATAAAATATCGTTATGGAATATGTGGACATGAGTTAAAGACGCAAAAGGAAGTTGCCGAGATTTTTGACATATCAAGGTCGTATATTTCAAGAATAGAGTCTAAGGCTATAAAGATTTTACAGAAGAATTTGGTAAAAAATGAGGAAGATTTACAAAAAAAATCTGAAAATTCTGAAAAAACTTTGTAAAATAATTTGTTAAATTAAAAAAATACATTTATACTAATAAAAAAAGACACATATTTTTTAATTTTTTTTCTTTGATTTAGGAGCAGGTAAATGGAAAAAACGGAGTTTTATAAAATTGTCAATAAATTGATATTACCTTTATTTACAGGCTCTTTTATCGAGGGAGAGGAAGAATCGTCATCTCGTGATAGCGAAGTCGCCTTTGGAAAAAGAAATTCTCTTTTGATTAAACCATCAAAACTTGATGAATATAGACTTATACTAAAAAGAGGACAACCTTTTAGAACATTTGAAGTTAATTTGTTAAAATCAATTCTTGGCGAAATTGATAGAATTTCCTCTCTTGGACTTGATGATGAAAGTTATGTTTCTGTGCTCCAAAATAACGCAATTGAGAAATCAATCTGTGCATCAATCTGTGAAAATGAGACAATAAATGTAATGTTTGGTATTATAAGCGAACTTGAAAAATGGGGTGCAAGAACTTACGAGGGAAGGAAAATAGCGATAGGAATAATCATCAATACCTCACTTGATATATCTGAGAAGGGGGAACTGATTTCTTATTATGACATTATGGAAAGAGATTTCTTTGCTCTTTTGTCTGATGGTATAGATTCCTATATCGAGTTTGACAAAAAGGGAAATCTAGCAAGTTACGTGCAAATGGAAAGAGTTAAAAAATTACCAAATATTGCACCATTTGAATTTGAAAAAGTGGCTAGATATTGTAATGAAAAGCGTATCGGCATTGTACTAACACAAAATGGCGACTTTTTAATATTTAAAAATAGAGAACTATTATTCTCTAAGCGAATGGGAACTTGGAATATTTACTCGCATGAAGAGGTCATACAACTTTTGTCAAATAGAGGAAACTATTCACTTAAAGACATAAGACGTTCTGTTTATTATACCGCTCTTGATACCTCTTTTGCTTATAGCGGTGGTTGTATTATCTATTTAAACAAGGATACAGTAGAGGGGGCTCTTACTCATATAAACGCACATGATATACTTGATGAACGTTATTTTGAAATCAAGAAGAAACAAGTGCTAGAAGAGGCTGGAAAACTCTATAATCTTCAACGACTATCAACAGTTGAGGTAATCTATAATGTACCTTACCAAACATTCTTGGAAGAGCAAAAGTGTATTAAGTCTGAGGCACTAAGAAGAATAATATCAGGTAAACCTTTTCATGAACTTAGTAGAAAGTTAAGACAAGAACTTGTTAGCATGGACGGTGCAACAGTAATTGATAGTGAGGGAGTTATAATTGCAGTAGGTGCTATCCTTAAAATAGAGGCTGGTAGTGATGGAGGTGGTAGACTTGCCGCCGCAACAACTCTTTCAAAATATGGTATAGCAATCAAAATTTCGCAAGACGGACTTCTAAAAGCCTTTTATCAAGATAAAAAAAGCAACAAAATAAGAACACTATTTACCGTTGGTTAGTTGACTTTTTGTCAAAATATGGTATAATAGAATTGTTATGCAGACAATCGCATCAATTTTGATGAGGAAAGTCCGAGCATCAAGAGAACTGGGTGCCGATTAACGATCGGTGGAGGCGACTCTAAGACTAGTGCAACAGAAATAAACCGCCGTAAAAGGTAAGGATGGAAAGGTGGTGTAAGAGACCACCGCTTAGTTAGAGATAACTGAGGCTCTGTAAACTCCACCTGATGCAAGGTCAAAAGGGCATATGTGCTTGTTCTCTCACGCCCTGAATGAACCGCTTGAACTTATTGGCAACAATAAGTCTAGATAGATGATTGTCTAATACAGAACTCGGCTTATAGCATAACTGACCGCTCATTTAGGGGCGGTTATTTTTTTTGCTATCATTAGGCAAAACAACTTGTTAAAATTTTGTAGATAAAAAATTAAGTCAAATGTCTAAAATATTTATTTAAGGCAATAACATTTATATGACACGTAAGGAATATCTATTTAAAATTGAAAATCTAATTGTAAACAAACTAAAATATCATTCGCCAAATATAGAAAGTCCAGATATAGACTTTTCACTTCTTGATGCTGTTGGAATAGATGCGACTCTACCTATTTTTATTTATAAAAAACCACTTAATAAATTGTTTTTTGAGGCCTTTTTTAATGTCAAGAAAAAAGTTGATTTTAATCTTATTTTGACAGCAAGAGCAGAGATAAAAGACAAGAAAATTAAGTTATTAAAACATACCTATTGTATTTTGGAAAATGAATTAGGTAGTAATTTAGAACGAACACTCGAAGCGTTAAATATTAACTATATAACTCATGCAGACTACTCTTCCTTTAATGAAGGAGAGTATATAAAATTTAACGATAAGAGGCTAGTATTTGATTATATTCCTTATTATTTCACAAAAAAAATTCAAGATAATGGAGTAATATTTCAGGCTACAAATTTTTTATTAAATGGCAAAAATTATATTTTAAATATCACAAATACTCAAAAAAAGTCAACTCAAATAACTTTTGAAATCAATATACCTTTGCCTCGTGCTTACTATTTTTTTAAAAAAGAAAAAGATTGTATAGAGATAGAAAATTTAACTAGTAAGGAAAAGGCATATTTTAACTATCATTTCAAAGATGCAGACTTTACTTATTCTTGTATGAGCGGTATTGAATGTTGCACATATTCGTGCATAAATGTTAAATGCTATTTAAATCTACTTCCATTGCAAAATAAAAAATTATATTTTAACTATGGAGAGAACAAATATTGTTTTTGCAACCCAAAAGACATGCAATATTTCTTTGATATTTCTCAAAATAAAATGAATGAAATTTTTGATATAAAAGTCTCAACAACCGACAAGCAAAAAGACCAACTCTTCAACTTCTATTTGCCTTATAATATATACTCAAAATGGCGAAATTTTGATTTTGACGAAAAAAGTGAAAATGAGTATATAAAAATGAGAAAAATGTTTGTTACAGAATGTGAAAAAGGCGAGGAAATAAATCAAGATTATAAGGGGCTTAAAGAGGTCAAATTCTACCGAAATTCCAAGTGGAAGAGAGTTTTTATCTTGCATAACTCTTCCTGCTATATGTTTGCTGATAAAGTTAAATATTTTAACTATACTTTGCTAACAAATGAAATTTTTAATAAAAATAGTGAAATTTACTTGTCTTTTGTCCAGTAGTTGTGTAAAATATCATTGTCATGGAAAATAAAACGAGAGTCCCACTTGCTGAAAGGATGAGACCTAAAACTTTTGATGAATTTGTTGGACAAGAGCATATTGTTGGTAAAAACAAACTTCTTTATAGAGCGATAAAATACGGCACGCTTGGTAGTTGTATTTTTTATGGACCACCTGGCACAGGCAAGACAACTCTTGCAAATATAATCGCTAATACTCTAAATGCTCACTATGTAAAGTTAAATGCGGTAACAAGTGGTGTAAGCGATGCCAAAGCGATAATAGAAAGAGCAAAACAGGACAAACTCATGTTTGGCACTGACACATTTTTAATTTTGGATGAATGTCATAGGTGGAACAAGGCTCAATCAGATTGCGTTCTTGAAGCAATAGAAAACGGATATATTTATTTTATTGGCACAACTACCGAAAACCCATACACCTCAATGACAAGGGCGATAGTTTCAAGGTGTAGAATATTTGAGTTTAAGCCGATTACCTCTCTTGATATAAAAAAGGCACTAATGCGTGCAATTGAAGATAAAGAAAATGGTTTTGGCAATATGAACGTAGTATGCGACGATGACGCACTTGACTACTTCGCCTATGCAAGCGGTGGGGATTTGAGAAATGCCCTTAATTCGCTTGAACTTGCTGTTATGACAACTCCTCTTGAAAAGGATAAGGGGATACATATAACAAGGGAGATTGCCTCTCAATCGACAGATAGAAAATCTCTGTCAATGGACGAAAACATGTATTATGATTTTCTATCGGCATTTTGTAAAAGTCTTAGAGGGTGTGATGTTGAGGGAGCATTATACTATTCTCAACGACTTATAAATGCTGGGTGCGATCCTATGATAATTGCAAGGAGGCTGGTTGCACATTCCTCAGAAGATGTAGGCATGGCAGATTCAAACGCTTTGCTTCTTGCAACAAGTGCCATGTATGCAGTTGAAAAAATGGGCTTGCCAGAGGGAATGATTCCGCTTACTCATGCTATCATATATGTTTGTGAGGCTGAAAAATCTAACTCGGTAGTTAAGGCAATGTATATGGCACAAGAGGATGCAACAAGATATACCGACAATCAAGTGCCAAATCATCTTAAAAATCATCCTAGCACAAATGACGATGGCCATGGAAAATATAAGTATCCTCATGATTATGGCGGATACGTAAAACAGCAGTATATGCCTGATTCGCTTAAAGACAGAGTATATTATGTGCCAGGAAAAAATGGAAAAGAGAAAAATTTAGTTAGAAAAAAATTTAGAGGAGAGAACTAATGTTTGGTCATAGAAGTGATGGAAAAAAAGTTAAACATATGAATATTATTGACAAGGCTGAGCCTTTCTTCATGCCTCAGCGTATTGATGCTGTAAACTATACAACTGTAAAAGTGCCTTGTGCTACTCTTGATGAGTTTATAGCAAGGGAGCGACGCAATGGTAATAGTTATAATTATATGCACCTAGTAATTGCAACTCTTGTGCGTATAATGTACACGAGGAAAAAACTCAATCGTTTCATTATGAGGGGTTCAATTTATCAACGAAATTACATAAGCGTTTCTATGGACGTCAAAAAGAGACTTGACGAAGATAGCGACAATGCTACATTAAAATTTATGTTTACAGGCAGAGAGTCTCTTCCAGAAATTAAAGAGATTGTCGACAAAGAAATATACAAGGCGACGCAAGGCGGTGAGGTTGACAAAACCACAAAGTTTGCAAGTAAACTAGTAAAACTGCCTGATTTTATGTTTAGGTGGGCACTTGCTATATTTAGATGGATGGATAGACATGGCATGCTCACAAAAGGCATGGTAAACGCTAGTCCCTTCCATACAAGTGTATTTTTAACCAATCTAAAATCTATAAAACTCGGTCATATCTATCATCACCTTTACAATTTTGGTACAACTTCAATGTTTGTTTCAATGGGTAAGGAGAAGATGGAACCATACATCGAGAACAATAAAGAAATCAAGATTGCTAAATTTATGAATCTTGGCATGAGCCTTGATGAACGTGTTGCTGATGGTTTCTATATGGGTAAGACATTAAAACTCTGTAATGATATTTTAGCAAACCCTGACTCTCTGCTTCAAGGCATGCCAGACGATGGCTCTATACCTAAAAAACTTATTAAGAGAAAGAAGCAAAAGGTTAAAAAGGTAAAAAAAGTAAAGGATAAAAAACCTAAAAAGATAAAACCTCTCAAAAATAAAGAAAAACACGATGAGAGAATGAGTAAAATAAAAATAAAAAAGAAAAGAAAGACGCAAGGACAAGAAAATATTATAAATAATCAAGATTAATTTGCATATAAAATAAAGATATGTTAAAATTAATTGTAGGAAATTAGTATTTGTATTGTCTTAATTATGTGTTTTGCAAAGGGTGAAATGTTAGTGAGATACATAATATAGACTATGTGATGTTAAAATTTAAGCAAGTTAAATTTTAATTTTGCTAAACGCAAAAACACAATAAATTGTGTTCATCACAGTATGTATAACCATCAGCCTCACCCTTGCAAGCAAGTTCGTCTTCCGGTAATATAAACTATGTGATGTTAAAATTTTACTATCATAAAATTTTAATAAATTCTATCGAATTTGTGTGTTTCACACACTCATCACTTAGTATGTATGACCATCAGCCTCACCCTTGCAAGCAAATTTTCGGTTTTCGATAATAAAAATTAAACACAATCGAAAATGTAAAATTTTCATCGAAAACTATAGTATTATAAAAGTAGCATAGTTATGTTTTCATAACTATGCCATTTTTATTCAAAAAATATTAATTGATTGTAGTCATGAAAACACTAATTTTGGTAAAATATGTTTATTTTTAAACTTGTAAATGTTTTTGAATTTGCAAAAAAATAAAGACAAAGCCTAAAATCCAATCAATTTCTCTCAACAATGTAAGATCTTCGTCAAAAAATTATAAAAAGTAACATAGTTATGTTTTCATAACTATGTTATCTTTAGTCTATAGGGAATTTGTTATTTTTGAGTTGCACTTAACAAGTAAGCCAAATATTAATAATTTTTATATTGGTGTTTGTTTAGAATGTCCGTAAACACTTCAAACATTATTAGTATACATCGACGTTGTTAGTCTTTTGTTTATCTTCTATTTCAACAACAAGTGCCTCTGTTGTAAGCATTGTTCCTGCAACTGAAGCAGCATTTTGAAGTGCTGAGCGTGTTACTTTTGTAGGATCTATTATTCCCCTTTCAAAAAGGTCGCAGTATTCATTGGTGTAAGCGTCAAAACCAAAACCAGAATTATTGATGTTTTCATAGATTTTATTGACAACTACACCGCCATCAACACCAGAATTTTTTGCAATTTGACGAATAGGAGCTTCGATCGCATTTAAAACTATCATTGCACCTGTCTTTTCATCACCAGAAAGAGAGTCAATTAGTTTTTTAACTTCATCAGCGGTTTTTAATAGTGCCACTCCGCCACCTACGACAACGCCTTCTTCACTTGCCGCTTTAGTCGCTGCCAACGCGTCTTCAATGCGAAGTTTTTTCTCTTTCATCTCAACTTCAGTCGCACAACCTACTCGTATTACCGCAACTCCTCCAGCAAGACGAGCAAGTCTTTCATTTAATTTTTCGCTTTCGTATTCACTTTGACTAGTTTTAAGCTGATTTTTTATAAGTTTTACTCGCTCATCAATCTTTTCTAGACTTCCACCGCCATCAACAATGGTTGTATTGTCCTTATCCACCTTTACAGTTTTTGCCCTGCCGAGCATGTCAATGGTGACAGTGCTTAAGTCATAGCCAAGTTCTTCGCTTATCACACTTCCACCTGTAAGAATGGCAATATCTTCAAGCATTGCCTTTCGTTTGTCACCAAAAGATGGCGCTTTGACAGCAACACAGGTAAATGTACCACGAATTTTGTTAAGTACAAGAGTTGTTAATGCTTCGCCCTCCACATCATCAGCAATAATCAAAAGTTTAGAGCCTGTCTTTACAATTTGTTCAAGAAGAGGCAATATTTCTTGAATATTTGATATCTTTTTATCTGTGATAAGAATATATGGACTGGCGAGTTCGGCAATCATCTTTTCTGTGTTTGTACACATGTATGGAGAGATAAATCCCCTGTCAAACTGCATACCTTCAACTACCACAAGTTCTGTTTTCATACTTTGGCTTTCTTCAACGGTGATTACGCCATCACTTCCAACTTTTTCCATGGCTTCTGCGATAAGTTGACCAACATTTTCATCGCCTGCAGAAATGGATGCCACCTGCTTTATGTCAAGTGAACTTTTGATTGGTTTCGATATGCTTTTAAGTTTATCAACAGCAACATCGACAGCCTTAAAAATACCCTTCTTAAGTATAATAGGGTTTGCTCCCGCTGTAAAGTTTTTCATTCCTTCTTTGATTATGGCTTCAGCAAGTACACAAGCGGTTGTTGTTCCATCGCCTGCAACATCATTTGTCTTTATGCTGACTTCTTTAATAAGTTCAGCCCCCATATTTTCGAATGGATCATCAAGTTCGATCTCTTTTGCAATAGTTACACCGTCATTTGTGATAAGTGGTGATGAAAACTTTTTTCCAAGTACGACATTGCGTCCCTTAGGGCCAAGTGTAATCTTTACAGTACTTGCAAGAGTTGACACTCCCTTTTCAAGTGCTTTCCTAGCTTCTATTCCTTCCAATATCTTCTTTGCCATACTTCTCTCCTTTTATTCAATCACTGCAAGTATATCTGCTTGCCTAATAACTATATGCTTTACATCATCAATAGTGATTTCAGTGCCACTATATTTGTTAAATAACACTCTGTCGCCAACGCTTACTAGCATACCTACATCCTTGCCATCGAAGGTCTTTCCGTTTCCTACTGCTACAACGCGTGCAATCTGTGATTTCTCGGCAGTTGCCGTTGGAAGAATAATTCCCCCTTTTGTTTCCTTTTCTTCTTCAGGAAGAAGGACAACTCTATCAAATAATGGTTTCAATTTCATAAAAACTCCTTTTAAACAATTTTCTTGCAACCTTAATTATACAACCTTTTGCAAAGTTTGTTAAATTTTTTTAGCCCTTTTTTGCTCATAGTTTGCAAAATTTTGTCATACACTACATTGATACATTAAAAGGAATAATAAATCAAGAAGTTATGCCAAAATTTTCTATCAAATCGAAAAAAACTTTTGAAATAGTGCTAGGGCTAGTCTTTTTCCTATTTTGTTTAAGCATCGCTTTTTATTTATCCACCCTTCTTGTAAAGACAGATGTCGAAGTCGAAAACCTTTCTTCGCCCGAATTTGAACTTTACTTCTTATCACTTTCTAAATCTAAGCTTGAAAGCGAGTCACAGTCGCGCAGTGAAGATTTTCAAGGAATAGGAGCTGGCGGATATGTATGGAAAAATGACGATTATTATCATGTTGTATCAAGCGTATACGTAAATAAAAATGATGCATCTCTTGTGCAGAATAGTATAAAATTAAACCAAAACCTAGACAGTGAAATTTTTTCTGTTAAATTTGAAAGCATAACTATAAATGGAACATTTTCAAGCGAAGAGGGTACTGTTTTGAATAAAGCATTAAATGCCATCTATGAATACTACAAAAAATTATATGATATAGCCATAAGTTTAGATACAAATGTATATAATGACATATCAGCACGCCTTGCAGTCAACAACGCTCATAGCAATTTTACCCTTGTCCGTGATGACTTTCAGACACTGTTTGCTTCAAGTAAAGTACAAGAGATAAATCTTATCTCAAGCCTTCTAGATGAGTGCTTTGATCAGAGTAAACTGCTTTTAAGCGACACACGCGTTAGCGCAAATCAAACATATAGCTCACATATAAAGTATAGATATACAAACCTTCTTGGTATCTATTATAAATTTATAGAAAATATAAAAAATTAAATTTGTAAAAAACAATTTTTATAAATAAAAAAATAAAATAAAAGTTAAAAAAAATAATTAAAAAATAATTTTTATTTAATAAAAAATACTGAAAAAAATTAATTAATTGTCGAAATAAATCAAAAAAAGGCAAAAAAAGCCTTTTTTTTAATTTATTTATATTTTTATTTTATTTTTTTGACTATTTTTTAATTTATTAAATTATTGTTTATTTTTAATTTTATTTTTGATTATTGAATGATTTTTAATTTTATTATATGATAACCTTACCTTCAAGCCAACTGTTAAAATATCCCTCTAGGTTATAGCCTGTTCCATCACAAAAAGCAGAGATCAACTGTTGCGGTGATATGTTTTTATAACTATAATCTTTCACAATCTTGGCAAGTGTCCTTTTGAATTTACGATTGCCGACCGTCTGCCTTATACTATCGTACATAAGTACGCTTTTGTTGTATACACATTGCACGTATTCTGGCTCTGTATTAAATTTGTCGAGCGGTCTATTCATACTTGTATCCACCTGTCCCAGAATATCTGTAAAGATCTTTTCAAATAGTTTAAAACTTGCCGTTGCGTTTTCTATCATTTCGCTATAATCAAAGCCGTACTCGTCATATTCATCAAAAAATAATAGCGTACAATATTCAGCAAGACCTTCATCAATCCAAGCACTGTTATATTCGTC